>NZ_JBVIFS010000008.1:148157-290559 GCF_055571215.1 Streptomyces sp. NPDC030995
GAAGAGCTTACTGTCGGGTGGGGGGACACGAAAAACTTCTCTTGCATGGGGCGGGGGTGATTTTTGTTCCGGGGGGGGAAGGGTGGTGTGGTCCCCCCCCCCCCCCCCCCCCCCCCCACAGCCATGTCCGGGAACGGGACCGGCGCGTCTGCGCGAGGTCGGCCGCGAAGCCGGCCGGTGGAAGGGGCCGGCGGCGAAAGGACCGGCCGCAAAGAGCCGGCCTCAAAAGGGCCGGCCGCAACGAAAGCCGGCTGGTGCCCTCGCCGTCCCGACGAGCACACCAGCCGACTTGGCCGTGCAATGGCTGATCAAGCAGCAGCCCCGACCTCCTGGAGCTCACGCAGGACTTCGGCCTCGGCGGCCTCCAGCTGCTCGGTCCAGTACTCGTTGAGCTGACCCTCGAAGTTCTTCCGGAAGACCTGAAGGCACCACTGCCGCTCGGCGGGCACCCGCTCGTGCTTGACGAAGAAGAACAGGTCGGCGGGGACGATGTGGCGCATCCCGAGCAGCGGCATCGGGCTGGTGAACGGGCGGAAGTCGTCGTTGTGGAGCCCGATGGTCTCGTGCGCCGGCCAGAAGTCGCCGAGCATGTAGCCGGCCTCCACCCACTCCGGCTTGAGCGCGGCGTGCACCCGGCCCATCATCGCCTTCATCTCGTGGTCCGGAAGCCCGTACGGAACCACCATGTTCACCAAGTAGATCCGGTCGGACCCCAGCTCCTCGGCCTGCTCGCGCAGCCGCCCGAGCAGCTCCCGGGCCAGCGCCATCAGCGCTTCGTCGCCCTCGTTCGCGTCGAACTCGACCATGTGGACGTAGTCACGGCGCAGGGCCTTCACCATGTAAGGGCATACGACACCGCTCCGTCCGAGGTCGGGATGGGGACTGGGTGTGTATGCCGTGAGCCAGTCACGAGCCTCGGTTGTCAGGTCGCGGGACATGTGCCCTCACTTCAGCGGTCGGCATGATCGGATTCGGCTGTCAGGCTAGGTTTCGCCGCTATCCCCTTGGCATCGCCCGCATTTCGCCGCCGGTTGCCGGTTGCCGGTTGCCGGTTGCCGGTCGCCAGCCGCCGCCCGCCGCCCGCCGATCGGGTCGGTGTTCACGTTCCCATGTAACCCGGTCCCACCGACGTGCGCCCATGTCGCCCTGAACCTGTGGATGTTGAAGCGTGAAATGGTTATCCACAGAGCTTTCGGGATCGGATCGGGCGCGGGACCTTCGTGCCATGACGAACGATCACACCTCACGCACCCCGTCCGACCGGCCCTCCATCAGCCCGGCCGGAGCCGCCAACGACCCGCAGATCACCCTGCGCAGCCCGGCCGAACTGGCCGACGCGCTGCCCTACATGCTCGGCTTCCACCCGACCGACTCCCTCGTCATGGTCGCGGTGCACGGCGAGGGCGGTCGCTTCGGCGGCCGGCTCCGCGTCGGCATTCCCGCCACCCCCGCGGAATGGGAGGACACCGCCCGGCAGGTCGCCGACTGCCTGATCAGGGGCAGCGAACGGCGCGGCGGCAGGCCCGACGGCATCGTCGTCTTCCTCTGTCAGGAGCCGCGCGGCGAAGAGAGCGGCCAGCGGGTGATGACCCGGCTCCGGCCGCTCGCCCAGCGGATCCGGCTGGCCTGCGGCGCACTGGACGTGCCGGTCCTGGAGGCCCTGTGCCTGTCCGCGGGGCGATTTTGGTCCTACGTCTGCCCCGACGAGCGGTGCTGTCCGGCCGAGGGCGGCCGGCTGGCCGCGGTCGGCACCTCGGTGATGGCCGCGGCGGCAACCTTCGCCGGACTCCAGGTCCGGGGCTCCCTCAAGGAGATCGAGGGCAGGCTGGCACCGCTGCGCGGGGCCGTGGCCGACGAGGCGGAACGGGCCCTGGACCGGGCGGCCGCCGCCCTGATGCCGAGGATCCTCGACGGGGCCACCCGGGAGGAGGTCGGTGCCGAGACCATCACACTGGCGCAGACCCTGCTGCGGCGCATGACCCTGGCCCCGCCCGTCGAAGGCGGACCGCGCGCCGACGACTGGGACGACGCGCTCCTCGGCCACGACGAGGCGGCCTCGCTGATCCTCGGCCTCCAGGACCGCGAGATCCGGGACATCGCCGCCGAGTGGATGGAGGACGAGGAGGCGGCCCCCGCCCTGCGACTGTGGCGGGCCCTCGCCCGGCGCTGTGTCGGGGCCTACGGCGAGCACGCCGCGGCCCCCCTCACCCTTGCCGGCTGGGTCTCCTGGTCCACCGGGGACGAGCCGACCGCCCGGATCGCCCTGGGCCTGGCCCTGCGGGCGGACGCCGAGTACCGCTTCGCCCAGCTGCTCCACCACGCGTGCAACGAAGGGATCGACCCCGAGGGGCTGCGGCAGTGCCTGCGCGAGGAGCGACGCCGCCGCGAGCCCCGGCGCGCGCGCTCCGCGGCCGGCAGCCGCCCTCCCGGCCGACGGGCCCGGACGGCACCCCGCCGTTCCCCGCGCCGCACCGCGGGGAGCGAGCAGTGAACGCGCGCCGGCCCGCGCGCGCCACCCCGCGGCCGCGGCTCCGGCGCGCCCCGGGCGTGACCCGGGCGGGGGTGGGGGCGTTCAGCTGGGGGGTGGTGGGGGCCCGGCCACGCCGCCGCCCAGCTGAACCGACCGGAGCGCAGACAAGGCGACACATGTCTCACCCCGCACCTCCCCGCCCAGCCAGCGTGCCCCCCGCCCGCAGGCCCGAACTGCCGCCCGTGCACGGCGCCGTCATCTGCGTCGCCGCGCCCTGCCTGGTCATCTCGCCGGAGCACGGCCAGCTGACCGGGCGGGGGATCGACGGGATCTACCGCTCCGGGCGCCGACTGCTCTCCCGGTGCGTGCTGCGCGTCGGCGGCCGGGACCCGGTCGCCGTCCAGGGGCGCAGCCTCGGCGCCGACCGGGCCGCCTTCACCGCGACGGTGCGCACCGGAGCGGAGCCCGGCCCCGACCCGGACATCGGTGTGGAACGGGTCCGGCACGCCGACGGCACCGAGCGGATCACCCTGCGCAGTTTCTCGGCCCGGTCGGTACGCCTCCCCGTGGAGGTGCTGCTCGGCACCGACCTGGCCGAGCTGGCCGCCGTGGCCGCCGGCCGGGCCGGGCCGGAGCTGCCCGCCGGGGTGCACGCCGCCGGGCTGCGCTGGAGCAACGGCGAGGCGCAGGCCGTCACCGCCGCCGAACCGCCGCCGGACGACGCGCTGGCCTCGGCCGGTCTGCTGCGCTGGCAGCTCGAGCTGGGCCCCGGCGAATCCCGCACCATCGAGCTGCGCACCACGCACGACCGCGCGGTGCGTGCCCCCGCCGGGCAGGTGGCGAACCCGCTGGCCGACGCGCGGGCCGAGGGGGACGACCCGAGGGCCGAGGCGTGGTTCCGGACCAGCGTCGAGGACCTGGGCGCCCTGCTCCTGAGGGACCCGGAGCAGCCGGGCGACGCCTTCGCGGCCGCGGGGGTGCCCTGGCGGCTGGGCCTGGCCCCGGCCGAGTCGCTCTGGGCGGCCAGGATGGCGCTGCCCCTCGGCACCGGTCTCGCCGCGGCCACCCTGCGCGTCCTGGCCCGGACCCAGACCGACGGGCGCGGGCCCGACGCCGGGAAGATCCCCGGCCCGCTGCGCGGAGCGGGCCCGCAGCTCCCGCCGGGATGCACCGGAACCGAGGCGACCCTGGCCTTCCCCGCGGTGCTCGCCGAAGCCCGGCTCTGGGGCATGCCGGAAGAGGAGGTGGCCCGACTGCTCCCGGCTGCCGAGCGGTGCCTCGACTGGCTGCGCGGAGCTCTGGGCGAGGACGGCTTCGTGGCCGACCCCGTGCCGGGTCCGCGGCGCTGCGAGACCCAGGCCCACGCCCACCGGGCCGCCGTGCTCGGCGCGGATCTCCTCGCCGGCTGCGGGCGGCCCGGCGCCGAGGAGTGGCGGGACCGGGCGGCCGCGCTGCGGGAGCGGTTCCGGGCCGGCTTCTGGATCGACGGCCCGGACGGCGGCCGCCCCGCTTCGGCCCTCCATCCCGACGGCCGGCCGCTGCCCCGGCTGACGGGGGCCGCCGCCCATCTGCTCGACACCGGACTGCTCGGCGCCGGCCGGATCGCCCCGGGGCTGCTGGACCGGGCCCGCACCGAGCAGCTGGCCCGGCTGCTCGGAGCCCCCGCCATGGATTGCGGATGGGGGCTGCGGAGCATGGCCGTCAAGGAGCCGGGGCACAACCCGTACGGCCACCGCTCGGGCGCGGTGCGGGCGTACGAGAGCGCCGTGGCCGTGGCGGGGCTGGCCCAGGCGGGCTTCGAGAAGGAGGCCGCGGGCCTGCTGCGGGGCCTGCTGGACGCGGCGGAGACCTTCGGGTACCGGCTGCCGGAGATGTTCGCGGCGGAGCAGCGCACCGCGGGCAGCGCCCCGATCCCGCACCCGGCGGCCTGCCGCCCGGCCGCGGTGGCCGCGGCGGCCGGGGTCCACGTGCTGACCGCCCTCGCCGGGATCCGCCCCGACGCCCCCACGGGCACGGTCGCCCTCGCCCCCCTGCCCGGCGCCCCCCTCGGTGCGCTCCGGCTCTCGGGGCTGCGCGTGTCGGGGGAGCCCTTCGCCGTCAGGATCAGCCGGCTCGGCCTCGGCATGGTGGAGGAGGCCGCGGATGCGCTCCAGCTGGGAGGCTAGTGCTGTGACCGGAAAGGTTCACCGGGTCGCGGCCCCCGGCACGGCACCTCGCCGCGTTGTCGGACCGCGCCGGTACGTCCAGTACGAGCCGCGGCCCTCCGCCTTGCGATGCGTCCCCTAGGCCCTGCGGGCCTGGGGAGGCCCCATGGCACCGGACGCCGCGACCCGGCAAACCTTTCCGGCCACAGCACTAGGGAGCACCTCGTCGATCAAGCGGGACAGCCTGGTCGACGAGAGACCCCCGGGCCTCGGAACAGTGACTTCAAGGTCACCAAAGCGCTGTTTATCGTCAGGCAGACGACTATGATCGCGGCATGTCGCCCTACGACCCGTCGGCCTTCCCGCCCTTTGCCGTCACCGTCGACCTGGTCGTGCTCACCGTGCGGCGCCACGCGCTCTGCGCGCTGGTCGTCAGACGGGGTGAGCAGCCGTTCCAGGGTCGCTGGGCGCTGCCCGGCGGATTCGTCCGCGAGGACGAGGACCTGGCCGCGGCCGCCGCCAGGGAGCTCTCCGAGGAGACCGGGCTGTGCGCCCACGACCCCGCCCTGCCGGGCGAGGGCAACGGGGCACACCTCGAACAGCTGGCGACCTACGGCGATCCGAAGCGCGATCCGCGGATGCGCGTCGTCAGCGTGGCGCATCTGGTGCTGGCTCCGGACCTGCCGGCGCCACGGGCCGGGGGAGACGCCAACAGCGCGCGCTGGGCCCCCGTCGACGAGCTGCTGGCCGCCACCGGCGAGGGCCCCGCGGGACTCGCCTTCGACCACGCCCAGATCCTCGCCGACGGTGTGGAGCGGGCCCGCTCGAAGATCGAGTACTCCTCACTGGCCACGGCCTTCTGCCCGCCCGAGTTCACCGTCGGCGAGCTGCGCCGGGTCTATGAGGCCGTCTGGGGCGTGGCCCTCGACCCGCGGAACTTCCACCGCAAGGTCACCGGAACCCCCGGGTTCCTGGTGCCGGCCGGGGGGACGACGACCCGTCAGGGCGGGCGTCCGGCCCAGCTGTTCCGCGCGGGCGGGGCGACCCTGCTCAATCCGCCGATGCTGCGTCCGGAAGTCTGACACCACGGCACACGCGCCCGCGCCGGGCGCGCCCTCGGCGCCGAGCCCGACGTCGATATCGGCATCCCATCGGACCGGTTGCGCCGAAAATCGGACATATCGCGTTATCTTGCTTGCGGTACTCACCCTGCCGCAGAGCGGTCTCACCCCCCGCGAGAGAAGCGATGCTCCAGGCCATCGGACTTACCAGCAAACCCCGTTCCCACACTCGGCCCCTCGTGGACGACCTCACCTTCGAGGCCCGCCCGGGGCACGTCACCGCCCTGCTCGGCGAGCCGGGGTCGGGCAAGACCACCGCGCTGCGGCTCATGCTCGAACTCGAACCGGGCCGCGGCGTCACCTATTTCCGCGGCCGCCCGCTGCACCGGATCCCGCACCCCGGCCGTGAGGTCGGCGTGCTGCTCGGCGATGTCCCCGGCAATCCGTCGCGGACCGTCCGCAACCAGCTGCGGATGCTCTGCGCCGCCGCCGGGGTGCCGGCCTCCCGGGCCGACACCATGCTGGAGGTCGTCGGTATCGCGGGCCTGCGGGACCAGCGGCTCGGCTCGCTGTCGCTCGGCATGGAGCGCCGGGTCGCGCTCGCCTCGGCGCTGCTCGCCGATCCGTGCACCCTGCTCCTGGACGAGCCCGGCGCCGGACTCTCCCCCCGCGAACGCGGCTGGCTGCACGGGCTGCTGCGCGGCCACGCCTCCCTCGGCGGAGCGGTGCTGTTCACCACCGACGACGCCAAGGAGGCCGCCCGCAGCGCCGACCGCGTCGTCAGCATCGAGGCGGGCCGGCTCGTCGCCGACCAGGACGCCGCCGAGTTCGCCCGGACCCGGCTGCGGCCGCGGGTCGCCGTGCGCACTCCGCACGCCGCCCGGCTGGCCGACGTACTGGGCCGGGAGGCCCGGGCCGCGCAGCGCTCGGTGGAGATCGTCGAGGAGAGCGGCAGCCGCCTGTCGGTGTACGGCAGCAACTGCGCCGAGGTCGGCGAGGCGGCCTTCCGCCACGGCGTGCTGGTCCACCAGCTCGCCGACGAGACGGGTGACGCCGGCGCGCCGACGGCGCCCGTCCCGCCCGCCCGCGCCGCCGCCGGAAGCCCGTCGGAGCCCGGCGAGGCCTTCGCCGAGGCCTCCGGCAGCCGCCCCCGGCGCGCCCGCGCCCAGCGGCCGGCCTCGGCCGTGCGCCGCGTGGGCGGGCCGCTGCGGCCGCTGCGCTACGAGTTGCTCCGCGTCTTCGGCACCGCCACCCCCGTCCTCACCGCCGCCCTCGTCGTCGCCGTCTCCGTCCTCACCGCCCTGGTGCTGGCCCGGGTCGGGCAGACCCCGCAGAACCGGTTGCTCGCCGCCTGGCCGGAGCTGCTGCCGCTGCCGCCCGCCGCCCTGGGCGCGGGACTGCTCGGCGCGCTGGCCTTCGGCGAGGAGTACCGCTACCCCGCGCTCGCCGCCGACCGCGGCACCGTGCCGCGCCGGATGGGGCTGCTCACCGCCAAGCTCGGCATCTGCGCCGCCCTCGCCCTGCTGATGGGCGCCCTGGCCGTGGCGGCCGACGCCGCCGCCCTCGCGCTCGTCTTCGACAGCGGCCCGCTGCGCACCCCGGCGCAGTGGCTGTTGCCGGCCGCGAGTTGGGCCGGGCTGCTCATCGGCTGCGCCTGGGCCGGCGTACTGGCCTCCGGCGTCTTCCGGTCCGCCACGGCGGGACTGGCCGCGGTGCTCGCCGTACCGGTGGTGGTGGTTCCGCTGGTGCGCCGGGCACTGGAGGGCTCGTCCGCGTACCCGGTGACCGGTCTCGCGGCCCGGCTGCGCGGCCTGACCTGGGTGCAGTGGCCGCCGGAGGCGGACCGTCTGCTCGTGGGGGCCCTACGGGTGATGGCCCAACCCGTCGGGACCGCGTTGGTGTTGTCGCTGATGGTCCTGTTGTGCGCCTATGGGTTCACCGGACTGCGCAGCCGGGTCCGTTGGTGATCATTCCGGTGCGGGAGTGGTCACGGACGGGACCGTTGCAGTCCGTGTCGCGTGAAGCGGACCGCAACTCCCCGCAAAAGGCCCGGTTATTTACGATAAGTCGTCAATTGCGTAGGTGGCACCGATCACCCTTTCGTGTGCTTTTCACCAAAGACCTCAAGGGTCATCGAGGCACGGCCGACAAAGGATTCGTGAGTACCCTTGCGCACACCATGATGACCGCCGCCCGCCATGCCGACTCCGGCCTCGCCGGCCCGGGCGAACTCGACCGCTACCCCTACGCGGAGGCCCCCGGGTCCGACCGCGTCGGAGCGCCCCACTGGGACGGAGCCGACGTCGAGTTGAGCCGTGTGGGCCGCCGCGCGGCAGGCAGCCGCGGACGCGGACTGCACGGCCAACTCGTCCAGCAGCTCGGCCAGATGATCGTCTCCGGCGACCTCGGCGCGGACCGCCCGCTGGTCCCCGAGGAGATCGGCCAGCGCTTCGAGGTCTCCCGTACGGTCGTCCGCGAATCGCTGCGGGTCCTGGAGGCCAAGGGCCTCGTCAGCGCCCGCCCCAACGTCGGCACCCGGGTCCGCCCCGTCGCCGACTGGAACCTGCTAGATCCCGACATCATCGAGTGGCGCGCCTTCGGCCCCCAGCGCGACGACCAGCGCCGCGAACTGGGCGAGCTCCGCCTGACCATCGAACCCCTCGCCGCCCGCCTCGCCGCCGGCCACGGACGGCCGGACATCCAGCAGCGCCTCGCGGACATGGTCGAGATCATGGGCCACGCCCTCGGTCAGGGTGACTCGATCACCTTCGCGCGCGCCGACAACGAGTTCCACGCGCTGCTCATCCAGGTCGCCGGCAACCGCATGCTGGAGCACCTCTCCGGCATCGTCTCCGCCGCCCTCCAGGTCTCCGGCAGCCCGATCACGGCCTGCGACCGCCCGAGCGAGACCTGCGTCGCGCACCACGCCCGGATGGTCGAGGCCATCGCCGCGGGTGACGCGACGGGCGCCGAGAACGCCATGCGTCAGCTCCTGACGGTTCATCCGGAGGTCGAGCGCGTGGTTCCCGCCCCGCGCGAGCACTGACGGGCGGATGCGCGGGGGCGTGGGGGTGCACGACGTGTCGCCGGGCCCGGTCGGGTCCGGCGACACCCGCGTAGGGGCCTCGTGGAGGCCGCGCAGAAACCGCGTAGAAACCGTGGGTATGACCCTATGACCGGCATTCGTGCATACGGGGTGTGACTCGGGACACGAAGATTGGGCGTAACGCTCCGCGAGGTCACGCGATGACCTAAGAGGTGATGGCCGACGGAGGGAAGACAGCAGCCCTTGGGGGTGCTGTGCAGCTCCCCGGCCCCTGCCCGCGCCGCCGGCCCATCCCCGGTCGGAGGTCGTCGGCTCCGGTCCAGCACCACCAGGCCCGGGGTCGGAAGCCGTTTCCATCGTTCCGAGAGGTTGTTCGTGTCGGCCAGCACATCCCGTACGCTCCCGCCGGAGATCGCCGATTCCGAGTCTGTGATGGCGCTCATCGAGCGGGGCAAGGCCGAGGGGCAGATCGCCGGCGATGACGTGCGTCGGGCCTTCGAGGCTGACCAGATTCCTGCGACCCAGTGGAAGAATGTTCTGCGCAGCCTCAACCAGATCCTCGAGGAAGAGGGTGTGACGCTGATGGTCAGTGCCGCGGAGTCGCCCAAGCGCACCACCCGCAAGAGCGTCGCAGCGAAGAGCCCGGCCAAGCGGACGGCCACCGAGCCCGTCGCCAAGAAGACGGCGGCGAAGACGACGGCAGCGAGCACCACGGCCACCACCGCGGCTCCGGCAGCCGAGACGGCGGACCCGGACACCCCGGACGCTCTCGCGCAGGAGCCCGAGCCCACCGCGAAGAAGACGGCGGCGAAGAAGACCGCGGCGAAGAAGACCGCGCCCGCCAAGAAGACCGCTGCCAAGAAGACGACCGCGAAGAAGACCGCCGCCAAGAAGGACGCCGACGAGGCGGGAGACGACGAGACCCCCGACGAGGGTCCCGACGCCGCCAAGGCCGAGGCCGACGAGGAGGAGGAGGGCGGCGAGAACAAGGGCTTCGTCATCTCCGACGACGAGGACGACGCCCCCGCCCAGCAGGTCGTGGTCGCCGGCGCCACCGCCGACCCGGTCAAGGACTACCTCAAGCAGATCGGCAAGGTCCCCCTCCTCAACGCCGAGCAGGAGGTGGAGCTCGCCAAGCGCATCGAGGCGGGCCTCTTCGGCGAGGACAAGCTGGCGAACTCCGACAAGCTGGCGCCCAAGCTCAAGCGCGAGCTGGAGATCATCGCCGAGGACGGCCGCCGCGCCAAGAACCACCTGCTGGAGGCCAACCTCCGTCTCGTGGTCTCCCTCGCCAAGCGCTACACCGGCCGCGGCATGCTCTTCCTGGACCTGATCCAGGAGGGCAACCTGGGTCTGATCCGCGCGGTCGAGAAGTTCGACTACACCAAGGGCTACAAGTTCTCCACGTACGCGACCTGGTGGATCCGTCAGGCGATCACGCGCGCCATGGCCGACCAGGCCCGCACCATCCGCATCCCGGTCCACATGGTCGAGGTCATCAACAAGCTCGCCCGCGTGCAGCGCCAGATGCTCCAGGACCTGGGCCGCGAGCCCACCCCGGAGGAGCTGGCCAAGGAACTCGACATGACCCCCGAGAAGGTCATCGAGGTCCAGAAGTACGGCCGCGAGCCGATCTCCCTGCACACGCCGCTGGGTGAGGACGGCGACAGCGAGTTCGGCGACCTCATCGAGGACTCCGAGGCCGTCGTCCCGGCCGACGCCGTGAGCTTCACGCTCCTCCAGGAGCAGCTGCACTCGGTGCTCGACACCCTGAGCGAGCGCGAGGCCGGCGTGGTCTCCATGCGCTTCGGCCTCACGGACGGCCAGCCCAAGACCCTGGACGAGATCGGCAAGGTCTACGGGGTCACGCGTGAGCGGATCCGCCAGATCGAGTCGAAGACCATGTCGAAGCTGCGCCACCCGTCCCGCTCCCAGGTGCTGCGCGACTACCTGGACTGACCGGGAGGGCGGCCTGGGGCCGTACGCCGGTGGCCGCGCGGGTGCGCTCGGCCACCGGGCATCCCACTCTGGGTGGAGTCATGCACACTCGGAGTCAGGAGGCCTCATGCGTCGTCCCTTTGCCCGTGCTCTGGCGGGCGCGCTGACCCTGGCGGCGGGAGCGGCAGCGGCGCCGCTCGCCCAGGTGCCGCAAGCGGCCGCGGACAGCGTGGTGATCGGCGGGAAGCCGGTGAAGGTGGCCGACAGCCCCTGGGTCGTGGCCCTCGCCAGCCGTGACCGGTTCGGGGGTACGCGGGCCGGACAGTTCTGCGGGGGCGTCATCGTGGCCCCGACCAAGGTGCTGACCGCGGCGCACTGCCTGGGCCGCGAGGTGCTGGGCGGCCCGGTCGAGTCCGTGCCCGACTTCCGGGTGATCGCCGGGCGTACGGAGCTCCGGGCGAGCGAGGGCCGGGAGATCGCGGTGCGCGGGGCCCGGGTGAATCCGGCCTACGACCCGCAGAGCAACGCCGGGGACCTCGCCGTACTGGAGCTGGCCGAGCCCGTGCCGCCCCACCACGTGCTCCCCCTGGCGCAGGCGGGGCATCCCGCCTACGGGGCGGGGACCGAGGCGGCCGTATACGGCTGGGGCGACACGAGCGGCTTCGGTGACTACGCGTACGGCCTGCGTGCCGCGCAGGTGACGGTGCTGGAGGACGAGGTCTGCGGGCGGGCCTACCCGGGGGACTCGGAGGGCCAGTACCGGGCCGATTCCATGGTGTGCGCGGGGGACGGCGGAGGCGGCAGGGACGCCTGCCAGGGCGACAGTGGAGGGCCGCTGGTGGCGCAGGGGCGGCTCATCGGGGTGGTCTCGTGGGGGCGGGGCTGCGGGCGCGCCGACAGCCCGGGGGTCTATACGCGCATCGCCCCGCTGACCGACTTCGTGACAGCCCCGGAGACGGGCGCGGAGCCCGCCGGGGCTCCGGAGACCGCATCGGACGCCCGGAGGGGCTCCGGGCCGGGTGCAGGGCCCGTGGAGGGGCATCCCACGCGGTAGGGCGGATATGAGGACGGGCGGCACCCCTGGGTCTCAGGGGTGCCGCCCGTCGACCGGCTTGGCCGGTCCTGGCTCGTCGGATGCGAGGTGCAGGCCTGTGTCAGCGGTCCTCGGGTTCGGCATGGGCAGCCGGAGCGGACGTGAGCCGCTCGGTCTCATCCTGTATTTCCGCGGCGATCTTCTTGAGTTCCGGCTCGAACTTGCGACCGTGGTGGGCGCAGAAGAGCAGTTCACCGCCGCTCAGCAGGACGACGCGCAGATATGCCTGGGCGCCGCAACGGTCGCATCGGTCAGCGGCCGTCAGCGGGGTCGCGGGTGTCAGAACAGTAGTCACGTCGCCTCTTCTCTAGCTCGACGAGCTGTCGTACCAGGGTCAACATCCAACCAGGCCGAAAACGTTCCCGCTCGCGGCTTTTCCTCGAAACTTCCTTCCGAAGCTGGCCGGCTGTTGCCGGTTGGCGGCGAAGGAGCCGTATTGCGTTGCTTTACGGTTTCGCGTTGTCAGTCCGTGCGCTTGTTGCAGTTCCATCCTCCCCGGCGAGAGTGCCAGGTTGTTCATGAGGACGTGCCCGAACCCTAAATGGTTCATGCGCGGAAGGGAACGTGATGTTTCCTTCACTCCCCCGGGGGATCGAACACCCGTGCGGATCTGGACTAGGCTGAGGATCGCGCGAGGGTGGCGTTGCATCGGCTCTACCTGGCCTCGGTACCCTTCGACCGGCAGCCGAGCCACCCCTGCGCCCGATCGGGCCAGAAAAGAAATTCAGCGAGGAGCGAACTGCGTGACCGCCGACACGTCCGTGCCTTCCAGCGCGCTGCTGTCCGGAGCAGACCGGGACGGTTCCAACTACACCGCGCGGCACCTGCTCGTCCTCGAAGGGCTGGAGGCCGTCCGCAAGCGCCCCGGCATGTATATCGGCTCGACCGACAGCCGGGGCCTGATGCACTGCCTCTGGGAGATCATCGACAATTCCGTCGACGAGGCCCTGGGCGGCTACTGCGACCACATCGAGGTGATCCTCCACGAGGACGCCTCGGTCGAGGTCCGGGACAACGGCCGCGGCATTCCCGTGGACGTCGAGCCCAAGACCGGCCTGTCCGGCGTCGAGGTCGTCATGACCAAGCTGCACGCCGGCGGCAAGTTCGGCGGTGGCTCGTACGCGGCCTCCGGCGGCCTGCACGGCGTCGGTGCCTCCGTGGTCAACGCCCTCTCCGCCCGTCTGGACGTCGAGGTCGACCGCAACAGCGCGACCCATGCCATCAGCTTCCGCCGCGGCGTCCCGGGGATGTTCACCGAGCAGGGCCCCGACAGCCCCTTCGACCCCGCCAACGGCCTGCGCAAGGCCAAGCGGGTCCCCAAGGGCCGCACCGGCACCCGGGTCCGCTACTGGGCCGACCGCCAGATCTTCCTCAAGGACGCCCGGCTCAATCTGGAGACGCTCTACCAGCGCGCCCGCCAGACCGCCTTCCTCGTCCCCGGCCTGACCCTGGTCGTCCGCGACGAGCGGGGCATCGACGGGGCCGGCAAGACCGAGGAGACCTTCCGCTTCGACGGCGGCATCAGCGAATTCTGCGAGTACCTCGCCCAGGACAAGGCCGTCTGCGACGTGCTGCGCCTGACCGGCACGGGCACCTTCAAGGAGACCGTCCCGGTCCTCGACGACCGTGGCCACATGACCCCCACCGAGGTCACCCGCGAGCTCGGCGTGGACATCGCCCTGCGCTGGGGCACGGGCTACGAGACCAACGTCAAGTCCTTCGTGAACATCATCGCCACCCCCAAGGGCGGCACCCACGTCTCCGGCTTCGAGCGCTCGGTCGCCAAGACCGTGAACGAGGTGCTGCGCTCGGCCAAGCTGCTGCGCGTCGCCGAGGACGACGTGGTCAAGGACGACGCGATGGAGGGCATGACGGCCGTCGTCACGGTCCGCCTCGCCGAGCCGCAGTTCGAGGGCCAGACCAAGGAGGTCCTCGGCACCTCGGCGGCCACCCGGATCGTCGCCGCCGTCGTCGCCAAGGAGCTCAAGGCCTTCCTGACCTCCACCAAGCGCGACGACAAGCAGCAGGCCCGCGCCGTGATGGAGAAGATCGTCGCGGCCGCCCGGACCAGGATCGCGGCCCGTCAGCACAAGGAGGCGCAGCGCCGCAAGACCGCGCTGGAGACCTCCTCGCTCCCCGCCAAGCTGGCCGACTGCCGCAGCGACGACGTGGAACGCAGCGAGCTCTTCATCGTCGAGGGGGACTCCGCCCTCGGCACCGCGAAGCTCGCCCGGAATTCTGAATTCCAGGCGCTCCTGCCCATCCGCGGCAAGATCCTCAACGTCCAGAAGTCCTCGATCTCGGACATGCTGAAGAACGCCGAGTGCGGGGCGATCATCCAGGTCATAGGAGCCGGCTCGGGCCGGACCTTCGACATCGACGCCGCCCGGTACGGCAAGATCGTGCTGCTCGTCGACGCCGACGTGGACGGCGCGCACATCCGCTGCCTGCTGCTCACGCTCTTCCAGCGGTACATGCGGCCGATGGTCGAGGCCGGCCGGGTCTTCGCGGCCGTGCCGCCGCTGCACCGGATCGAGCTGGTCCAGCCCAAGAAGGGCCAGGACAAGTACGTGTACACGTATTCGGACAACGAGCTGCGCCAGACCCTGTTGGAGTACCAGCGCAAGAACATCCGCTACAAGGACGCGATCCAGCGCTACAAGGGCCTCGGCGAGATGGACGCGGACCAGCTGGCGGAGACCACCATGGACCCCCGCTTCCGTACCCTGCGCCGGATCAACATCGGCGACCTGGACTCGGCCGAGCAGGTCTTCGACCTGCTCATGGGCAATGAGGTGGCCCCGCGCAAGGAGTTCATCACGAGCTCCGCGGCGACCCTGGACCGCTCGCGCATCGACGCCTGACCCGGGCGCCAGCGGCGCGCGCTGCCGGCGGTCGGCAGCGGCTGACCGGTCGGCGCCACGGCACACCGGTCCTCTTCACTCCATCACCTGTTGGAGTGAAGAGGACCGGGACACCAGTCCGGAAACCGTCCATACCGCACATCCTTGTGGGCACGCGGCCAATGCGGCAGCGGACAAGGAGAGTTCGGTGGACAAGCACGAAGGTCGTGATGCCGGAACGATCCGGCTGGACGACCCCTGGTACGACGCGCTGGCCGTCGGCTGGGGGGAGGGCGAGGAAGCGTCCCCGCCGCGCCCGGCCCCCGGCGGCCGCCCCGCGCCCGGCGCATCCGACATCTACCTCGAAGTGCAGCGCAGCGCCGCCTTCCAGGAGGTCCGCAGCCGCTACCGCGGGTTCGTCGTTCCCGCGACCGCCGGTTTCTTCCTCTGGTACGTCGCCTACGTGGTCGCCGCCACCACCGCGCCCGGCCTGATGGCCCGGCCCGTCGTCGGCGCGGTCAATGTGGCCATGCTGGCGGGGCTCGGCCAGTTCCTCACCACCTTCCTGCTGACCTGGGCCTACGCCCGGCACGCGCGGCTGCGCCGGGACCGTGCCGCACTCGACCTGCGCTGGACCGTCTTCGAGCAGGAGCGCGGCCAGGAGCGGACCCGGGCGAGGGGGGCCGGCCGGTGACCACCGAACACCAGACCCTCGCGCTGATCCTGTTCAGCGTCTTCATCGCGGTGACCCTGGGCATCACCACCTGGGTCAGCCGCAACCGGCACGGGTCGGCGGAGGAGTTCTACGCGGGCGGGAGACTCTTCTCCCCGATGGAGAACGGTTTCGCCATCGCGGGCGACTACATGTCCGCCGCCTCCTTCCTCGGCATCTCCGGCCTGATCGCCCTCTTCGGCTACGACGGCATGCTCTACTCGGTGGGCTTCCTCGTCGCCTGGCTGGTGGTGCTGTTCCTGGTCGCCGAACTGGTCCGCAACTGCGGGCGCTTCACCCTCGCCGACGTGGTCGCCGCCCGGATGAGCGAGCGGCCGGTGCGGATCGCGGCCGGCACCTCCTCGGTCGTCGTCTCCGTCCTCTACCTCGTCGCGCAGATGGTCGGCGCGGGCAGTCTGGTCGGCCTCCTGCTGGGGAACTCGAGCGCCGTGGCGCGGACCCTCGCCGTGGTCGGGGTGGGCGCCCTGATGGTCGTCTACGTGTCCTTCGGCGGGATGCGGGCCACCACCTGGATCCAGATCGTCAAGGCCGTACTGCTGATGGGCGGGGCGATCACCCTGACCGTGCTCGTGCTCCTGCGCTTCCACGGGAACGTCGACCAGCTGCTCAGCAGCGCCGCCGAGCGCAGCGGGCACGGGACCCGGTTCCTGGGCCCCGGGCTCAAGTACGGCGGGGACTGGACCGCCCGTGTCGACTTCATGAGCCTCGGCCTCGCGCTGGTCCTCGGGACCGCCGGACTGCCGCACATCCTGTCGCGCTTCTACACCGTGCCCACCGCGCGGGCGGCCCGCCGCTCGGTGGTGTGGGCGATCGCCCTCATCGGCGGCTTCTACCTGATGACCATCGTGCTCGGCTTCGGGGCGGCCGCGCTGGTGGGCCCGGACGAGGTACGGGCGTCCAACGCCTCCGGGAACACGGCCGTTCCGCTGCTCGCGGCCTTCCTCGGCGGGGGCGCCGGCTCCACCGGCGGCGCGGTGCTGTTCGCCTTCGTCGCCGCCATCGCCTTCGCCACCATCCTGGCCGTGGTGGCCGGGATCACCTTGGCCTCCTCGGCCTCCGTCGCCCACGACCTGTACGCCTCCCTCAAGCGCCGGCACGCCAGGCAGCGCAGCGAGGTCTCGGTGGCCCGGGCCGCGGCCGTCGGCATCGGGGCGGTGGCGATCGCCCTCGGGCTGCTCGCCCAGAACCTCAATGTGGCGTTCCTGGTGGGGCTGGCCTTCGCCGTGGCGGCCTCGGCCAACCTGCCGGTGCTGCTGTACTCGCTCTTCTGGCGCGGCTTCACCACGCGGGGAGCCGTCTGGTCGGTGTACGGCGGCCTGGTGCCGGCGGTGCTGCTGGTGCTGGTCTCGCCGGTGGTGTCGGGCAGCGCGGAGTCGCTCTTCCCGGGGGTGGACTTCCAGTTCTTCCCGCTCCAGAACCCGGGGATCGTCTCGATCCCGCTGGGCTTCCTGGCCGGCTGGCTGGGGACGGTCACCTCGAGCGAGGAACCGGACGAGGCGAAGCACGCCGAGACGGAGGTCCGCTCCCTGACCGGCGCCGGAGCGGTCTGAGCGCCGCCGGACACCTCCTGGGGCCGGTCATTTCGGATCAGGCCGGGCCCTCGGAGGGGAGCCAGGTGTAGAGGTGTTCCGGGCGGCCCGTCTCGCCGTAGCGCAGGGCCAGGGTGACGCGGCCGGTGCGTTCCAGGAGCTTCAGGTAGCGCTGGGCGGTCTGGCGGCTGATGCCGGCGCGGTCGGCGATCTGCTGGGTGGACAGGGGGCCGTCGGCGGAGCGCAGGACCTGGCGGACCAGTTCCGCGGTGGTGGGGGAGTGGCCCTTGGGCAGCTCGTTCGCGGAGCCCGCGGCGGCGAGGGCGCCGAAGATCCGGTCCACCTCCGCCTGTTCGGCCTCGCCGCCCGTGTCCAGGGTGCGGCGCAGGGCTCGGTACGCCTCCAGCCGGGTGCGCAGCCCGGCGAAGGTGAAGGGCTTGACCAGGTACTGGAGGGCGCCGAGGCGCATGGCGGCCTGCACGGTGGCGAGGTCGCGGGCGGCGGTGACCATGATCACATCGGTGCGGTGGCCGAGCTGGCGCAGGCGCCGGACCAGGTCCAGGCCGTTCTCGTCGGGGAGGTAGTGGTCCATGAGGACCAGGTCCACGGGATGCGTGGTGAGGAACTCCAGGGCCTCGGCCGCGGAATGGGCCTGCGCCGCCACCCGGAAACCGGGAACCTTCGCCACGTACGCCGCGTTGATCCGGGCAACACGCATGTCGTCGTCGACGACCAATACGTTGATCGGGGTCTCGTTCATCGCAGGGCCTCCGGGAGTACGACGGAGAATTCCGCCCCTCCGTCCGCTGCTTCACCGGCCCGGGCGCTGCCGCCCTGCCGCTCCGCGAGGCGGCGTACGAGGGCGAGACCCAGCCCGCGCTCGCGGTGCGCCCTGGGCTGCTTGGTCGACCAGCCCTCCGTGAAGATCTCCTCGCGGCGCGCGGCGGGGACCCCGGGGCCGCTGTCGCGCACGTGCAGCACGGCGGTACGGCCTTCGGCGCGCAGCTCCACCTCGACCAGGGGCGCCGTCGAACCGGCCGCGGCGTCCAGCGCGTTGTCCACCAGGTTGCCGAGGATCGTGACGAGGCCGCCCGGGTCCACCAGGCGGTCGGGGAGGAGGGTGCTCGCGGCCAGCCGCAGGGGGACGCCCCGCTCGGCCGCCACGGTCGCCTTGCCCACGAGGAGGGCGGCCAGCAGCGGGTCGTGGACCTTCTCGGTGACCTGTTCGGCGGTCGTCCGGTGCACCCCGACGACCTCCGTCACGAACTCCACCGCCTCCTCGTGCAGGCCCAGCTCCAGCAGGCCGAGGAGGGTGTGGAGGCGGTTGGCGTGCTCGTGGTCCTGGGCGCGCAGGGCATCGATGAGGCCCCGGGTGGAGTCGAGCTCGCGGCCCAGGTGTTCCAGCTCGGTGCGGTCGCGCAGGGTGGCGACGGCGCCGCCGTCCTCGGTGGGCATGCGGTTGGCCACCAGGACCCGGGGGCCCTGCACGGTGAGCAGGTCCCGGCCGGTGACGCGGCCCGACAGGACGTCGGCGGTGCGCCCGCCGGCGAGTACCTCGTCCAGCGGGCGGCCGGCGAAGGTGCCGGTGGAGTCCGGGGTGAGGCCCAGCAGCCGGGCGGCCTCGTCATTGACCAGCCGGACCCGGCCGTCCGGTGCGAGGGCGATCACGCCCTCGCGGATGGAGTGGAGCATCGCCTCGCGCTCGGCGAGGAGGCCGGCGATGTCGGAGAAGGCCAGGTTCCGGGTCTGGCGCTGGATCCTGCGCGAGAGCAGATAGGCGGCGAGCGCCCCTGCCACCAGGGCGCCGCCCGCGTAGGCGAGCAGGCCGGGGATGGCACCGAGCAGCCGGTCGCGGACGCTGTCGTAGGGGATGCCGACCGAGACGGCGCCGATGATCTCGCCGTCGGCCGCCAGGAGCGGAACCTTGCCGCGCGCGGACCGGCCCAGCGTGCCCTCGTCGATCTCCATGACCTCGCGGCCCGCCAGGGCCTCGCTCGGGTCGGTGGAGACGGGCAGCCCGATCCGGTCGGCACTCGGGTGCGAGCGGCGGATGCCGTCCAGGTCGAGGACGACCACGTACTCGGCGCCGGTGGCCCGGCGGATCCGCTCGGCCGAGGCCTGCACCGGATTGTCCGGCGAGGTCCCGGAGTCCAGCAGGTCGGCGGCCAGCGAGGGGTCGGCCGCGGCGCTCTGCGCGATGGCCAGGGCGCGCCGCATGGCCTGGTCGTCGAGCTGCGCGCTCAGCGGTGCCAGGAACAGGCCGGTCGCCAGTACGAGGACCCCGGCGGCGATGGCCAGCTGGGTCAGCAGGATCTGGGAGACGGCCCGTCTGGGCAGCCCGAGGCGCCGAGCGCTCATGAGGAGGAACCGCATGGGGAGCAACGTTAGGTCGGTCGGAGCGTAAGCGGAATCTCCAGCCCGAACCGCTCGACGCCCGGCGCGGGGTCCTGGGGGCCCCGAGGCGGCCGGGGCGGGCCGTCGGACCCCGTCAGGGCATCGGCTGTGGCGGGCGAGGACCGTGGTACTGCCCGCTCGGGCGCATCCGCAGCGGCCGCTCCTGGTACTCCTCCAGGGCGTGCGCGATCCAGCCCGCCGTCCGGGCCACCGCGAAGACCGTCTCCCCGGCCTCCGCCGCCATCCCGCACGACACCGTCAGGACGGCCAGCGCCAGGTCCACATTGGCGTGCAGCCCGCGGCCCTGCCGGGCCATCACCGCGGCCACCTCGCGCGCCGCACCCAGCGCCGGACCGGCCTGCTCCAGCCCCTCCAGCCGGGCGAACAGCGCCCCCGCACGCGGGTCCTCGCCCTGGTACAGCCGGTGGCCGAGCCCCGGGACCCGGCGCCCCGCCCGCAGGTACTCCGCCACCACCGGCGCGGCCCCGCCCTGTTCCAGCACCTCCACCAGCATCCGGTGCGCGAGCCGCCCGGCGGCGCCGTGCAGCGGCCCTTCGAGCGCGCCGAGCCCGGCCGACACCGCCGCGTACGGATGGGCCCGCGCCGACGCGGCCACCCGTACGGCCAGGGTCGAGGCGGCCAGATCGTGGTCGACCAGCAGCGCCAGCGCCAGGTCCAGCGCGGCCAGCGCGTCCGGGTCCGGCTCCCGCGCAGTCAGCCGCGACCACAGCTCCCGGGCGATCCGGCCGTCCCCGGCCCACCGGGCGGGGCCCAGCACCGGGAGCGCGCCGACCAGGGTGGGGATCAGAGAGCGCGCGGAGCCGAGCACCGCCTCCTCGGACAGGTCGAAGCGCAGCGGATCCGCCACCGCGGCGGCGGCGACCGCCACCCGCAGCCGGTCGATGGGGCCGCCGTGTTCCGGCAGCGCCGCCACCGCCCGGCGGGCCGCCGCCAGGGGCTCCGGGGGAGCGGTGAACCGCGCACCGCGCGCGAGCGCCCCCGTCCAGAGCCACTCGGCGACCTCCTCGTAGCGGTACCGCGAGGCCAGGGCCACGGCGTCGACGCCCCGGAAGTAGTACCGGTCGGACTCGATGAGCGTGAGCCCGGTGCGTACGGAGAGGTCCCCGGCGGGGGTGGCCGCCTCGCGGCGGCTCCGCCGGGCCAGCTCCTCCACCTCGGCCGCGTCGAAGCTGCTGCCCCGCCCGGCCGGATCGCGGCGGCTGGCGAGCTGCCCGCGGCTGACGTACGCGTACACCGTGGCCGGTTTCACTCCGAGCAGCCGGGCCGCCTCCTGCGTGCTGAGCCTGCGCCCGCCGTCCGTCTCGTCGCTCATGACGAACACCCTACAGATGGATGCGTGTATTGATTCAATCAGCATTGACAAGGATTCAATCCATCATGGATGGTCGATGCATGAACACCGCCGTAGAAGTACCCCGCGGTCTCGCGGGAGTCGTGGTCACCGAAACCGAGCTGGGCGACGTCCGAGGCCGTGAGGGCTTCTACCACTACCGCCAGTACTCGGCCGTCGAACTCGCCGCCGGGCGCAGCTTCGAGGACGTGTGGCACCTGATGTTCCGCGGCACGCTGCCCGCGGACCCCGCCGAGCGGGCCGCCTTCGCCGCCGAGACCGTCCCGCTGCGCCGACTGCCCGAGGAGGTACGGGACGCCCTGCCGGGGCTGGCACGCGCCACCCGGCTCTCCGGCCCGCTCGCCGGGCTGCGCACCGCGCTCTCGCTGCTCGGCGCCGCCGCAGGCTTCCGCCCGGTGTACGACCTCGACCCCGCCCGCCGGGCCGCCGACGCGCTGGCCGCCTGCGCCGCCGTACCGACGCTGCTGACCGCCCTGTACCGGCTGGGCCAGGGCCTGGAGCCGGTGGAGCCGCGCGACGACCTCCCGTACGCCGCCAACTACCTCTACATGCTGACCGGCCAGGAGCCCGAGCCGGTCAAGGCCCGCGCGATCGAGCGGTACCTGATCTCCACGGTCGACCACGGTTTCAACGCCTCGACCTTCACCGCCCGCGTGATCGCCTCCACCGGCGCCGATGTCGCGGCCTGTCTGACCGGGGCCGTCGGAGCCCTCTCCGGCCCGCTGCACGGCGGCGCCCCGAGCCGGGCCCTGGACACCCTCGACGCCATCGGCACCGCGGACCGGATCGGGCCGTGGATCCGCGAGCGGGTCCTGGCGGGCGACCGGATCATGGGCTTCGGCCACCCCGTCTACCGCACCGAGGACCCCCGCTCACGCATGCTGCGTGACATCGCCCGACAGTTCGGCGGCCCCCTCGTGGACTTCGCCATCGAGGTCGAGAGCCAGGTCGAGGAGATCCTCGCCGAGCTCAAGCCGGGCCGCGAACTGCACACCAACGTGGAGTTCTACGCGGGCGTGGTCATGGAGCTGTGCGGGCTGCCGCGCGAGATGTTCACCCCGACCTTCTGCGCGGCCCGCGTGGTCGGCTGGAGCGCGAACGTCCTCGAACAGGCCGCCGATCCGAAGATCATCCGCCCGGCCGCCCGGTACACCGGCCCCACCCCGCCCCAGCCGGTGCCGCCGCTCGGCTGACGGAGCCTGACTACGATCGACCGGGTGAACAGCAGGCAGCCCATCCCCGTCGTCGTCCTCGCCGGTTTCCTCGGATCCGGCAAGACCACCGTGCTGAACCATCTCCTCGCAGGCCGCGGGGGCACCCGGATCGGGGTCGTCGTCAACGACTTCGGATCGATCGAGGTCGACGCCATGTCGGTGGCCGGCCAGGTCGGGGACTCGATGGTCTCCCTCGGCGGCGGCTGCCTGTGCTGCGCCGTCGACGGCAGCGAGCTGGACGCATACCTGGAGAAGCTCTCCGCTCCCGTCCACCGCATCGATGTGATCGTCATCGAGGCGAGCGGACTGGCCGAGCCGCAGGAGATGATCCGGATGCTCATGGCCAGCGAGAATCCCGCCATCCGCTACGGCGGGATGGTGGAGGTCGTGGACGCCGCCGAATTCGACGCGACCCGGACCAAGCACCCGGAGACCGACCGCCACCTCGCCGTCGCGGACCTGGTGGTGCTCAACAAGACCGACCGGGTGGACGACCGCGAACGGGCCCGGATCGAGAAGGAACTCGCCGCGCTCTGCGCCCCGGGCACCCCGGTCGTGGGCGCCGACCACGGGCGGATCGACCCCGAACTGCTCTTCGACCGCAGGCCGTGGACCGAGACCCGGGGGCAGCTCTCCTTCGAGGACCTGCTCGCGCAGGCCGCCGGCCACGACCACTGCACCCACGCACACGCCGCCTACGAGAGCACGGAGTTCGCCTGCGAGCAGGCCCTCTCCCCGCGCCGGTTCATCGACTTCCTCGACCGGCGCCCGGCCGGGCTCTACCGGATCAAGGGCTTCGTCTGGTTCGGGGTCCCCGGCCACGAGGAGAAGTACGAGGTCCACGCGGTCGGCCGCTTCCTCCGCTTCGCCCCGCAGCCGTGGGCCCGGGGCGAAGCACGCCGGACGCAACTGGTCATGATCGGCGCGGGCACCGACGGCGCGGGGCTGCTGCGCGAGCTGGAGGCCTGCCGCGAGGAGGCACCGCAGGAGGCGCGCCCCGAGAGCATGTGGGGAGTCCTGCGGTACGTCGCCCGGCCCGCGGACCCCGAGGCCGACACCGAGGCCGACGCCGTCTAGGCCACGTCGACGCCGTACTCCCGCAGCAGGTCCTCCAGGCCGCCCCGGTAGCCCTTGCCGCCGATCACGAAGTCCCAGTCGCCGTTCGCCCGGCGCCGGAACGAGCCCAGCACCAGCGCGCTCTCGCCGGCCCGGCCGTCGGAGACCTCCAGCTGCCCGGCCTCCGCACCCGCCGCGTCGAGGAGCCGGATCCGGGCGTCCGTGAAACCGGCCAGGTCGGCCTGCGGATCGGCCTCCGGGTCGACGGCGGCGACGAGGACGAGGCGGTCGGCCTCCCGCGGGAGCGACTCGAAGGCGACTTCCAGCGCGGCCTTGTCGGGCGCCGTGTGCGCGCGGGTCCGTACCGAACCGTCCGGGGTCCGCGGGTTGTTGAAGAAGACGAAGTGGTCCTCGCTCAGCACCCGGTTGCCCGCGCAGACCAGCGCGCACACGTCCAGCGCGACCGAGCCCGACCAGGACATGCCGAGGACGCTGTGGTCCGCGGAAGGAGCGGGCTCCGGCGCGGAGGTCCGCTGCGCCGCGCCACCGCCCAGACGGCCGCGCAGCCCGTAGTCGTGAAGCAGTTCCACCAGCTTGACGCCGGGAACCAGCTCCAGCGGCTTGCCCTCGGCGAACTCGTACGAACCGGCGCCGAAGGACGCGGTGGTGACCAGCACCCCCTTGTTCGCGCCCGTGGCCTGGACCGTGCCGTACAGCTCCCGCACCACGTCGGGATTGAGCCGGTGCCGGTAGCGCTTGACCTGCACCACGATGCGCCCGCCCCGGAGCGGGGCCGGATCGCGCGCCTCGATGTCCACCCCGCCGTCGCCCGACCGCTGGGTGGTCACCGCCTCCATGCCCATCGCCCGGAAGAGGTCTGCCACGAGCCTCTCGAAGTCGATCGGGTCCATCGCGAAGAGGTCGGGCTCGTCCTGGTCGCCGCCCACGTGGCCGCCGTGGCTGACGACGCCTCCGCCGACCTCGTCGGGCCTGCGGCCGGGGCGTACCGCGGTCAGCTGGTCGGGCCGGGCCGAGAGCTGCCCGCGTAGCCCCTCCACCAGGCAGTCCACGGCGCTGACCTGTTCCAGCCGCAGCCCCGTGAAGGCGGACCGGGCCGCCGAGACCGTGGCGAGCACGAGCTGCGCTTCCAGGCCCGTCACCGGATCGTGGGCGTCCACGAAGCCGTTGACCACCACCGAGTCCAGCACGCCGAACTCGTCCGCCGCGTACAGCTCGCGCACCACCAGCAGCACGCACTGCGCCAGCAGGTCCCGGTACAGCGCCCTGCGCTGCGTGGCCGGGCGGGCCGTCTCCTTGTCCTGGCCCGTACTCGGCACGTACCGAACCGACTTGGCCTCCGGTACCACCGCGTAGCCCGGCAGCTCCCAGTCCAGCACCAGCTGGCGCGCCCCCGGGTCGTACGCGGCCGCCACCTGCCTCGGCAGTGCCTCGGGCCAGGCCGTCGAGGCGTACAGGGCTGCCGAGAAGTAATCCACCACCGACTCCGCGTCGCCCGCGCGCAGCGCCTCGGTGAGCTCGGCGAGCCCGCTGTTGTGCGCCCGCACCCCGGCGAGCTGCTCCGCCGCCCACCGGTCGTACTGCTGCCGGTACGCAGCCAGCTGCTGCTGTCGCTGCGCCTCCGCGGCGTGCGCGGCCTGCCAGGCCTGCGTGTACCGCGCGTGTGCCTCGCGCTCGGCCTGCGCCCGCCGGCCCGAGCCGAGCGTCCAGCCCGCGCTCTGCTGCTGGAACTGGTGCAGCTGCGGCATCGGCACGGGGTGCGCCAGCGTGCCCGGATTGAAGGGTTCGAGCTGCTCGGACCGGACCAGCGCGGCCATCCGGAACGCCGGTGCCCGGCACCCCGCGGCCAGCAGGCCCTGCAGGGCGGCGACTTCCGCCTCGATGTGCTCGGTACGCCGCCGGGCCTCGGCCTCACGCTGCTGGCGGTCGGCGGCCTGCTGATCGCGCCGCCGGCGCTCCGCCTGGCGCTGCTGGATCACCTGCGTCTGCTGCATCCGGCGCTGGGTTTCCGCCCAGTCTCCGATCACTCCGCCCGAGCGACGACTCATCAGCTCTGTTCTCCCCCACCCACCAGTGCCAAGAGGGAAAACACTAGTCGCCATTCAGGTGGTACGTCCCCCGTTGGGCGTACCACCTGAAACGGCGTCGTCCGTCCTACAGCACGGCCCCTGCCAGAGCCGCCACGCTCGCCGGCAGCGCCGCTCCCGAGCCGTCCCGGCGCGGGTCGACCGGCGGCAGCTCGGCCGGAGTGCCGTTCGCCGCCGCCGCCTTGACGGGGGAGCCGCCCGCCCAGGCCAGGACCAGCACGTCCTCGCCCTTCAGGAACCGCTGGCAGCGCACGCCGCCGGTGGCCCGGCCCTTGCGCGGGTACTGGTCGAAGGGCGTCAGCTTCCCGGACAGCACGGAGTCGTCCAGGGTCCCGTGCGAGCCCGCCACCGTGAACACCATCGCGTCCCGGCCCGGATCCACGGCCGAGAAGTGGATCACCTTGGCGTTGTCGGCGAGCTTGATGCCCGCCATGCCGCCCGCCGGGCGGCCCTGCGGGCGGACCTGGCTCGCCGGGTAGCGCAGCAGCTGGGCGTCGTCGGTGATGAAGACCAGGTCCTCCTCGCCCGTGCGCAGCTCGACCGCGCCGACGATCCGGTCACCGTCCTTGAGGGTGATGACCTCCAGCTCGTCCTTGTTGGCCGGGTAGTCCGGCACGACGCGCTTGACCACGCCCTGCTCGGTGCCCAGCGCCAGGCCCTGCGAGGACTCGTCCAGCGAGGTCAGGCAGATCACCTTCTCGTCCGCCTCCAGCCCGGAGAGGAACTCCGAGACCGGGGCGCCGCCCGACAGGTTCGGCGCGGCGTGGGTGTCCGGCAGCTGCGGCAGGTCGATCACCGACAGCCTCAGCAGCCGCCCGTACGAGGTGACCGCGCCCACGTCGGCGCGGGCGGTCGCCGCGACCTGCGAGACGATCAGATCGTGCTTGGCGCGGGCGCCGCCCTCCTCCTCCGGCAGCGGATCGCCGTTCGCCGTACGGGCCAGCAGGCCCGTCGAGGACAGCAGCACCCGGCACGGGTCGTCCGCGACCTCCAGCGGAACCGCCGCCACCGCGGTCCCGGCGGATTCCAGCAGGACCGTCCGGCGCTCGGTGCCGAACTTCTTCGCGACGGCCGCCAGCTCCGTGGAGACCAGCTTGCGCAGCTCGGTGTCGGACTCCAGGATCCCGGTCAGCTCGTCGATCTCGCCGGTCAGCCGGTCGCGCTCGGACTCCAGCTCCAGGCGGTCGAACTTGGTGAGCCGGCGCAGCGGGGTGTCCAGGATGTACTGGGTCTGGATCTCGCTCAGCGAGAACCGCTCGATGAGCCGTGCCTTGGCCTGCGCGGAGTTCTCGCTGTCCCGGATGAGCCGGATGACCTCGTCGATGTCGATGAGCGCCACCAGCAGGCCCTCGACGAGGTGCAGCCGGTCGCGGCGCTTGGTGCGGCGGAACTCGCTGCGCCGCCGGACGACCTCGAAGCGGTGGTCGAGATAGACCTCCAGCAGCTCCTTGAGGCCCAGCGTCAGCGGCTGCCCGTCCACCAGCGCCACGTTGTTGATGCCGAAGGACTCCTCCATCGGCGTCAGCTTGTAGAGCTGCTCCAGGACGGCCTCGGGGTGGAAGCCGTTCTTGATCTCGATGACCAGGCGCAGACCGTGCGAGCGGTCGGTGAGGTCCTTGACGTCGGCGATGCCCTGGAGCTTCTTCGAGCCGACCAGGTCCTTGATCTTCGCGATGACCTTCTCGGGGCCGACCGTGAAGGGCAGTTCGGTGACGACCAGGCCCTTGCGGCGGGCCGTCACGTTCTCCACGGCCACCGTCGCGCGGATCTTGAAGGTGCCGCGGCCGTTCTCGTAGGCGTCCTTGATGCCCGAGAGTCCGACGATCCGGCCGCCCGTGGGCAGGTCGGGACCCGGTACGAAGCGCATCAGCGCCTCCAGGTCCGCGTGCGGGTGGCGGATCAGGTGGCGGGCGGCCGCGATGACCTCGCCGAGGTTGTGCGGGGGCATGTTGGTGGCCATGCCGACCGCGATCCCGGACGCGCCGTTGACCAGCAGGTTCGGGTAGGCGGCGGGCAGCGCGACCGGCTCCCGCTCCTGGCCGTCGTAGTTGGCGGTGAAGTCGACGGTGTCCTCGTCGATCGACTCCGTCATCAGTGACGTGGCGTCGGCCATCTTGCACTCGGTGTAACGCATCGCGGCCGGCGGGTCGTCGTTGCCGAGCGAGCCGAAGTTGCCGTGGCCGTCGACCAGCGGCAGTCGCATCGAGAAGGGCTGGGCCATGCGCACGAGGGCGTCGTAGATCGACGCGTCACCGTGCGGGTGGAGCTTGCCCATGACCTCGCCCACGACGCGGGCGCACTTCACGTAGCCGCGGTCGGGGCGCAGACCCATCTCGTTCATCTGGTACACGATCCGGCGGTGTACCGGCTTCATGCCGTCCCGGGCGTCGGGCAGGGCGCGGGAGTAGATCACCGAGTACGCGTACTCGAGGAAGGAGCCCTGCATTTCGTCGACGACGTCGATGTCGAGGATCTTCTCCTCGAAATCCTCCGGCGGCGGGGTCTTCGTGCTGCGGCGGGCCATCGCTGCGCGGCTCCTTAACCAAGAATGGGGTGTGCTGGGTGTCTGGCTGGGTGTCTGGCTGGGTCTGGCTGGGTCTGGTCTGGTGTTGCGGGTCGTGAACGGGTCCGGCTGGGGGTGCGACGCGGACCATTGTGGCCCGAGGCACCGACAACGCCGACTCCGACCCCGGGGGTCCCCCCAGACGGAGTCGTGGGGAGTGACCCGGGAACTTATCCGGCGGCCGACGCGCTTGCATACAGTGGCAGGTCTGACAGAAATCTCTGCATCGCGATCGAAGGGACCACATGCCCATGGGTCACACGGCCACCGCCCAGGCCGGCTCCGGCGGCCTGACAGCGACCGAGCACCGGCTGGCCAACGGCCTGCGCGTGGTGCTTTCCGAGGACCACCTGACCCCGGTCGCCGCGGTCTGCCTCTGGTACGACGTCGGTTCGCGCCATGAAGTCAAGGGCCGTACCGGCCTGGCTCACCTCTTCGAGCACCTGATGTTCCAGGGGTCGGCGAACGTACCCGGAACCGGGCACTTCGAGCTGGTCCAGGGAGCCGGCGGTTCCCTCAACGGCACCACCAGCTTCGAGCGCACCAACTACTTCGAGACGATGCCGACCCACCAGCTGGAGCTCGCCCTCTGGCTGGAAGCGGACCGCATGGGCTCCCTGCTGGTGGCCCTGGACGACGAGTCCATGGAGAACCAGCGCAGCGTGGTCAAGAACGAGCGCCGCCAGCGGTACGACAACGTTCCGTACGGCACGGCCTTCGAGAAGCTGACCGCCCTGGCGTACCCCGAGGGCCACCCGTACCACCACACCCCGATCGGGTCCATGGACGATCTGGACGCGGCGTCCCTGGAGGACGCGCGCGAGTTCTTCCGCACGTACTACGCACCCAACAACGCGGTGCTGTCGGTCGTCGGCGACATCGACCCGGAGCAGACGCTCGCGTGGGTCGAGAAGTACTTCGGCACCATCCCCGCGCACGACGGCAAGCAGCCCCCGCGCGACGGCACCCTGCCCGAGACCATCGGGGAGCAGCTGCGCGAGGAGATCGTCGAGAAGGTCCCGGCGCGCGCGCTGATGGCCGCCTACCGGCTCCCGCACGACGGCACCCGCGAGTGCGACGCCGCCGATGTGGCGCTGACGATCCTGGGCGGCGGTGAGTCCTCGCTGCTGCACAACCGCCTCGTACGCCGCGACCAGACGGCCGTCGCGGCCGGTTTCGGCATGATGCGCCTGGCCGGTGCGCCCTCGCTGGGCTGGCTCGACGTCAAGACCTCCAGCGGGGTCGAGATCCCCGCCATCGAGGCGGCCGTCGACGAGGAGCTCGCGCGCTTCGCCGCCGAGGGCCCGACGGCCGAGGAGATGGAGCGCGCCCAGGCGCAGCTGGAGCGGGAGTGGCTGGACCGGCTGAGCACGGTGGCCGGCCGCGCCGACCAACTGTGCCGCTTCGCGGTGCTGTTCGGTGACCCGCAGCTGGCGCTGACCGCCGTGGAGCGCGTCCTGGACGTCACCGCCGAAGAGGTGCAGGCCGTGGCCGCGGCCCGGCTGCGCCCCGACAACCGCGCCGTGCTCGTCTACGAGCCGCTCGCGGCCGACGAGCACGACGAGTCCGACGAGTCCGGCGAGCACGACGAGAACGAGGGGGCGGAGCAGTGAGCGAGACCGCAGCCGTCACGATGACCTTCCACCCGCGCCCGCAGGCCGGCGAGCCGCAGCCGTGGGCCTTCCCGGCCCCGGACCGCGGGCAGCTGTCCAACGGGCTGACCCTGCTGCGCTGCCACCGGCCGGGCCAGCAGGTGATCGCGGTCGAGATCAACCTCGCCGCCCCGCTCGACGCCGAACCCGAGGGCCTGGACGGCGTGTCGACCATCATGGCGCGCGCGTTCTCCGAGGGCACCGACAAGCACTCCGCCGAGGAGTTCGCGGCCGAGCTGGAGCGCTGCGGCGCCACCCTCGACGCGCACGCCGACCACCCGGGCATCCGGGTCTCCCTGGAGGTCCCGGCCTCCCGGCTGCCCAAGGCGCTGGGCCTGCTCGCCGAGGCGCTCGCCGCCCCCGCCTTCGCCGACGCCGAGGTCGACCGGCTGGTGCGCAACCGGCTCGACGAGATCCCGCACGAGCTGGCCAACCCGTCGCGGCGCGCCGCCAAGCAGCTCTCCAAGGAGCTCTTCCCGGCGTCCCTGCGGATCTCCCGCCCGCGGCAGGGCACCGAGGAGACGGTCGCCCGCATCGACTCCGCGGCCGTACGCGCCTTCTACGAGGCCCACGTACGCCCCGCCACCGCCACGGCCGTGGTCGTCGGCGACCTGACCGGCATCGACCTCGACGCCGTCCTGGCGGACACCCTCGGCAGCTGGACGGGCGGCACCGCCGAACCCCTCCCGGTGCCGTCCGTGACCGCCGACGACACCGGCCGGGTGGTCATCGTGGACCGGCCCGGCTCGGTCCAGACGCAGCTGCTGATCGGCCGCATCGGGCCGGACCGCCACGACCGCGTCTGGGCGGCCCAGGTGCTCGGTACGTACTGCCTCGGCGGCACGCTCACCTCCCGCCTGGACGCGGTGCTGCGCGAGGAGAAGGGGTACACCTACGGCGTGCGCGCCTTCGGCCAGGTACTGCGCTCCACGGCCGACGGCAAGGGCGCCTCGATGCTCGCCATCAGCGGCTCGGTGGACACCCCGAACACCGGACCGGCGCTGGAGGACCTCTGGACGGTGCTGCGCACCCTCGCGGAGGAGGGTCTGACCGACGCCGAACGCGACGTGGCCGTACAGAACTTGGTGGGCGTGGCCCCGCTGAAGTTCGAGACGGCCGCCTCCGTGGCCGGCACCCTCGCCGACCAGGTCGAGCAGGAGCTGCCGGACGACTACCAGGCGCAGTTGTACGCGCAGCTCGCCGAAACCGGCACGGTGGAGGCGACTTCGGCGGTCGTGAAGGCCTTCCCGGCGGACCGGCTGGTCACCATCCTGGTGGGCGACGCGGCGCAGATCGAGGCGCCGGTGCGGGCCCTCGGGATCGGCGAGGTCAGCGTCGTCACCGACTGACGGCGGCCGACGACCGACCGACCGACGACCGACCGACGACGGGACGTCGGCCGCGTGACGGTCAACTGACGCATCCTGAAAGGGGCTCTGGCGGGCTTGTCCGCCGGGGCCCCTTTTGTCCGTTTGGTGGTGAGGTTGCTTTTATGTGGTGTGGCGTACGCAACAAAAAGCCGCGTCTGTTTGGCGATTGACTGATGATCCGCCTAGCGTCGGCCGTGCTGTCCGTCAGTTGTGCCCGCCGCACCCGCGGCACCGGACAGCGATCGCCGAGTCCCCGTCAGGCGCGAGCCTGGGGAGCCGGGGACCCACATGTGTCCCTGGGGTGAATCGGGCCGCCTCGCCAGAGGAGGCCCGTAGGAGACCTTCCTGCTCCGAACCCGTCAGCTAACCCGGTAGGCGAGAAGGAAGGAAAGGATCAAACCCTTCATGGCGTTTGGCAGTCGTCCCGCTGGTTCCGGCAAGCACCGTGGATCCAGCCGTCTGAGCCGCAAGACCGCCGGTTACGCCGGTATCGCCGCGATCGCCACCACGGGTGTCGTCGGCTCCCTCGCCGCCCCGGCCTTCGCCGCGGACAACCACAGCAGCTCCGCCCCGGAGAACGGGCTGGGTGCCGTCGTCGTCGCCGAGGACCTCGCGGGTGACATCACCGACCAGGCCGAGTCCCAGCAGCGCGCCGCCGACCACGCCGCCGCCCAGGCGCAGGCCGAGGCCGAGGCGAAGCAGCGGGCCGCCGAGGCCAAGCGCCTCGCCGAGGCCAAGGCGAAGGCCGAGCGCGAAGCCGCCGAGCGTGCGGCCCGCGAGGAGGAGCGCAAGCGCCTCAACACCTTCGTCGCCCCGATCGACGGCTCGTACGTCAGCACGCAGTACCACGCGGGCGGCGGCATGTGGTCCTCCGGCAGCCACACCGGCATCGACTTGCACGCCTCCTCCGGCACCTCGGTCCACGCGGTGGGCGTCGGTGTCGTGGTCGAGGCCGGCTGGGGTGGCGCGTACGGCAACAACGTCGTCATCAAGCACAACGACGGTACGTACACGCAGTACGGGCACCTGCACTCGCTGAGCGTCTCCGTCGGCCAGCAGGTCACCGCCGGCCAGGAGATCGGCCTGTCGGGCTCCACCGGCAACTCCAGCGGCCCGCACCTGCACTTCGAGGCCCGCACCGGCTCGCAGTACGGCTCGGACATCGACCCGGTCGCGTACCTGCGCTCGCACGGCGTCGATCTCTGACCCGTCCCGCACCCTTTCACCGAAGACCCCGGCTCCCCGAGCCGGGGTCTTCGTGTTGAGCCCCGTGCAAATGTTTCGTATTTCCCGGCTGCTCTCGGAAATTATCGTGTGTTGCAATAGAGTCGCAGCACGCGCGAGTGCGCGCATTGAGGCTGGCAGTCGGAAATAGGCGGAGGTTCGGTCTTGCGTATTCCTGCGCACGCAGTATGCACAGCAATCCGCGACGACATCGTCTCAGGGGTCTTCGAACCGGGCAGTCGGCTGACCGAGGAGGTGCTGGCCCGCCGGTACGGAGTCTCGCGCGTCCCGGTCCGCGAGGCGCTGCGGACCCTGGAGTCCGAGGGGTTCGTGACCACGCGGCGCCACGCGGGAGCCTGCGTGGCCGAGCCGACCGAGCAGGAGGCCGCCGACCTCCTGGAGCTGCGGATGCTCCTGGAGCCGCTGGCGGCGGCCAGGGCGGCCCGGCGGCGCACCGAGGCGCACCTGAAGGTGCTGCGCGGGCTGGTCAGGCTGGGGCAGGAGCGGGCCAGGCGGGGCCAGGGGGAGGATCTGAGGTCGCTGGGCGGCTGGTTCCACGAGACGCTCGCCCAGGCCTCCGGCAGCCCCGGGCTGATCGCCCTGCTCACGCAGATGCGGCACAAGGTCGCGTGGATGTACGTGGTGGAGGCGCCGGTCCGGCCCGTGGAGTCCTGGGCGGAGCACGGCGCGATCGTGGACGCGGTGGCCCGCGGGGACGCGGAGCGGGCCCGGGCGCTGACCGGGGTGCATGCCGACCGGGCGGCTGGGGCGCACCGGCGGCGGGTCCGCCCGGCGGTGAGCACTTCGCAACCTGCCGTAAACATGTCGAGCGGGCGGCATTAACAGGGGCCGTATACAAAGGACGGCATCGCGCGAATTCGCTGCGCGGTGGCGGACGGGGTGAATTCGCCGTGCCGAATTCCTGCGGAGCTGATTGCAGGTGCCCTCGGATTTCCGCAGGGCCGTTTCTCGGGCGAGCGGGATTTCCTCCGGGCTCGATTTCTCGCGGGCGCCGAGCCGGCAGCGGCCCGGGCGGCCCCGGTGGGACCCAGGCGTGGAAACGGCGAAGCCGCGGCCTCCGGAGTGTCCGGGGGCCGCGGCTTCGCCGCGTGTACTGCTCGGGTCGAACCCGAAGGGTCAGACGGTCTCGGGGAGCTCTTCGAGACCCTCGGCGACCAGCTTCGCGAGGCGGTCGAGCGCGACGTCCGCACCCTCGGCCTCGGAGGCGAGGACGATCTCCTCGCCGCCCTGGGCGCCCAGGCCCAGAACCGCCAGCATGGAGGCGGCGTTGACGGGGTCGCCGCCCGACTTCGAGATGGTCACCGGGACGCCGGAAGCGGTCGTCGCACGGACGAAGATCGAGGCGGGACGAGCGTGCAGGCCCTCGGCCCAGCCGACGTTGACGCGGCGCTCTGCCATGGTGATGCCCTTCAGGTTCTTACGGTTGTCTAGACCAGTCTCTCACGACGCCCTGAATGCTCCGACCGACCTTCGGCCTGGCTCCTCCGCCGTTCGACCTTCCCCAGCTTGCACTGATTTGTCCCGTATTGCCTAATGCGCCGCGCGCGCACCGTCCGGCCCGTCCCGGCCGTAAAGTAGGCCCATGACCATCGAGTCGGACCCCTCGTACCCGGCCCACTGGGAAGCCGATGTCGTCCTCCGTGACGGCGGCACCGCCCGGATCAGGCCCATCACCACCGAGGACGCGGGCCGGCTGGTCAGCTTCTACGAGCAGGTCTCGGACGAGTCGAAGTACTACCGCTTCTTCGCCCCCTACCCCCGCCTCTCCGACCGCGACGTGCGCCGCTTCACGCACCACGACTACGTGGACCGGGTCGGCCTCGCCGCCACCATCGGCGGGGAGTTCATCGGTACCGTCCGCTACGACCGCATCGGCCCCGACGGCCGGCCCGCCTCCGAGCCCGCCGACGAGGCCGAGGTCGCCTTCCTCGTCCAGGACGCCCACCAGGGCCGCGGGGTCGCCTCCGCACTCCTCGAACACATCGGCGCGGTGGCCCGGGAGCGCGGCATCCGCCGCTTCGCCGCCGAGGTGCTGCCCGCCAACACCAAGATGATCAAGGTGTTCACGGACGTCGGCTACGAGCAGAAGCGCAGCTTCGAGGACGGCTCCGTCCACCTCACCCTCGACCTCGAACCCACCGCCGAATCCCTCGCCGTGCAGCGCGCCCGCGAACAGCGCGCCGAGGCCCGTTCGGTACAACGGCTGCTGGCCCCCGGCTCGGTGGCCGTCGTCGGAGTCAGCCGCTCCGGTGCGGGCGTCGGCGCGGCCGCGCTGCGCAACCTGCGGGACAGCGGCTTCCACGGCCACCTCTACGCCGTCAACGAGGCGGTCACGCGCGACCTGCTCGACGGCGTACGGGCCTACCGCTCGATCGAGGCCATCGGCGCCCCCGTCGACCTCGCGGTGATCGCGGTTCCGGCCGACCGGGTCCCCGACGTGGTCGCCGCCTGCGGTGAGCACGGCGTGCAGGGACTCGTCGTCCTGTCCGCCGGATACGGGGAGAGCGGCCCGGCCGGCACCGCCCGCCAGCGCGAACTGGTGCGCCAGGTGCGCTCGTACGGGATGCGGCTGATCGGGCCGAACGCCTACGGGGTGATCAACACCGCGCCGGAGGTGGAGCTCAACGCCTCGCTGACACCCGCGCCGATGCCGATGCGCGGCCGGATCGGCCTGTTCACGCAGTCCGGGGCGATCGGGATCGCCCTGCTCTCCGCGCTGCTCCGGCGCGGCGAGGGCCTGTCCTCCTTCGTCTCCGCCGGGAACCGGGCCGACGTCTCCGGCAACGACATCCTCCAGTACTGGTACGACGACGAGCCGACGGACGTCGCCCTGATGTATCTCGAAACCCTGGGCAACCCGCGGAAGTTCACCCGCCTCGCCCGCCGGACCGCTGCCGTGAAGCCGGTGGTCGTCGCCAGGGGCGGCCGCCACACCCCGGCCGGGCACGTCGTCCCCGACACCAGGCTGCCCGAGGCCACCGTCTCCGACCTGCTGCGGCAGGCCGGCGTCATCCGGGTCGACACCGTCACGGAGCTGGTGGACGTCGGCCTGCTGCTGGCCGCGCAGCCGCTGCCCGCCGGGCCCCGGATCGCGGTCCTCGGCAACTCCGAGTCCCTCGGGGTCCTCACCTACGACGCCTGCCTGACCCAGGGCCTGCGGCCGCTGCCGCCGCTGGACCTGACGACGGCGGCCTCGCCGGAGGACTTCCGTACGGCGCTGGTCTCGGCGCTGGCCTCCGACGACTGCGACGCGGTCGTCGTCACGGCGATCCCCTGGGTGAACGAGCTGGCGCTGGCGGACGAGCTGGCCGATGCGCTGCGCGAGGCCGTGGCCGAGGTGCCGGGCAAGCCGGTCGCCGTCGTGCACGTGGAACTCGGCGAGCTGGTCGACGCGCTGTCCGCCGAGCGGGGCCCCTGGGCCCCCGGTCCCCACGCGCCGGACGGCCCGAGCACGCCGGACGGCCCTACCACCGACCGGATCCCCAGCTATCCCGCCGCCGAGCGGGCCGTACGGGCCCTCGCCGAAGCCGTCCGCTACGGGCAGTGGCGGCGGGCCCTCGCCGAGGTCGGGCGCGTCCCCGAGTACGAGGACATAGACGAGGCCGGGGCCGCCGCCCAGCTGGCCGGGCTGCTGGCCGACGTCGACGGCGGGGCCGTGCTGACCCTGGCGGAGTGGGACGCCCGCGAGCTGCTCGGGCGGTACGGGATCCGCGTCCTGCCCGCCCTGCCCGCGCCCAGCCCCGACGCGGCGGTCCGCGCCGCCGGGATCCTGGGCTACCCGGTCGCCCTCAAGACCACCGCCCCGCACCTGCGCCACCGCGCCGACCTGGGCGGCGTACGGCTCGACCTCAGGGACGAGGCCGAGCTGAGGCGCTCGTACGAGGACCTCACCGGGCTGCTCGGGAAGCCCTCGGAGCTCCAGCCGGTGGTCCAGACGATGGTGCCGCGCGGGGTCGACACCGTCGTGCGCTCCGTCATCGACCCGGCCGCGGGCGCCGTCCTCTCCTTCGGGCTCGCCGGCGTCGCCTCCGAACTGCTCGGCGACACCGCGCACCGGCTCGTCCCGGCCACCGACCGCGACGCCGCGGGACTGATCCGGTCCATCCGGACCGCGCCCCTCCTCTTCGGCTGGCGGGGCAGCGACCCCGTCGACACCGCCGCCCTGGAGGAGCTGCTCCTGCGGGTGTCCCGGCTCGTGGACGACCACCCCGAGGTGATCGGGGTCTCCCTGGAGCCCGTCGTGGTCGCCGCCGAGGGACTCTCCGTGCTCAGCGCCACCGTCCGCGTCGCCCACCCGCCCGCCCGGGGCGACCTCGGCCCGCGGACCCTTCCCAGTTATTGAGGCCAGTCACAGAGTGCGGTCGCAGGGAGGCCGGGGCGCCCCGTACGGGCCTTAGGATGGACCTCATGGCGAAATCCGGTACGACGACCCAGGGGCTGCGCACGGCGATCGAGCGCAGCGGCTACTACCCGGCCCTCGTGGCCGAGGCCGTGGAGGCCGCGGTGGGCGGCGAGCCGATTTCGTCGTACCTGGTCCACCAGGAGACGACCTTCGACTCCAACGAGGTGCGCCGCCACGTCACGGTGCTGGTCCTGACGGGCAACCGCTTCATCGTCAGCCACACCGACGAGCAGGCCGCCGACGCCGGATCCCCGTCCCCGTACGCGACCACCTCCACCGAGTCGGTCAAGCTGTCCAGCATCTCCTCCGTGGTGCTCAGCCGCGTCGTCGCCAACCCGGAGTCCTACACCCCCGGCACCCTGCCCCGCGAGGTCGTCCTGACCATCGGCTGGGGCGCGGTCTCGCGGATCGACCTGGAGCCCGCCGCCTGCGGCGACCCGAACTGCGACTCCGACCACGGCTACACCGGCAACTCCACCGCCGACGACCTCAGCCTGCGCGTCAGCGAGGCCGGCGACGGCCCGGAGGCGGTGCGCCAGACCCTCGTCTTCGCGCAGGCGCTCTCCGAGGCCACCGCGGCCACGTCCACCCCCGCCCGCTGATGGCGTACTCCGCGCCGCAGAGCTGGGACGAGCCGGAGCTGCTGGACCTCGCAGGCGCCCCCGTCCCCGAGTACGGCGTCGGCTCGCTCGCCGACCTGCTGCCCACGCTCGTGGCCGGCCAGGGCGTGCCCGGTTTCACCGCCTCCATCGCGGAGCTCACCCCGGCCGACCGGAACTGCGTGTTCCTGGTCGACGGCATGGGCTGGGAGCAGATCCTGGCCCACCCGGACGAGGCCCCGTACCTCACCTCCCTCCTCGGCAGCTCGCGCGGCGGCACCGGCCGCCCGATCACCGCGGGCTTCCCGGCGACCACCGCGACCTCGCTGGCCTCCGTCGGCACCGGCCTGCCGCCCGCCCGGCACGGCCTGCCCGGCTACGCCGTGCGCAACCCGGCCACCGGCGAGCTGATGAACCAGCTCCGCTGGCACCCGTGGACCCAGCCCAAGCCCTGGCAGCCGTACCCGACGGTCTTCCAGCAGGCCGACAAGGCGGGCGTGGCGACGGCGCAGGTGTCCTCGCCGGCCTTCCAGACCACCCCGCTCACCAAGGTCGCGCTGAGCGGCGGCACCTTCCACGGCCGGATGACCGGCGAGGAGCGGATGGACCTCGCGGCGATCCAGCTCGCCGCCGGCGACCGCTCGCTCGTGTACACGTACTTCAGCGAGCTCGACGGGGCCGGCCACCGCCACGGCGTGGACTCCGACGCCTGGCGCGGCCAGCTGATGCTGGTCGACCGGCTCGTCCAGCGGCTCGCCGAGCAGCTGCCGCCGCGTACCGCGCTGTACGTGACCGCGGACCACGGCATGGTCGACGTCCCCTTCGACGAGGACTCCCGGATCGACTTCGACGAGGACTGGGAGCTGGGCGCCGGCGTGGCCCTGCTAGGCGGCGAGGGCCGGGCCCGGCACGTGTACGCGGTGCCGGGCGCGCAGGCCGACGTACTGACCGTGTGGCGCGAGGTGCTCGGCGACCGGTTCTGGGTCGCGAGCCGCGAAGAGGCCCTGGAGCTCGGCTGGTTCGGCGTGCCGGGGGAGTGCGACGAGCGGGTGCTCGGGCGCATCGGCGACGTGGTCGCGGCCGCCCAGGCGGACGTCGCGATCACCGCCTCGCGCAATGAGCCCAACGAGTCCGCGCTCGTCGGCATGCACGGCTCCATGACCGCGGCGGAGCAGCTCGTACCGCTGCTCGAAATCCGCACGTGATCCTGGTCGGGCGCCTTCCCGTCCGACTGCCTCCCACCCTCTGCCCACGACCCGAAAGGTCCTGTACTTCCCATGCCCGAGCTGGTGTTCTTCTCCGGAACGATGGACTGCGGAAAGAGCACTCTGGCGCTCCAGATCGCCCACAACCGCGACGCGCGGGGACTCCAAGGCGTCATCTTCACCCGTGACGACCGGGCGGGCGAGGGCAAGCTGTCCTCGCGCCTGGGCCTGGTGACGGAGGCGGTCGAGGCGCCGGAGGACATGGACCTGTACGCGTACCTGGTCGCGCAGCTGTCGAAGGGCGGCAAGGCGGACTACGTGATCGTGGACGAGGCGCAGTTCCTGGCCCCTGCCCAGATCGACCAGTTGGCCCGCATCGTGGACGACCTGGACATGGACGTGTTCGCCTTCGGGATCACCACGGACTTCCGCACGAAGCTGTTCCCGGGCTCGCAGCGGCTGATCGAGCTGGCCGACCGCCTCGAACAGCTCCAGGTCGAGGCCCTGTGCTGGTGCGGCGCCCGCGCCACGCACAACGCCCGTACGGTGGGCGGGGAGATGGTGGTCGAGGGCGCCCAGGTCGTGGTCGGCGACGTGAACCGCCCGGCGGAGGAGATCGGCTACGAGGTCCTGTGCCGCCGCCACCACCGCAAGCGGATGACCTCGGCCGCCGCCCACGCGGGCGCCCTCTCCCCGGACGTCCTCCCGGTCAACCACGCCTGACGGGGCGACGTAAGAGTTCCGTCATCCCCGCGGGGCTGGCCTCCGCCCGGTGCGCCGCGTTGAATTCGTGTGACGGATCGGCGAGGAAAGAGGCATCGGTGATGGCAGGTGGGACGCGGCGGCGCGGCGGGATCGTGATCGGCGTGGTGATCGCGGCGCTGGTGGTGCTGGGCGCCGGGCTGTACTGGTTCCAGCCGTGGAAGATCTGGCAGGACGACACGGTCCACGAGGCGCTGCCGTCGGCCCCCGCGGCCCCGTCCGGCCCGTCCGCCGCGTCCTCGGGAGCGCCGGCCGCCGCGGCCGGGCCGCGGACCGTCGCGCAGGGCGGTCTGATCAGCCACGAGCACACCACGACGGGCACCGCGAAGCTCGTCCGCCTGCCCGACGGCTCCCACACCCTGCGGCTGGAGAACCTGGACACCAGCAACGGCCCGGACCTGCGGGTCTGGCTCACCGATGCCCCCGTCAAGGAGGGCGTGGCCGGCTGGCGCGTCTTCGACGACGGCAAGTACGTCAGCCTGGGCAAGCTCAAGGGCAACAAGGGCGACCAGAACTACGAGATCCCGGCCGGGGTGGATCCCGCCGACTACAGCAGCGTCACGATCTGGTGCGACCGCTTCGACGTCTCCTTCGGCGCGGCCGGCCTGACGAAGGTGTGACCGGGCGGGGCGGGCTCCGGTGTCCGGATGCTGGCCCTTGTGGCGAACCGCACATGAGGGTGCGGCGTGTGTGATGGTGATTCAACTCCCTTTCGTGCAGGAAGAGATCGGCCTCGCCGCCCGTTTTGTGGCGTTGTTCGTATGGCGAGACGACTTGACGCAGGGCTCGATGGAAGCTTAGGTACGCCTTACCTAAGCTTCCATCGAAGGTTTTCAGCCATGCCAAGACCCGCCCTGCGCTCGCTCCTGAAGATCGAGAGCTGACCGGTGGCCCTCGTCTCCGACCGGCCGCTGGCCGCCGTGCCCGTTCCCGTGGCCGTCGACGGGCCGGAGCGGCCCACACCCGTGTGGATGCTCGCCGCCCTCGGCCTCCTCAGCTCGGCCGTCCTCGCGGGTGCCTGCTGGGTGTCCGGCCACGTGCACGCCGACACCACCCTGCAGACGGCGGCCCGCTTCTTCCACGTGGCGGCGCTCGTCGTCGGGCTGGGCGCCGTGCTCGCCGTCGACTGGTTCGCCGTCCTGTGGCTGCTCGGCCGGCGCCGCCTGTCCGACATCACCGCCACCGCCTGCGCCCTCCAGATACCCATCTGGTTCGGACTGGCCGGCCTGACCGTCACCGGCCTGTTCCTGCGCCCGGACCTGAACTCCCCCTTGACGCTGGTCAAGCTCGGCCTCGTCCTGGCCGTCACCGTCAACGGCCTGTACGCGCACTGGCTCGGCCAGCGCCTCGACCGCTACCAGGACACGCGGGTCCCGCGCGCGCTGCTGATCCAGTCGGGCATCGCCGCCGCCGTCAGCCAGTCCGGCTGGTGGGGCGCCACCTTCATCGGCTTCCTCAACAGCCAGTCCTGAACCCGGCTGCGGACACCCCCTACCGCCGTGACCGTACGAGGGCGAACACCGCGCCCTCCGGGTCCGCGACGATGGCCAGCCTGCCGGTCAGGCCCTCCCGGGGCGGTTCGACGACGCGCCCGCCGAGCTCGGTGACCCGCCGCGCGGCCGCGTCGGTGTCCGCCACCTCGAAGTACGCCATCCAGTGCGGCCCCCGGTCGTGCGGCAGCGCCCGCCCCACGCCGTGCACGGCGGCCACCGGGCGGCCGTCCAGACGCAGGGTCAGGTAGTCGAAGTCGTCGGAGGCCGCCTCGTGCGTCTGCGCCTCGTGGCCGAAGACGTGCTCGTAGAACTTGCCGACCGTCGAGGTGTCCTGGGTGACCAGCTCGTTCCAGACCGGGGTGCCCGGCGCCCCGTGCAGCCGGGTGCCCATGCGCGTCTGGGCCTGCCACAGTCCGAAGATCGCCCCGAGCGGGTCGGAGCAGATCGCGACCCGCCCCGCGATGCCGGCGTCCAGCGGACCCACCGCCACCGTGCCGCCGCACGAGCGGACCGCCTCGGCGGTCGCGTCGGCGTCGTCCGTGGCGAGGTACGTGGTCCAGGCCACCGGAAGATGCCGGTCCGGCGGCATCTCGCCGATCCCGGCCACCTCCTCGCCGTCCAGCACGGCGCGCACGTACGGGCCGAGCTGCTCGGGACCCGGTTCGTACTCCCAGCCGAAGAGATCGGCGTAGAAGTCCTCGGTGGTCCCGAGGCTGTGCACCATGAGACTCACCCAGCACGGGGTGCCGGGCGTGCGCCGGGTTGCTTCCGCTGCCTCGGTCATGTCAGCCGTCTCCTCCGTCGTGCCGCTTACCGGTGCTGATGCTTCCACTCCGGAGGACCCGGCGCGCCCCGACCGGGCCGCATTGCGGGGTACCGGGACGGAGATGTCCGGATCGGTGCGCCCCCCTGATGACGGGCCTGTTACGCGGGTGCCGGGCGGGGAGGAAGATGGCCCGCATGACAGCGAAATCTGCGATCCTCCCCGCCGCCGAACTGAAGCGCGAACTGGCCGGTCCGCGGCCGCCGGTGCTGCTGGACGTCCGCTGGCAGCTCGGTGGCCCCGACCAGCGGCCCGCCTACGAGGCCGGACACCTGCCCGGCGCCGTGTACGTCGACCTCGACCGCGAACTGGCAGGTCCGCCGGGGTCGGGCGGACGGCACCCGCTCCCCGACACGGAGGCCTTCGGGGCGGTGATGCGGAGGGCCGGGGTCCGCACCGACGTGCCCGTGGTCGTGTACGACGGCGGCCAGGGCTGGGCGGCCGCCCGGGCGTGGTGGCTGCTCCGCTGGACGGGTCACCCGAACGTGCGAGTGCTGGACGGGGGCCTGGCCGCGTGGACGGAGGCCGGAGGCGCGGTGACGGCCGACCGGGTGACTCCCGTCGAGGGCGATTTCAAGCCAAGTCCGGGCGCGGCCGGGCTGCTGGACGCGGACGCGGCGGCCGTACGGGCGCGTGCGGGGGTGCTCCTGGACGCCCGGGCGGGGGAGCGGTACCGCGGCGAGGTCGAGCCGATCGACCCGGTCGGCGGCCACATCCCGGGCGCGGTGTCGGCGCCGACCGTGGAGAGCGTGGGGCCGGACGGCCGTTTCCTGCCGGCCGACGCGCTGCGGGCCCGGTTCGAGGCGCTCGGCGCGGCCGAGGGGACCCCGGTGGGCGTGTACTGCGGCTCGGGGGTTTCCGGAGCCCACGAGGTCCTCGCCCTGGCGGTGGCCGGGATCGAGTCCGACCTCTACGCGGGCAGCTGGTCGGAGTGGTCCTCCGACCCGGCCCGCCCGGTCGCCACCGGGCCTGACCCCCAATAGGGCACTGCCGTCGTGCGGACACCGCCGCCGGGTCGCCCCGGCGGCGGCGCTACTCCTGCTTCTTGCGGCGGGTGCCGAAGACGATCTCGTCCCAGCTGGGCACCGCTGCCCGGCGCCCGGGGCGGACCCCGTCGGCCTCGGCCTGGCGGTCGGTGGTGCCCGTCAGGCGGTCGCGGTGGCCCGCCACTGTGCGGGGCATCAGGACATCGGCATACGCGGACCCCGCGCCCGCCGAGGCGGCCGGGGCCGGCGGCTCCTCCGCCTCCGGTTCCGTCGCCGGGGTCTCGGTGCGGTCCGGGACCACCATGTCGCCACGGAAGCTCGGAACGGCCTCCAGCAGGCTCGTCAGGGTGTCCCGCTCCTCCTCAGGGTCGGGCACGGGCGCCGTGTGCGCGGTGGGCCGCTCCGACTGACGGTCCAGCTGCCGGTCTAGGGCGCGGTCCAGCGGCCTGTCGCGGGGCAGCCGCGCGATCCTCGGCACGAAGGGGAAGCTCGGCTCCGGCGTCGCCGGCAGGTCCTCCGACTCGCCGATCAGAGAGCGGGCCTCGTCGTCCACGGCCACGACCAGCCGGCGCGGCGGGTCGTAGGTCCAGCTCGCCGAGTGCGGCTCGCTCGCGACCCGGTAGACGAGGAGGACCTCCCAGGTGCCGTCGTCGCGGCGCCACGAGTCCCACTGGACGGATTCCTTCTCGGCCCCGCGCAGGGTCAGACGCTCCTGCACGGCCTCGCCGAGCTGGGGTCCGGTGTTCTCTCCGGGACGGCGCACGGGGGTCTTGCGGGCCCGCTCGGCCATGAACGCGCGCTCGGCGAGCACCGGGCCCTCGAAGCGGCGTACGCGGTCGACGGGGATGCCGGCGAGTTGAGCGACCTCCTCCGCGGAGGCACCGGCTCGTATCCGGGCCTGGATGTCGCGGGGGCGGAGGTGGCTCTCGACCTCGATCTCGATCTGGTTCAGGCGTGCGCGGTCGTTGCGCACGGCCGCACGCAGCCGCTCGTCGATCGGAAGCGTGTACTCCGTGCTGTCCCCAGCCTTGAGCACCAGTCGTGTGCCGTCATTTGAGACGGCCACGACACGCAGTTCGGGCATGGGGACCTCCCGGGTGGTGCCTGCCGACGTCACGTGCGTCGCTGCTTCCGCTAGTCGAGTGTGGCCTGCCCGGGTGCAGCCTGCCACAACCTTGCCGAGTTAAACCGGCGTGTCGGGCATGCGCCCTTGATCGCCGTTATGGCACGGTTACCTGTTGGGCACGCACAGTGACCGAATGATTACTGTGCGCAGCAGGAACCCGTGCAATACCGCGGCATCACCGGTCTTTGAGTGCCGTTTTCCATCAGTCGGCCCCCTCTCCCGAGTCCGGACATCCGTAAGGAAGGACGGCCCCAGGGCTCGCCACAGTACTCCATTCGGGCCACCTGGGTGGACCGCCGCGCCGCCGAACTTCTCCCGGACGGCGGGAGTTGGCCTGCCCTCTGTCCGGCCCGATCTGCACCCGTGTCCGTTTCGGGGTGTCTTGCTTCACAGAATCCGCAGAAACGGAACTTTCCGTTTCGCTCAGCTGTCAGTAACTGCGGAGGATTCGGACACGCGAGGGGCAGGACGCGCAGGGGATGGCGATGGGTCAGAAGACGACGCACGGTGTCGAAACGGTGAATCCGGAGGAACCGGAGAAGAAGAAGCTCGACCTGAGCGCGACTCAGGTGGCCGGCAGCTCCCTCGCCACCGTCGCGGCGGCCCTGCTGGCCTCCAAGATGGGCGTCTACGGAACGATCCTCGGCGCGGGCGTGGTGAGCGTGGTCGCCACCGCCGGCGGACCGGTCATCCAGCACTTCTTCCGGCGCACCGGCGACCAGCTCCGTGAGACCGCCCGGCCGAAGGCCCGTCAGCTGCCGCTCGCCCGCGAGGAAGCGGGCGCGGAGCGGGCGCCGGACGGCACGATGACGCTCCGCGCCGCCGCGCCGGCGCAGGAGGAGGAGTTCGGAGAGGCCACGCTGCACGGCACCCGGGTACGGGGCTGGAAGCGCACGGCGGTGGCCGCGGGCGCGGCCTTCGTCATCTCCCTCGGCGCCCTCGGGACCTACGAGGCGGTCGCCGGCACCTCGATCAGCGCCGGCGGCGACACCATCCTCTCCGGAGGCACGCGCAAGGCTCCCGACCACCGGCCCACCGGCCCCGAGGAGAAGCCGGGCGGCGAGAAGGGCGGGAGCACGCCCGGGGCCGGGAACTCCCCGAGCCCTTCGCACTCGGACGGCGGCCGGAGCCCGAGCCCGGACCCCAGCCGCTCCGGCTCCGGCGACCCGACGCCCGGCCCCTCCCCGTCGAAGCAGACCCCGACGCCGACCCCCACGCCGGCGGGCCCGAGCCCGAGTCCGGACACCTCCACCCCGGACACCTCGGCGCCGGACACCTCGACCCCGGCGGCGCGGCAGAGCGCTCCCTAGCGGATGCTCAGTCCCCCAGCACGCGCCGCAGGTAGTCGTTGCCGAACAGCCGGTCCGGGTCGAGGCGGTCGCGGAGCGCGGTGAACTCGCCGAACCGCGGGTAGACCTCCGCGAAGTACGCCGCGTCCCGCGTGTGCACCTTGCCCCAGTGCGGACGGCCGCCGTGCGCGGTGAAGATGCGCTCGGCCGCCGTGAAGTAGGCCTGGTACGGGGTGCCCTTGTACATGTGCACCGCGATGTACGCCGTCTCGCGCCCCGAGGCCGTGGACAGCGTGATGTCGTCGGCCGGAGCCGTCCGCACCTCCACCGGGAAACTGATCCGCAGGCCGGAGCGGTCGACCATCGCCCGCAGCTCCCGCAGCGCCTCGACCACCTGCTCGCGCGGGAGCGCGTACTCCATCTCCACGAACCGCACCCGGCGCGGACTGGTGAACACCTTGTACGGGATGTCCGTGTACGTGCGCGCCGACAGGGCGCGGCTGGCCACGCGGGCGATGGCGGGAATGGTGGCCGGGACCGCGCGGCCCAGCGAGTTGACGGCCTGGAAGATGCCGTTGGAGAGCAGCTCGTCCTCGATCCAGGCGCTCACCGGTCCGGGCGGGGCCGCGGGGCCCTGGCTGCGGTTGTTCCGCTTGGTGTTGCAGTTGCCGGTGTGCGGGAACCAGTAGAACTCGAAGTGCTCGTTCTCCGCGAAGTGCTCGTCGAACTCGGCCGTCACCCGGTCGAAGCCCATCGGCTCCTCACGGGCGGTCAGGAAGAAGACCGGCTCCACGGCGAAGGTGATCGCGGTGACGATGCCCAGCGCGCCGATGCCCACCCGGGCCGCCGCGAAGACCTCCGGGTTCTCCTTCTCGGAGCACGTCATGAGCCGGCCGTCGGCCGTGACCAGTTCCAGGCCGCGGATCTGGGCGGCGATGGAGGCCGAGTCGCGGCCGGTCCCGTGGGTGCCGGTGCTGGTGGCGCCGGAGACCGTCTGCTCCATGATGTCGCCCATGTTGGTGAGCGACAGGCCTTCCCTGGCCAGGGCATGGTTCAGGTCCTTGAGGACCGTGCCCGCCGCCACCGTGACCGTGCCGGCGGCCCGGTCGATCTCGCGGATCCCGGCCAGCGCCTGCGGCCGTACGAGCACGCCGTCGGTCGCGGCGGCCGCGGTGAAGGAGTGGCCGGTGCCGACCGCCTTCACCCGCAGTCCCTCTTCGGCGGCCCGGCGGACCGCCTCCTGAAGCTCCCCGACCGAGGCCGGGGTCACCACCCGGGTGGGCGTGGCGGTGACGGTGCCCGCCCAGTTACGCCACGTGGCCGGCCCGTTCTTCCCTGCCGTCTGTGCTGTTGGTGTGTCCGCCATCGCTAGAGGGCCCCTCCCCTTGCGCCGGCCTCGTCAGCCGGCGGTATCCCGCGAACGCCACCGCTGCCGCGGCCGCTCCCGCCGAGATGGAGACGACGTACCCGCTGCGCGCCCCGGCGGCGTCGATGACCAGACCGGTCACGGACGAGCCGACGGCAACCCCGACCGCGAGGCCGGTGCTGATCCAGGTCATGCCCTCGGTCAGCTTCGCGCGTGGTACGTGCGCCTCGATCAGGGCCATCGTGGTGATCATCGTGGGAGCGATGGCGAGGCCCGAGACGAAGAGCGCCACGGCCAGAAACGGGAGGTTCCCGGCCAGTAGGAGGGGGATCATACTCACGGCCATCGCACATATGCCCAGTACCCAGCGGCGTTCGGTCCGGCCCTTGAGATGCATCAGGCCGAAGACGATTCCGGCGATACAGGACCCGAACGCCCAGATGGCCAGGATGAGGCTGGCGGCGGACTTGTGGCCCTGCTCCTCGGCGAAGGCCAGCGTGGACACGTCGATGGAGCCGAAGATCGCGCCGGTCGCCACGAAGGTGGCGGCCAGCACCTGGAGGCCGGGGGAGCGCAGGGCCGAGGTGTGCTCGGCGTGCTCGTCGCGCGGGTGCGGCTCGGGCTCGGTGGAGCGCTGCGCGGTGAGCAGCCAGACGCCGACCAGCAGGCAGACGGCCGCGATGAGCGGGCCGGCCTCCGGGAACCAGGTGGTGGACAGCCCGATGGCGATGATCGGGCCGAAGATGAAGCAGACCTCGTCCACCACGGACTCGAAGGAGTACGCGGTGTGCAGCTCGCGGGGGGAGTCCCGGTAGATCACGGTCCAGCGGGCGCGGACCATCGAGCCGACGCTCGGTACGCAGCCCGCGATCGCGGCGAAGACGAAGAGCGTCCAGTCGGGCCAGCCGTTCGCCGCGGCCACCAGCAGGCCGGTGACCGCCGCCACGGAGATCAGGGTCGCGGGGCGCAGGACCCGCCGCTGGCCGTACTGGTCCACCAGGCGGGACACCTGCGGGCCGATGACCGCCGCGGCGAGCGCGAGGGTGCCGGTGAGGGCGCTGGCCATCGCGTAGCGGCCGGTGATCTCGGAGATCATCGTCAGGATGCCGACGCCGACCATGGAGATCGGCAGTCGGCCTATCAGGCCGGCGGCGCTGAATCCCTTGGTTCCGTGGGCCGCGAAGATCGCGCGGTAGGGACTGGGCAAGGGCCCTCCGTAAGGGACGTGATGGGCCCATACAGGTTACGACCGCCTACGGGCACCCGCACGGGGAATTCCGGACTCTGAAAGTTAGGTTTACCTTACCTGTGCCGCGGGCCTGCTTCCCGCCGGGCCGCTTCTCTCCCGAGGATGCCGGGTGGCAGGATTCGATGCATGTCAGACCAGCTCCTCCCGCCCGCCGGCGGGTCCGCCGCCCCGTACGACGCCCTTCTGCTGCTCTCCTTCGGCGGCCCCGAGGGACCCGATGACGTCGTGCCGTTCCTGGAGAACGTCACGCGCGGGCGCGGCATCCCGCGCGAGCGGCTCAAGGAGGTCGGGCAGCACTACTTCGGCTTCGGCGGGGTCAGCCCGATCAACGCCCAGAACCGCGCGCTGCTGGACGCGCTGCGCAAGGACTTCGCCGAGCACGGGCTGGACCTGCCGGTCTACTGGGGCAACCGCAACTGGGCCCCGTACCTGACCGACGTGATGCGCGAGATGGCCGCCGACGGCCGCCGCCGCATCGCGGTGCTGGCGACCAGCGCGTACGCCTCGTACTCGGGCTGCCGGCAGTACCGCGAGAACCTCGCCGACGCGCTGGCCACCCTGGCCGAGGAGGGCGTGGAGCTGCCGCGTGTCGACAAGCTGCGGCACTACTTCAACCACCCCGGCTTCCTGGATCCCATGATCGAAGGGGTGGTGGCCTCCCTCGACGAGCTGCCCGAGGAGGTCCGGGACGGCGCTCACCTCGCCTTCACCACCCACTCCATCCCGACCGCCGCCGCGGACACCTCCGGCCCCGTCGAGGACCACACCGAGGGCGGTGAGGGCGGTGCGTACGTCAAGCAGCACCTCGACGTCGCCCAGGTGATCGCGGACGAGGTGGCCGTACGGACCGGCGTCATGCATCCCTGGCAGCTCGTCTACCAGTCCCGCAGCGGCGCCGCGCACATCCCGTGGCTGGAGCCGGACATCTGCGACCACCTGGAGGCCCTGCACGCCGACGGCGCGCCCGCCGTGGTCATGGTGCCCATCGGCTTCGTCTCCGACCACATGGAAGTCCTGTACGACCTGGACACCGAGGCCACCGCCAAGGCGGCGGAACTGGGCCTGCCCGTCGCCCGCTCGGCGACCGTCGGAGCCGATCCGTCGTTCGCCGAGACGGTACGGGAGCTGGTGCTGGAGCGTGCCGCCAAGGAGCGCGGAGAGCCGGCCGAGGAGTGCTGGGTGGGCATGCTGGGCCAGAGCCATGACCTGTGCGCGGTGGGCTGCTGCCCGGCGCGCAGCCCCCGGCCGGCGGCCGCGGGCGTGGACAGTCCGTACGCCTAGGAAGAGGAACCGTGATCTCCGAAGAGCTGAAGGCCGAACTGCTGGACGTGGGCCTGGATGCCGCCCGGCAGGCCGGAGCTCTGCTGCGCGACGGCCGGCCGGCCGATCTGGCCGTGGCGGCGACGAAGACCAGCCCGATCGACGTGGTGACCGAGATGGACATCGCGGCGGAGAAGCTGATCACCGGCATCCTCGCGGAGCGGCGGCCCGAGGACGGGCTGCTGGGCGAGGAGGGCTCGGACACCACCGGGACGAGCGGGGTGCGCTGGGTCGTAGACCCGCTGGACGGCACCGTGAACTACCTCTACGGGCTCCCCAGCTGGGGGGTGTCCATCGCGGCCGAGTACGAGGGCGAGACGGTGGTGGGCGTCGTGGCGGCTCCGATGCGCCGGGAGACGTACCACGCGGTGCTCGGCGGCGGGGCGTGGATGGGTCCGGCGCGCCTCGCGTGCCGGTCGGCGGCGCCGCTGGACCAGGCGCTGCTCGGGACGGGCTTCGCGTACGTCCAGACCCGGCGGGCCCGTCAGGCCGAGGTGGTGGCGCGGATCATTCCGCTGGTGCGGGACATCCGGCGGGGCGGGTCGGCGGCGCTGGACCTGTGCGATGTGGCGGCCGGGCGGTTGGACGGGTACTACGAGCGCGGGCTCAATCCGTGGGACCTGGCGGCCGGTGACTTGATCGCCCGGGAGGCGGGGGCCCTCACGGGCGGTCGGCCGGGTGAGCGGGCTTCGGGAGAGCTGGTGCTTGCCGCCACGCCGGCCGTGTTCGCGTCGCTGCAGCCGCTTCTGGACGAGGCGGGGGCCTGGCACGACTGACCCCCCCGCGGCCCGGCTGCCGGGCCGCAGGGGGCCCCGCGCCTCAAACGCCGGCGGGGCTGAAAGAGCGGGGCTCCGCCCCGGACCCCGCGCCTCAAACGCCGGCGGGGCTGAAAGAGCGGGGCTCCGGCCCTCAAACGCACGCGAACCCCGGCCGCCCTCTCGGGTGGCCGGGGTTCGCGTCGTGCGGGATCAGCAGGCAGGCACGGTGGCCGAGACCGGGACACCGTGCTCGGCGGCAAGGCGCTGGAGATCTTCCAGCTCCGCCTGTTCCACTTCCGCGAGGAAGTCGTCGCCCGCCTCGCGGGCTTGCCTGAGGTCCGACTGCGTGGCCCTGATGCGCTGCAGGAGACCCGCGGTGAATGCGTCCATGGTGGGTTCGCCCCCTCTTCGTGGGTCGGCGGCGGCACGTGGCTGTCCGCCGTCAGGGAGTGGATGGGGTGTGCTGTCGTCCTCCCCGGCACCCTGGGCGCAGAAACCTCGGAAGGCGAGGGAATCCTCACTTCCGCCCCGCCAGCCCCTCCACGAGCCGCCTTACAGCCGGTTTACGGCCGAAACGGGCAGGATGGACGACGCAATACACACGTGTGCCCTTCTGGGCTCGGAGGAAGGAAACGACGTGCGCGTACTCGTCGTCGAGGACGAGCAGCTGCTCGCCGATGCGGTGGCCACCGGACTGCGCCGGGAGGCCATGGCCGTGGACGTCGTGTACGACGGCGCCGCCGCCCTGGAGCGGGTCGGCGTGAACGACTACGACGTGGTCGTGCTCGACCGGGACCTCCCGCTCGTGCACGGTGACGACGTCTGCCGGAGGATCGTCGAGCTCGGCATGCCCACCCGCGTGCTGATGCTGACCGCCTCCGGCGACGTCAGCGACCGGGTGGAGGGCCTGGAACTCGGGGCGGACGACTATCTGCCCAAGCCCTTCGCCTTCACGGAGCTGACCGCCCGGGTGCGGGCTCTCGGGCGCCGCACCACGGTGGCGCTGCCGCCCGTACTGGAGCGGGCCGGGATCAAGCTGGACCCGAACCGGCGCGAGGTGTTCCGCGAGGGCCGGGAGGTGCAGCTGGCGCCGAAGGAGTTCGCGGTGCTGGAGGTCCTCATGCGCAGCGAGGGGACCGTCGTCTCCGCCGAGCAGCTGCTGGAGAAGGCCTGGGACGAGAACACCGACCCGTTCACCAACGTCGTGCGGGTGACTGTCATGACCCTGCGGCGCAAGCTCGGTGAGCCGCCGGTCATCGTGACCGTGCCCGGTTCCGGATACCGGATCTGATGCGCGTGGCATCCACCCCGGCGCCACCGGCGGCGCCACCGAAACCGACCTGGGACCCCGGCCAGCCCGAGGGTCCCTTCCCGTGGCTGCGGCCGACCATCCGGATACGCCTCACGCTGCTGTACGGCGGGATGTTCCTGATCGCGGGCATCCTGCTGCTGTCGATCATCTACCTGCTGGCGGCGCAGGCCCTGCGGCAGGGCAACGCGATCTGGTTCCAGATCGTCGGCGGACAGAACGTCCAGGTCACCAGTACAGCCTGTCCCGGTGTGGGCATCGGACAGTCATATGACCAGTTCAACGCCGCGATCGGCCAGTGCATCCTCGAACAGCGCAGGCACGCCCTGGACGACCTGCTGAGCCGCTCGCTGATGGCCCTGCTGGGGCTGAGCATCATCGCCTTCGCCTTCGGCTACGCGATGGCCGGCCGGGTGCTCTCGCCGCTGGGCAAGATCACCCGGACCGCCCGCCGGGTGGTCGGCTCCGACCTGACCCGGCGGATCGAGCTGGACGGGCCGGACGACGAGCTCAAGGAGCTCGCCGACACCTTCGACGAGATGCTCGACCGGCTGGAGCGCGCCTTCACGGCCCAGCAGCGGTTCGTGGCGAACGCCTCGCACGAGCTGCGGACGCCGCTCGCGATCAACCGGACCCTGCTGGAGGTCCACCTCTCCGATCCCGGGGCCCCGGTCGAGCTCCAGCAGCTCGGGAAGACCCTGCTGGCCACCAACGAGCGCAGCGAGCAGCTGGTCGAGGGCCTGCTGCTGCTGGCCCGCAGCGAGAACCAGATCGTCGAGCGCAAGCCGGTGGACCTGGCGGAGGTCGCCTCGCGCGCCGTCGACCAGGTGCGCGGTGAGGCCGAGGCGAAGGGGGTGGAGATCCGCGGCGAGCGCGCGCTGGCCGTCGTACAGGGCAACGGCGTGCTGCTGGAGCGGATCGCCCTCAACCTGGTGCAGAACGCCGTCCGGTACAACGTTCCGGAGGACGGCTGGGTGGAGGTCACCACCGAGGCCCAGCACGGTCAGGCGATCCTCCTGGTATCGAACACGGGTCCCGTTGTTCCCGCGTACGAGGTGGACAACCTCTTCGAGCCCTTCAGACGGCTGCGTACGGAGCGAACGGGCAGCGACAAGGGTGTCGGGCTCGGCCTCTCGATCGCGCGCTCCGTGGCGCGCGCACACGGCGGAAGGATCCAGGCGATGCCCCGGGAAGGCGGTGGCCTCGTGATGCGTGTCACTCTTCCCTTGTGAGATCTCCTCCCCGTGTTCGCTGTTGGCTGAATACTTGCCCTGTGAAGGCAGTCTCTCCTGTGTGATCGATCACAGTGGCGAGTGTCGGACCATGTGCGTTCAGTGACCCCGGGGCGGCCGGAACGCCCGGGAAGTCCGGGTTTCCGGCCCCCCGAATGGCGGGAAATACACGGGGTGGCGTTTGTGCAAGACGACCCCCGGACCGTGTACGGTCCCGGTCGTCATCCCAGCCAATCGCCCCTTCAGGTGGGCGGCTGGGTGTCGATTGAGTAACAGACCTTGATGTGAGGCAAAATCTCCGCCTCAGGTCGGGCACAAGTCCGGCCTCTCGTGCGTTACGTGCGCTGAGACACCGCTAACACCCAGAGGGGGAGAGCGAACAATGGCAACGGACTACGACACCCCGCGCAAGACCGACGATGACGTCGACAACGACAGCATTGAAGAGCTGAAGGCCCGACGTAACGAGAAGTCGTCTTCGTCCGTCGACATGGACGAATTCGACTCGGCCGAGAGCCTTGAGCTTCCCGGTGCGGACCTCTCCAATGAGGAGCTGGCCGTCCGGGTCCTGCCCAAGCAGGCCGATGAGTTCACCTGCATGAGCTGCTTCCTGGTGCACCACCGCAGCCAGCTGGCACGCGAGAAGAACGGTCAGCCGATCTGTCGCGACTGCGACTGACAGGCGTCGGCCGTGACTGGCTCGGCACCCTTTCGGAAGCGACGCTTCCGAAAATCTGGTGATCCGGCGGAGACGCAGGTGGCCACCACGGACCCGGAAACGGGTCCTGGAGCCCCCGGCGGCTCCGCCAGTGGTGCTCGTCGGCTGCGCGCCGTCAAGGACGGCGTGCGCAAGGGCGGCGAAAGTGTCAGGGACGCCGCCCTCTTCATGGCCGACAGGATCATCGAGAACGCCCCGCGCGTTCCGGTTCGGGACCTCGCGACCCTGCGCGCGCAGTTCCCGGGCCTCGGCCCCGATCAGCTTGCCGACAAGCTGATCTCGGGCGCCGCCAACGCCACGTCGACCGTCGGAGCGGGTATCGGCGCGGCGGCCATGCTGCCCGTTCCCCCCGCGATGCCGGCGGAACTGGCTGCCGAGATCACCGGGGTCGCGGTGATCGAGCTCAAGCTCATCGCCGAGCTCCACGAGGTCTACGGCCTGCGCGCGCCCGGCACGCTCAAGCAGCGCAGCCTCGCCTACCTGACCGCCTGGACGGAGGAGCGCGGGGTCGACCTGACCAAGCCGACGACGCTGAACGCGGCGCTCGGCGGGCAGATGAAGCGCGAACTGCGCCAGCAGATCATGAAGCGGATGTTCCGCAACCTTCCGAGCCTCATGCCGTTCATGGTGGGCGCCGCGGTGGGGGCGGTCATGAATCGCCGGGATACGCGGAAAGTCGCCGAGAAGGTCCGTGGTGACCTGCGGAGCCGCGCCGTGGCCTGGGAGGCGCTGGCGCCGCTGCCGCCCCTGGAGCGGCCCGCCCAGCCCCTTCCCGAGGCCATCAGGGTCGAGCTCGAGGGTCCGCCGCCGCCCGCGCACGGCTGAGCGCCGCCGCCGGGGCTCCGCCCCGGACCCCGCGCCTCAAACGCCGGCGGGGCTGGATGGGGCGGGGTTGGATGGGACCGGGGCTGGATGGGACCGGGGCTAGGCCCCCTTGGCCGCCAGGATGGCTGCCCGCAGGGCGTGCGGCTCGCGGGTGGAGACGTAGACGTACGGGGTCGGGTCGGCGGGGTCGGTGATCTCGACGCGGACCGCGGTCGGTACGTAGCTGCGCAGCAGCATGAAGGCGCGGGTGTCCGCCTTGTACGTGCGCCAGGCCCGCGACTCCTCGGCGTCCAGGATCTCGGGCTCGCCCAGCGCCGTCACCGGGATCCGCGCCTCCCCGGCCGCCAGTGCGCCGTTCACCACGCGCACGCGCGCGGAGCCGTACGAGCTCACCAGCAGGCCCGCCAGCGCGGTGCCCCCGACCAGGCCGGCCAGCAGCGGCAGGGTGCCCAGCGGCAGCAGCATCAGCGCGCACGCGAGGCCGATCAGGACGGCGATGCCCCACCAGGAGCGGGGGGCGGTCAGGCGTTCGTCGTGGTGCGCGGTGGAGAGCTGCATGACGTCAAGCCTGCCACGGGGCGACCGGCGGGTAGCCGCGCGGGTAAGGTCTGCGGCTGTGAGTGGACGAAACACAGCGTTGACGCCTCCGGCCGATGCCACGGCGCCGGTCCGGCATCCCGATGCGCCGGCACCCGGCGAGCTCCTCGGCGCGCACTACGAGCACTGTTTCGGCTGCGGCGGGGGCCAGGCGCACGGACTCCACCTGGAGGCCCGTGCCGGTGAGGGCGTGCGCATCAGCGCCGAGTTCACCGTCAAGCCCGCACACCAGGGTGCTCCCGGTCTCGCCCACGGCGGGGTGCTCGCCACCGCGCTCGACGAGACGCTCGGCTCCCTGAACTGGCTGCTGCGCGTCATCGCCGTGACCGGGCGGCTGGAGACCGACTTCGTGCGGCCGGTGCCCGTGGACACCGTGCTGTATCTGGAGGCCGAGGTCACCGCCGTCGCCGGGCGCAAGATCTACTGCACCGCCGTCGGCCGGATAGGCGGTCCGCAGGGCCCGGTCGCCGTACGTGCCGACGCCCTCTTCATCGAGGTGAAGGTCGACCACTTCATCGACAACGGACGGCCCGAGGAGATCCAGGCGGCGATGGCCGACCCGGACCAGGTCAGGCGCGCACGCGCCTTCGAGGTGAACCCCTGATGTCCCTGAACAACAATGCCTCCCGCCATGAGGTCGACGTGCTGATCCGCCGCGTCGACCCGGAGGTTCCCGTCCCGGCCTACGGGCACCCGGGCGACGCCGGCTGCGACCTGGTGACCACCCAGGCCGCCGAGCTGGCCCCCGGCGAGCGGGCCGTGCTGCCCACCGGGGTGTCCATCGCCCTGCCCGACGGGTACGCGGCCTTCGTGCACCCGCGCTCCGGCCTGGCCGCACGCTGCGGGCTCGCGCTCGTGAATGCCCCGGGGACGGTGGATGCCGGGTACCGTGGGGAGATCAAGGTGATCGTGGTCAATCTCGACCCTCGCGAGAGCGTCCGGTTCGAGCGTTTCGACCGCATTGCCCAGCTGGTTGTCCAGCGGGTCGAGAAGGTGCGCTTCCACGAGGTGGCGGAACTTCCCGGCTCGGCCCGGGCCGAGGGGGGTTTCGGCTCCACCGGCGGTCATGCGGCCGTGGCCGGATCCGGGGCTGGTCAGCAGGGTGGGAATGGCTACGCTTCGGTCGTAACCGACCGGGAAGGACAGTGACGTGTTCGGACGTCGCAAGAAGAACGACTCCGCCAAAGACGGCGGCGCGGCCGAGCAGGTCGTAGACGGCGTCGGCTCCGCTGAGCAGGACGACGCGGCGGAGCAGGAGGACACCGCCCGGCCGCGCCGGGTGAACCTGCCGCCCGCCCCGCGGCCCGACGGCCCCTGGGACATCTCCGAGGTGCTCGGGAACCCGGCCGACGGCCGGGTCGACCTGGGCGGCATCCTCGTCCCCGGTGTCGAGGGCATGGAACTGCGGGTCGAGGTCGCCGGTGACGCGATCGTGGCCGCGACCGTGGTCCTGGGCGACAGTGCCGTGCAGCTGCAGGCCTTCGCCGCGCCCAAGAAGGAAGGCATCTGGGGCGAGGTCCGCGAGGAGATCGCCGCGGGCATCACCCAGCAGGGCGGCATCATCGACGAGGCCCAGGGTTCGCTGGGCTGGGAGCTGCGCGCACAGGTGCCCGTACCGCTCCCGGACGGGCAGACCGGCGCGCAGCTGGTCCGCTTCGTCGGCGTCGACGGTCCGCGCTGGTTCCTGCGCGGCGTCATCTCCGGCCAGGGCGCGGTGCGCCCCGAGTCGGCGGGCGTGCTGGAGCAGATCTTCCGGGACACCGTCGTCGTCCGCGGCGACGGCCCTATGGCCCCCCGCGACCCCATCGTCCTGAAGCTGCCGAACGACGCCCAGATGGTGCCGGACGGCGTGCAGACGGAGGAGCAGGAAGGCTCCCGCTTCGGCGGCGGCATGGGGCAGCTGGAGCGCGGCCCGGAGATCACCGAGGTCCGCTGACCGGCGTCCGCAGCCCTCGGCCGACCCCGCGCACAGGGGGGTCGCGTCATGTTTTCGGCCGGTGGGCCTTACTCCTTCGGGGTAAGGCCCACCGGCCGTTTCCGGTGCGCGTCAGGGATCCGTCAGGGATGCCCGCCCGGGCGCCGATCGGTGCGTGAACAGGGCGGACGTCCCGGAGAATGGGCGCATGGGACGCGGCAAGCTAAGGATCTATCTCGGCGCGGCACCCGGTGTGGGCAAGACCTACGCGATGCTCTCCGAGGGCCATCGCCGAGTGGAGCGGGGCGCGGACTGCGTCGTCGGCTTCGTCGAGCACCACGGGCGACCGCGTACCGAAGTCATGCTCCACGGGCTCGAACAGGTGGAGCGCAAGGCCCTGGCGTACCGCGGGGCGGCCTTCACCGAGATGGACGTGGACGCGCTCCTCGCACGCAGACCCGCCATAGCGCTGGTGGACGAGCTCGCGCACACCAATGTGCCCGGCTCGCGCAACGCCAAGCGCTGGCAGGACGTCGAAGACCTGCTGCGGGCCGGCATCGACGTCGTGACCACGGTGAACATCCAGCACCTGGAGTCGCTCGGGGACGTGGTCGAATCGATCACCGGGGTGCGGCAGCGGGAGACCGTGCCGGACGAGGTGGTCCGCAGGGCCGACCAGATCGAGCTGGTCGACATGTCCCCGCAGGCGCTGCGCCGGCGGATGGCCCACGGGAACATATACAAGCCCGAAAAGGTCGACGCGGCCCTGTCCAACTACTTCCGGCCCGGCAACCTCACCGCCCTGCGCGAGCTGGCGCTGCTGTGGGTGGCCGACCGGGCCGACGAGTACCTCCAGCAGTACCGCGGCGAGCACGACATCCGCTCCACCTGGCAGGCGCGCGAGCGGATCGTCGTCGGGCTCACCGGCGGGCCGGAGGGGCGCACGCTCATCCGGCGCGCCTCGCGGATGGCGGCCAAGGGCTCCGGCAGCGAGATCCTGGCCGTCTACATCGCCCGCAGCGACGGCCTGACCGCCGCCTCGCCCAAGGAGCTCGCGGTCCAGCGGACCCTGGTCGAGGACCTGGGCGGAACGTTTCACCATGTGATCGGCGACAACATCCCCGACGCGCTGCTCGCCTTCGCACGCGGGGTCAACGCCACCCAGATCGTGCTCGGCTCCAGCCGCCGCAAGGCCTGGCAGTACGTCTACGGCCCCGGTGTGGGCGCCACCGTGGCCCGCGACTCGGGCCCCGACCTCGACGTGCACATCGTCACGCACGGCGAGGTGGCCAAGGGGCGCGGCCTGCCCGTGGTCCGCTCGGCGGCCCGCCTCGGACGCAACCGGATCCTCGCCGGCTGGGTGGTGGGAGTGGGCCTGCCACTGCTGCTGTCCCTGCTGCTCACGAACGTCGAGACCGATCCCGGGCTCGCCAACGACATGCTGCTCTTCCTGGCGCTGACGGTGGCGGCCGCGCTGCTCGGCGGACGCTGGCCGGCCCTGGCCTCCGCCGCCGTGGGCTCACTGCTGCTGAACTACTACTTCGCGCCGCCGGTGCACCGGCTCACCGTCTCCGACCCCAAGAACATCGTGGCCATCGCCATCTTCTTCGGGGTCGCCGTCTCGGTGGCCTCGGTGGTGGACCTGGCCGCCCGGCGCACCCATCAGGCCGCGCGGCTGCGCGCCGAGTCGGAGATCCTCTCCTTCCTGGCGGGCAGCGTGCTCCGCGGGGAGACCGCGCTCGACGCGCTGCTGGAGCGGGTCCGCGAGACCTTCGCCATGCAGTCCGTGGCCCTGCTGGAGCGCGCGGGCGACGTCGAGCCCTGGACCCGGGCCGGCAGCGTCGGCCCGAGCCCCGTGGACCGGCCCGAGGACGCCGATGTGGACATGCCCATCGGGGACCACATGGCGCTGGCCCTGTCCGGGCGGGTGCTGCCCGCGGAGGACCGTCGGGTGCTCGGGGCCTTCGCCGCCCAGGCGGCCGTGGTCCTGGACCGCCAGCGCCTGGTCGGGGAGGCCGAGGAGGCCCGCCGGCTGGCCGAGGGCAACCGGATCCGGACCGCGCTGCTGGCTGCCGTCAGCCATGACCTGCGTACGCCGCTGGCCTCCATCAAGGCGTCCGTGAGCTCCCTGCGCTCCGACGACGTGGAATGGTCCGAGGAGGACCGGGCCGAGCTCCTCGAAGGCATCGAGGACGGCGCCGACCGCCTCGACCACCTGGTGGGCAACCTGCTGGACATGTCCCGGCTCCAGACCGGCACCGTCACCCCGCTGATCCGGGAGATCGACCTCGACGAGGTGGTCCCGATGGCGCTGGGCGGCGTACCGGAGGACAGCGTGGTGCTGGACGTGCCCGAGACACTGCCGATGGTCGCGGTGGACCCGGGGCTGCTGGAGCGGACCGTGGCCAACGTGGTGGAGAACGCCGTCAAGTACAGCCCGCCGGGAGAACCGGTGCTGGTGGCGGCCAGCTTCCTCGGCGACCGGGTCGAGGTGCGGGTCGTCGACCGGGGCCGGGGCGTGCCCGACGAGGCCAAGGACCGGATCTTCGCCCCCTTCCAGCGGTACGGAGACGCCCCGCGCGGGGCCGGAGTGGGCCTCGGGCTCGCGGTCGCCCGTGGCTTCGCCGAGGCCATGGGCGGCACCCTGACGGCCGAGGACACCCCCGGTGGCGGGCTGACGATGGTGCTGACCCTGCGCGCCGTGACCCGCGGGCGCGCACCGGTACAGGTCACGGTGGACGGCGAGGGCCGCAGCATCGTCCCCGGCACGGACGCGGACATGATGGGCGCGGACATGATGAAACGTGATCACGACCGTGATCGCACGACGCGACAGAAGGCAGGACCCCAATGACCCGGGTGCTCGTGGTGGAAGACGAGCCGCAGATCGTCCGAGCCCTCGTGATCAATCTGAAGGCGCGCAAGTACGAGGTCGACGCGGCCGCCGACGGAGCGAGCGCACTGGAGCTCGCGGCGGCCCGCCACCCCGACGTGGTCCTGCTCGACCTCGGTCTGCCCGACATGGACGGGATCGAGGTGATCAAGGGCCTGCGCGGCTGGACCCGGGTGCCGATCCTCGTCCTCTCGGCCCGCCACACCTCCGACGAGAAGGTCGAGGCCCTGGACGCGGGCGCGGACGACTACGTCACCAAGCCCTTCGGCATGGACGAGCTGCTGGCCCGGCTGCGCGCCGCCGTCCGCCGGGCCGAGCCCCCGGCCGGCTCCGGCGACGACGAGGTGATCGTGGAGACCGAGGGCTTCACGGTGGACCTGGCCGCCAAGAAGGCCGTACGCGAGGGGCGCGACGTACGCCTGACGCCCACCGAGTGGCACCTGCTGGAGGTCCTGGTCCGCAACGGCGGCAAGCTGGTCAGCCAGAAGCAGCTGCTCCAGGAGGTGTGGGGGCCCTCCTACGGCACCGAGACGAACTACCTGCGGGTCTACATGGCCCAGCTGCGGCGCAAACTGGAGGCGGACCCCTCCCACCCCCGGCACTTCATCACCGAACCGGGCATGGGATACCGCTTCGAGAGGTAGTGGGCACGCCGGTACGCTTCCTTGTATGAGTGCTGAACCGCGTCCCGACAAGTCCGCCAAGCCGACCAGGCCGGCGGGCCGGTTCCGCCGGATGATCGAGCGGCTGTCCACCTCGCAGGAGGAGCTGCATTCGGCTGAGCTGCAGGAGGACGCAGAAGCCGCGGGGTGCACGCGGATCTGCGACTGCCACGACCGCCAGATAGTGAAGGTGACCGGAACCCTGCGTACCGTCACCCTGCGGCCGCGGGCGGGCGTCCCCGCCCTGGAAGCGGAGCTGTTCGACGGCTCGGCAGCCCTGGACGTGGTCTGGCTCGGACGTCGCTCGATCGTGGGAATCGAGCCCGGTCGCCGCATGATCGCCTCCGGGCGGATCTCCATGACCCACGGCCGTCGGGTGCTCTTCAACCCGAAGTACGAACTCCGACCGCTCGGACAGGAGCACTGACCGGTGACGTCACTCGACAAACCGACCACCCCAGAACCGGCCGCCAGGCCTCCCCGGGCCGCCGCCTCCCAGGCTCCTTCCGAGGACCAGAAGGCGGTGACCCAGGCGGCGCTCTTCGACGCCTTCGGCGGCATCCGGGGCACCGTGGAGACGATGCTCCCCGGGCTGCTCTTCGTCATGATCTACACGATCAACAAGGACGTGAAGCTGTCCGCCATCGCCGCGGGCGCGCTCGCGGTGCTGCTCGTGATCGCGCGGCTGCTGCGCAAGGACACGGTGAAGCACGCCTTCAGCGGCGTCTTCGGCGTGGGCGTGGGCGTGGCCTTCGCCCTGTTCACGGGCGACCCGAAGGGCTTCTACCTGCCGGGCATGATCTACGGCGCCGGTCTGGGCGTGGCCTTCACGGTCTCGGCCCTGGTGGGCTTCCCGCTGCTCGGCGTGATCCTGGGCCCGGTGTTCAAGGAGAACCTGTCCTGGCGCACCCGCAACCCGGGACGCAAGAAGGCGTACACCAAGGCCAGTCTGGCCTGGGGGCTCGTCTTCCTCGCCAAGTACGCGATCCTCTTCCCGCTGTACTGGTGGGGCGACGCGACGCAGCTGGGCTGGGTGCTGATCGCGCTGAAGCTGCCGCCGATGCTGATCGCGGTGTACTTCACCTGGGTGTTCCTGGTGAAGGCGCCGCCGCCGATCGATGTGATCGCGGAGTGGGAAGCCAAGGAGGCTGCCGCGGGGAAGCAGGGGTCCTGACCCCGTCCGCCGCGTACGGGTGAATGCGAAGGGGGCGGGGCGACCGGTTGGTCGCCCCGCCCCCTTCGGCATTTCGTCAGCTACGGGCCTGGAGGAGGTCCTCCAGCTGTTCCTCGCGTGCCTGGGCGGCCACGAAGAGGAGTTCGTCGCCCGGCTCCAGGGTCTCCTCCGCGTGCGGGGTGAGGACCCGGTTGCCCCGGATGATCGTGACCAGCGAGGTGTCCTCGGGCCAGGTGATGTCGCCGATCTGGGTGCCCGCGACCGAGGAGTCGGCCGGCAGGGTCAGCTCGACGAGGTTGGCGTCGCCGTGGCTGAAGCGCAGCAGCCGCACGAGGTCGCCGACGCTGACGGCCTCCTCGACCAGGGCCGACATCAGTCGCGGCGTCGAGACGGCGACGTCGACGCCCCAGGACTCGTTGAAGAGCCACTCGTTCTTCGGGTTGTTCACCCGGGCCACCACGCGCGGCACCCCGTACTCGGTCTTGGCGAGCAGCGAGACGACGAGGTTGACCTTGTCGTCACCGGTCGCGGCGATGACCACGTTGCAGCGCTGGAGCGCCGCCTCGTCCAGCGAGGTGATCTCGCAGGCGTCGGCCAGCAGCCACTCGGCCTGCGGCACCCGCTCCACCGAGATGGCGGTCGGCGCCTTGTCGACCAGCAGCACCTCGTGGCCGTTCTCCAGCAGTTCGCCCGCGATGGAGCGGCCCACCGCGCCTGCCCCGGCGATCGCGACCCTCATGCGTGTGCCTCCTCAGGCCCCTCGGCGAAAGCCGCTTCGACCTTGTCGATCTCGTCCGTACGCATCATCACGTGGACGAGGTCGCCCTCCTGGAGGACCGTCGCCGACGTGGGCAGCATGGCCTCGCCCAGGCGGGTGAGGAAGGCGACGCGGACGCCGGTCTCCTCCTGGAGCTTGCTGACCTTGTGTCCGATCCAGGCGGCGGAGGTGTGCACCTCGGCGAGCTGCACACCACCGCTCGGATCGCGCCACAGCGGCTCGGCGCCCGATGGCAGCAGCCGGCGCAGCATCTGGTCGGCGGTCCACCGCACGGTGGCGACGGTGGGGATGCCCAAACGCTGGTAGACCTCGGCGCGCTTGGGGTCGTAGATGCGGGCGGCGACGTTCTCGACGCCGAACATCTCACGCGCGACGCGCGCGGCGATGATGTTGGAATTGTCACCACTGCTGACGGCGGCGAAGGCGCCCGCATCCTCGATGCCGGCCTCCCGCAGGGTGTCCTGGTCGAAGCCGACCCCGGTGACGCGGCGGCCGCCGAATCCGGCTCCCAGCCGGCGGAATGCGGTGGGGTCCTGGTCGACGACTGCGACCGTGTGCCCCTGCTGTTCCAGGGTTTGCGCGAGGGCGGAGCCCACTCTTCCGCAGCCCATAATGACGATGTGCACGGCCGTCCTTCCGGCTGTCAGCGACTCGCTGGTTCCCAGCCTCATTGCATGCTCTGGATTAACAGGGTCTCAGACCATGGCCCAAGCTACACACGGGCGGTCACGAGTGTGGTCCCTTGGGGCGCAGTCGTGGTGCGCTCGGGGAGGAAATGCGGCGGGATTGCAGGTTGAAGGGGTGGGGGGTTCGTCAGGCTGATTTCGAACGCTTACGATCCTCTGCGTGTCCAAACTGACCGACGTGCCCAAACGGATCCTGATCGGCCGGGCGCTACGCAGCGACCGCCTCGGAGAAACACTCCTTCCCAAGCGGATCGCCCTTCCCGTCTTCGCATCCGACCCGCTCTCCTCCGTGGCATATGCCCCCGGCGAGGTCCTGCTGGTCCTGTCGATCGCGGGCGTGTCGGCGTACCGCTTCAGCCCATGGATCGCCGCCGCGGTCGTCGTGCTGATGTTCACCGTGGTCGCCTCGTACAGGCAGAACGTCCACGCCTACCCGAGCGGCGGCGGTGACTACGAGGTCGCCAACACCAATCTCGGGCCCAAGGCCGGTCTCACCGTCGCGAGCGCCCTGCTCGTCGACTACGTCCTGACCGTCGCCGTTTCCATCTCCTCCGGAGTCGAGAATCTCGGCTCCGCCGTCGATTTCGTCATCGAGCACAAGGTGCTCTCGGCGATGATCATGATTCTGCTGCTCACGCTGATGAATCTGCGCGGGGTCAAGGAGTCCGGGAATCTCTTCGCCATCCCGACCTATGTCTTCGTCGGCGCCGTCTTCGTGATGATCGCCTGGGGCGCCTGGCGGGGCATCGTCGTCGGCGACACCATGAAGGCCCCCACCGCGGACCTGGAGATCAAGGCCGAGCACCAGGGCCTGGCCGGATTCGCGCTGGTGTTCCTGCTGCTGAGGGCCTTCTCCTCCGGCTGTGCCGCGCTGACCGGCGTCGAGGCCATCAGCAACGGCGTGCCCGCCTTCCGCAAGCCCAAGAGCAAGAACGCGGCCACGACCCTCCTCCTCATGGGCGGCCTGGCCGTCACCATGTTCTGCGGGATCATCGGCCTGGCCATGGCCACCAACGTGCGGATGGCCGAGAAGCCCGCCACGGACCTGCTGGCGAACGGCGTCGCGGTCGGCGACGGATACGTGCAGAACCCGGTGATCTCCCAGGTCGCCGAAGCCGTGTTCGGCAAGGGCAGCCTCCTCTTCATCGTGCTCGCCGCGGCCACCGCGCTCGTGCTCTTCCTGGCCGCCAACACCGCGTACAACGGCTTCCCGCTGCTCGGCTCGATCCTCGCCCAGGACCGCTACCTGCCGCGCCAGCTCCACACGCGCGGCGACCGGCTCGCCTTCTCCAACGGCATCGTGCTGCTCGCGGGCGCCGCGATGCTGCTCGTGTGGATCTACGACGCCGACTCGACGAAGCTGATCCAGCTCTACATCGTCGGCGTCTTCGTCTCCTTCACGCTGAGCCAGATCGGCATGGTCCGGCACTGGAACCGCCATCTGAAGGCGGAGCGGGACCAGGCCGCCCGGCGCCGGATGCACCGCTCCCGGGCCATCAACACCTTCGGCGCCTTCTTCACCGGCATGGTGCTGGTCGTCGTCCTCGCCACCAAGTTCACCCACGGCGCCTGGGTCGCCCTGCTCGGCATGGTGATCTTCTACGCCACGATGAGCGCGATCCGGAAGCACTACGACCGGGTCTCCGCCGAGATCGCCGCGGCCGAGGGCCCGAGCGACGACAGCGTGCGGCCCTCCCGGGTCCACTCGATCGTCCTGGTCTCCAAGGTCCACAAGCCCACGCTGCGCGCCCTGGCCTTCGCCAAGCTGACCCGCTCGGACACCCTGGAGGCGCTCAGCATCAGCGTCGACCCGGTCGAGACCAAGGCGCTGCGCGAGGAGTGGGAGCGCCGCGGGATCAACGTCCCGCTGAAGATCCTCGACTCGCCGTACCGGGAGATCACCCGCCCGGTGGTGGAGTACGTGAAGGGCCTGCGCAGCGAGAACCCGCGCGACGCCGTCAGCGTCTACATCCCCGAGTACGTCGTCGGCCGCTGGTACGAACACCTGCTGCACAACCAGAGCGCGCTGCGCCTCAAGGGCCGGCTGCTCTTCACCCCCGGCGTGATGGTCACCTCGGTGCCGTACCAGCTGGAGTCCTCGGAGCTCGCCAAGAAGCGGGCGAAGAAGCGCCAGGAATGGAACGCCCCGGGCTCGGTGCGCCGTGGCCCGGTGGACACCCCGCGGCCTCCCAAGGAGCCCGCCTCGAAGGGCTGAACCGGTTGGTGAACGGCCGGACGAGATCCACGTAAACTGGTGGGTCGGTCGTCCGGCCGTTCCCCGTTTCAGTTTTTTGGAGTCTCCCCACCATGACGAGCGCCGAGCAGAACGAGAAGCAGTCACTGGTCGGGGAGGAGTACGAGGTCGAGGTCGGCCCCGTCGCACACGGCGGGCACTGCATCGCCCGGACCGAGGACGGCCGTGTCCTGTTCGTCCGGCACACCCTGCCCGGCGAGAAGGTCATCGCGAAGGTCACGGAGGGCGACGAGGACTCCCGCTACCTGCGCGCCGACGCGATCACCGTGCTGGAGGCCTCCAAGGACCGCGTGGCGGCCCCCTGCCCGTACGCCGGCCCCGGCAAGTGCGGCGGCTGCGACTGGCAGCACGCCAAGCCCGGCGCCCAGCGCCGGCTCAAGGGCGAGGTCGTCGCCGAGCAGCTGAAGCGGCTCGCCGGGCTCACCCCGGAGGAAGCCGGCTGGGACGGCACCGTGATGCCGGCCGAGGGCGACAAGCTGCCCGCCGGGCAGGTCCCGCAGTGGCGCACGCGCGTGCAGTTCGCCATCGACGAGGACGGCATCGTCGGACTGCGCAAGCACCGCTCGCACGACATCGAGCCGATCGACCACTGCATGATCGCGGCGCCGGGCGTCAGCGAGCTGGGCATCGAGAAGCAGGACTGGCCGCAGATGGCCACGGTCGAGGCCATCGCGGCCACCGGTTCCGGCGACCGCCAGGTGGTCCTCACCCCCCGCCCCGGCGGCCGCCTCCCGCTCGTCGAGCTGGACAAGCCGGTCTCCGTCCTCCGGGTCGAGGAGAAGGACGGCGGGGTCCACCGGGTCCACGGCCGCCCCTTCGTCCGGGAGCGCGCGGACGGCCGTACGTACCGCGTGGGCATGGGCGGCTTCTGGCAGGTCCACCCGCAGGCCGCGGACACCCTGATCAAGGCCGTCATGCAGGGCCTGATGCCGCGCAAGGGCGAGATGGCCCTCGACCTCTACTGCGGCGTCGGCATCTTCGCGGGCGCACTGGCGGAGCGGCTCGGCGACACCGGCGCGGTCCTCGGCATCGAGTCGACGAAGCGCGCGGTCGAGGACGCCCGCCACAACCTGACCGACTTCCCCCGGGTCCGGATCGAGCAGGGCAAGGTCGAGCAGATCCTCCCGAAGACCGGGATCACCGAGTGCGACCTGGTCGTCCTGGACCCGCCCCGCGCGGGCGCCGGCAAGCAGACGGTCCGCCACATCGCGGGCCTGTCCGCCCGCCGCATCGCCTACGTGGCCTGCGACCCGGCGGCACTGGCCCGCGACCTGGGCTACTTCAAGGAGAACGGCTACAAGGTCCGCACGCTGCGCGTCTTCGACCTGTTCCCGATGACGCACCACGTGGAGTGCGTGGCGATCCTGGAGCCGATCTCCAAGGCTTCCTGACCTGCCGGTTCCCTCCGCCACCGCGGGGTGGGGGAGGGAACCGGGGCAGCCTGCCCGCGCGGGGCGGTCGTCAGCGTTGCTGCGGGATCTTCGGGTAGCGGGCGGCGATCATGTCGCTCGCCTTGGGGCCCTGGGCGAAGACGTACTCGGTGGTGTCGATCCGGCGGCCGGTGAGGCGGTCCACCACGACCGGGTCCGCCGGCGCGCCCGTTTCGGCGTTGACCAGGATGAGGCTGCGGTCCTCCGGCGCCAGTTGGTGATTGCCCCAGGCCGCCATGACCAGGATGAGCGGGCGCAGTGCGCGGCCGCGATCGGTGAGGCGGTACTTCAGGCCGTCGGCCTCCGAGGTGGCGTCCTCGGCTTCGAGGAGGTCCCTCGCCGTCAGGTCGGCCATGCGGTCCGCCAGTACGTCGGCGGGTGTCGCCAGGTTCCGGCGGATCGCCTCGAACGTGGTGTGGCCGTCGAAGACCTCGTGCAGGATCTCCAGGGTCCACCAGTGGCCGATGGCCGTGACCGTGCGTGCCAGTGGGCAGTCGGGGATCCGCGCCTTCGGGCCGGCCGGGCCGGCGGGGCGGGTCGGCTCCACACGTCCGCCGTCCTCGGTGCTCAAGAGATTGCTACTCACCGTCAGCTCCCATGGGGGTCGGAGTCGTCTGGAAAAGAGGCTCCTGTTCGTCAACGACCGGTGAGTTCACCAGCAGTTGACGAACAGGAGCCTCGGCACGTCAAGAACCGGGGTGGGAAACCTTCAGTGACCCGTACTGCCGCATTCCGTACAGCAGCGGACTGGGCTGCCTGGTCGACTGTGTTTCCACCTGGAGCACTTCTCCGAAGACCACGACGTGATCTCCGACGGGCAGCGTCTGGCTGACGCGGCAGTCCGCGATCGTGTGGGCGTCTTCGAGCAGGTGCGGCAGCCCGAATTCAGGTTCCGGGACCCACTTGACGTGTCCGAACCGGTCAGGTGCGCCCGAGGCGAACAGATTCGCCGCGGGCTCGGCCTGGTCGTGCAACAAGTTGACCGCGAACGCGGAAACTTGGAGCAGTGCCGCCAGGGTCGGGCTTTCGGCGCGCAAGCACACCAGCAGTGTCGGCGGTTGCAATGCGACGCTGCACATCGACGAGCAGGTCATCCCCCACGGCTCGCCGTCCGGCGCGGTCGTCGTCACGATGGCGACTCCGGCCGGATGCGTCGTCATGAGAGAGCGGAACTTCGCCGGGTCGACCAGTGCTCGCGCCACCGTGCCAGTTACAGGATCCGGCATGGTTCGCTACCTCCTCGCTTGGCGGCACAGCTGATCAGGAACGCATCCCTTTCAGCTTGTGGACCTGGGACAGGTAGTCCCAGTGGCTGGGCAGCCCCTCGACCAGTGACGCGGCCTGGTCGCGGACCGCTCGCAGTTCCTTGGTCGCGGCGACGTCGTCCATCAGCGCCAGGCCGGGCAGCGAACGTACGTCGAGACCACCGAGGCCCAGGATCATCGCGGTGTACGAGTAGGGCTCGAACCCGTGGTAGTAGGGGAAGACCGTGTCCGCGTCGGGCAGCTTCACCTTCCACTGCTCGAGCCGCTCGGCCAGGCCGTCCGGAACCTTGCGGGTCTTGGCGTCCTGCCAGTACTGGTTGTCATTGCGCTTGGCCGCGACGTAGTGCAGTACGAGGAACTCCCGCACGCCGTCCATGACGTTGGCCACTTGCCGGTTGTAGGACTTGCGCAGCTGATCGTCGTCCCGGCCGCCGGGGAAGTGCTTCACCAGCTGCTCGACGGCGTTCTGGATGAAGAAGAGCCCGGTCGACTCGAGCGGCTCGACGAACCCGCTGGAGAGGCCGATGGCCACGCAGTTGTTCACCCAGGAGTTCTCGCTCCGGCCGATCCGCATCCGAATGTGGTTGGCGGTCAGGTCGTCCGCGGCGGGGCCCACGAATTCGCGGAGCGTGCGCTCGGCCTCGTCCGGGGTGCAGTAGTCGCTGGCGTAGACGTAGCCCGTGCCGACCCGGCCGACCAGCGGGATCGTCCAGATCCAGCCCGCTTCCTGTGCGGACGCGCGCGTGTACGGGCCCATCCCCTGCTCGGCCATCTCCATGGGTACGCGCAGGGCGACCGCGCTGTCGTTCGGCAGGGTGTCCTGGTAGGAGAGGAAGGGCACCTCGAGGGTCTTGTTGAGCAGCATGCCGCGGAACCCGGTGCAGTCGATGAACAGATCGCCCGTCAGGTCGCCGTGTTCCTTGGTGCGTACGTGCGTGATGTAACCGCGCTCGTCCACCACGGTCTCGACCACGTCGTCCAGCACGTGCCGGGCACCGCGGTCGGTGGTGTACCGGGTGAGGAGCTTGGCCAGCAGCGTCGCGTCGAACTGGTACGCGTAGGGGAACTGGCTGGTCTGCTCGGCCATGGTCGACCGGGAGGCGTTCGCCGCCTCGTGCTCGCCGGCGTCGAGCGCCAGCAGGCTTCCCCCGAGCTGCCGGGGCGCGCGCTTGGCGTCGCAGAGCGCGGCGATCACCGAGCAGTCCTTGTCGTAGTCCGCGCTGGGCCGCTTGTGCAGCCACCAGTCGGCGAGGGACACGCCCTCCACGACGCGCGGCCGCTCGAAGGGATGGTAGAAGTGATGGCCCTTGGCTCGCCAGTTGTCGTAGCGAATCGCCAGTTTGTAGGTGCCGTGACACTCCGGCATCCAGTCGCTCTCCGACAGACCGAGATAGGAGAAGAAGTGCCGGATCGTGCTGAAGGAAGCTTCACCGACACCGATCGTGGGCACGTTCTTGGATTCGACGAGTGTTACCGCGAGCTGATCGCCGAACGTCGCCTTCAAATACGACGCGGTCATCCAGCCCGAGGTCCCGCCGCCGACGATGACAACACTCTTGGCCATTATTTCCTCACTTCTTTGTGCCGACCCGAATTCAACCGTCCTGGCTACCGCAAGCGCACGCCGTGGTCTTCGGCCTATCCGGCCGAAGCGAGGCCGCCGTCGCCACATTCGTCGACGAACTCCAGGAGCTTGCGCACCCCGGTCTCCAGCGACGTCGGATCCACACAGAACGCGATCCGGACCAGGTGCTGTGCCCACGGCGCGTAGTCGTGGGAACGGATCCGACCCTGGTCGTCGACGTCGGGACGCATGGCGAAACCGTTGCCCGGTACGACCGCGACGCCCTTGCTCTCCAGCAGCCGCGTCGCGAACGTCTCGGCGTCCAGCCCGGTCCGGCTCACGTCCAACATCGCGTACCAGCCGCCGGCCGGCAGTTCGCGCAGCAGTCCGGCCCGGACCAGCGGTGACAGCACGACGTCCCTGTTGTGCTGCACCAGCTTGCGGTTGATCTCCGCCGCTTCGGCCCGGCTGTCCAGGGCGGCGATCCCCGCGTACTGCACCGGGGTCGAGGTGCCGATGATGTTGGCCTCCTGCGCGACCTTCATGACATCGGCGGCCCGGTCGTTGGCCAGCGCCACGTAGCCCAGCCGGTAACCGGTCATCGCGAAGCTCTTGGAGAAGCTGAAGACGCTGTGCACGATGCGCTCGTCGACCGGGACATCGCGTTCGAGCGAAGCCGTCGAGATGTGCTCGCGCTCGTAGAGGAAGTGCTCGTAGGCCTCGTCGCTGATGACCTGCCAGCCCCGGCTGCGTGCCAGATCCAGCAGGGCGCCGAGTTCCTCGCGGTCCAGGACGACGCCGGTCGGGTTGGCCGGCGAGTTGATCAGCAGTACCCGGGTGCGCGGGGTCGCGGCGGCCGCGATCGCCTCGGGGTCGGGCCGGAAGTCCTTGCCGAGCGGGTACAGCACCGGCCGGAAGCCCGCGATCAGACTCTGCTGGAGGTGGACCGGCCAGTGCAGCTCGGGCAGGAGGATCTCGGCGCCGGGCTCGGCCAGCGACTGCAGCAGGGCGGCCAGGCCCTGGCACGAACCGGGCGAGATCAGCAGCCGGGAAACGGCGCTGTCCACGTCGTTGTCCGTACGGAGCTTCTCCACCACGGCCGCGCGCAGCTCGGGCAGGCCCTCCACGCCGGTGTATTTGGTGTCGCCCCGCCGCACGGCGTCGACGAACGCATCGGCAACGTTATCGGCCGGGTTGAAATAAGGGTCACCGACGTGCAGCTTCACCACCTCGACACCGGTCTCCTCCTCCCGCTTCTCCGCTGCCCGGAAAATACGGTGCAGACACGACGAAGGAATGGAGCCGGCGACGGACAAGATGTCTGGACTCACGCTCGTACCACCTTTGTTCCGTGAAGTGTTGTTCAGAATCGCAAGACTTGTTATGCGGTGCGGCCGCCGTCGACGGGAATCAGTGCTCCGGTGACCCAGCCCGACAATTCCGAGTCGAGCAGCATGCACACCCAGCGGCCGATTTCGCTCTCGTCACCGAACCGGCCCATCGGAGTCGACGAGAGGAGATCGACGCGCATCCGTTCGACACCCGCCCCGTCCAGACCGGTCTCGTCCCACATCGGGGTGTCCACCGGGCCGGGCATGATGGCGTTCACCCGTACGTCCGGGGCGAGTTCCCTCGCCAGCGAGCGGGTGAGGCTGTTGACGGCCGCCTTGGTCGCACCGTAGAAGGAGCGCCCCGGCATGGACAGCACACCGCCGACCGACGAGATGTTGACCGCGCTGCCGCGGTTGGCCCGCAGCTGCGGCAGCGCGCAGCGGATCAGTTCGGCCGGCGCACGGACGTTGACCGCGAACATCGCGTCGAACAGCGCGGGGTCGATCTCGTCGAGCCTGCCGAACCGGGCCAGACCCGCGTTGTTGACCACTGCGTCGAGCCGGCCGAAGCGCATCGTCGCCGCGGCGACGATCCGTTCGGCGGCGCCGGGTGCGCCGACGTCCTGGGCCACCACCGTCACGGCGTCCCCGTAGCGGTCCGCCAGATCACGCAGCGGTTCCTCGCGGCGCCCGACCACGGTCACGTTGGCGCCCGACTTCAGCACGGCTTCCGTGATCCCGCGGCCGATGCCGGTGGCCGCTCCGGTGACCACGACCGACTTTCCGGCGAGGGTCATCGCACGGCCTCGCTCTCGGCGGCAGCCGCGACGGACGCGACCACCTCGGCGATGTCGCCGATCAGCTCGGCTGGGTCCGAGAGCAGCCGGAAGTGCCCGCCCGGCCAGGCCCGCATGCTGAACCGGCCGTCTCCCACTGCCGCCCAGGCACCGAGCTGCGCTCCGTCCACCAGCGGATCCTCGGTGTTGTAGTAGCAGCGAACCTCGCACTGCAGCGGTTCGGCGTCCGGCGCGGGCCGGTAGGTCTCGTTGAGCGTGATGTCCGACCGGAGAACCGGCAGCAGCAGATCCCGCAGCTCGGCGTCGTCCGCGATGTCGGGATCGATCCCGCCGAGATCACGCAGGGCGTTCCACAGCTCGTCGTCGCCGGCCCGATGGGTGGTCCCGCCACCGGCCTGCCACGGCGCGGGAGCGCCCGAAACGAACAGGCAGCGCGGGGGCCTGCCGTTCTCCTGGAGCACGCGCGCGGTCTCGTACGCGACCAGGGCGCCCAGACTGTGCCCGAACAGGGCGCAGGGGGCCTGCTCCAGCTGCAGCAGTTCCGCGGCGACGTGTGCTCCGATCTCGGCCACGCTGCTCGCGGGCGCTTCGGCCATCCGGTCGGCGTGCCCCGGGTACTGCACAGCGAGCAGCGATACGTTCACGGGCATCGCTGACGACCAGGCGCGATAGGTCCCCGCCGAACCACCGGAATGTGGAAAGCAGACCAATCGGTCAGCCGGGCCCTCCACACTGTTGAGGGCCCGCAACCAGCCTCGGTCACGCGTTCGTAAGCGATTCACGCCACCGAGCTTCACCGAAACCCTCGGCCCACCCGCGGCAATCTGTCAAAGCTCTGTCGGGCCGGACGCGGCACCTGGGCTCTTGCCCGAACCTGAAGGCGTCGCAATCTAGGAGGACACATGCTGGACGGGTTCGTGCCCTGGCCAACCGGCTTCGCCGATCGCTACCGCCGTGCCGGCTACTGGCGCGGTGTCTCGCTGCGGCAGCTGATCGCCGACAGCGCCGGACGCCACCCGGACAAGATAGCCGCCGTGGACGCGACAAACCGAATCACCTACGCGGAGTTGGTCGCAGAAGCGGACCGCGTCGCGTCCGGTCTGCTGGAACTCGGCATCGCCAGTCGCGACCGGGTGGTGGTGCACCTGCCGAACCGGATCGACTTCCTGACCACCGTCATCGCCCTGTTCAGCATCGGCGCGATCCCCGTGATGGCCCTGCCCGGTCACCGCCGCGACGAGATCCTCCACCTGGCCCGCTCCTCGGACGCGGTGGCCTATGTCGGCCAGGACCGCTTCCAGGGCTTCGACTACCGCAACCTCGCCCGCGAGGTCCGCCGGGACGCGCCGGGTCTGCGGCACGTCGTGATCGCGGGTGAGGCGCAGGAGTTCACGCCGCTGTCCGAGATCGCCCGGTCCGCCGTACGGGAACTGGCGCCGGTCGACCCGTCCGAGGTGGCGCTGCTGCTGCTGTCGGGCGGAACCACCGGTGTGCCCAAGCTGATTCCCCGGACCCACGACGACTACGCGTACAACATCTTCGCGTGCGCCGAGGTCGTGGAATTCGATGACAGCGGCGTCTACCTCGCGGCCAACCCCGTGCCGCACAACGCCGCACTCGGCTGCCCGGGGGCGCTGGGTGCGCTGCTCGTCGGCGGAAAGGCCGTACTGGCCGCCAACCCCAGTCCCGACCACGTCTTCCCGCTGATCGAGCAGGAGGGCGTCACCCTCACGACACTGGTGCCGGCGTTGGCCCTGCTGTGGGCGGACGCGGCGCGCACCACCCCGGTCGACATGAGCCGCATGACCATCCAGGTGGGCAGCTCGAAGTTCGGGCCCGCCGCCGCGGAGCGGGTGAGCTCGAGTCTGGGGTGCCGCATCCTGAACGTGTACGGCATCGGTGAAGGGCTGATCACCCACACGCGCCTGGACGATCCGCCGGAGGTCGTCTTCGGTACGGAGGGCAAGCCCGTGTGCCCGGACGACGAGGTCAAGATCGTCGACGGCGACGACAAGGAAGTCCCCACCGGTGAGACCGGTGAACTGCTCACCCGCGGTCCGTACACGATCCGCGGCTACTTCGCCGCGCCGGAGCACAACAGCCGGTCCTTCACCGCGGACGGCTTCTACCGCACCGGCGATCTGGCCCGGATGACCGACGACGGCAACGTGATCATCGAGGGCCGGCTGAAGGACATCATCCACCACCTGGGTGAGAAGGTCTCGGCGGAAGAGGTGGAAGGCCACGTGCTGACCCACCCTCTGGTCCTGGACACCGCGGTGGTCGGCATCCCGGACGACGATCTCGACGAACGTCTCGTCGTGTTCGTCGTTCTCGGCAGTGACGCGGACACCACGGTGGCGCCGCTCTCGCTGCGCACGATCAGGGACCACATCCGCGCGCGCGGGCTGGCGTCCTACAAACTGCCGGACGAGCTGATCGTCGTGTCCGACCTCCCCCGTACTCCGGTGGGCAAGATCGACAAGAAGGCGCTGAAGGCTTCGCACGGTGAGAGCCAGGTGTCCTCGACGGCGTGAACGGCATGACGGCGTGAACGGTTTGAGTGACGGCGGGGGTCGGCGGTATGCCGGCCCCCGCCGGGCTGTTCGGTGGGACGCAGCGGGGCAGTGACCGGAGCGGACCGGTCACTGCCCCGTCTGTCGTGTCAGCGGCTTTCGAAGTGAACCGGCAGGCTTTCGTAACCGGTGAGGAAGTTCGAGTAGATGGGGCGGGGCGTCCCGCGCAGCTCCATCCGTTCGACGTGGGCCACCAGGGCGCTCAGCAGCGCCCGAAGCTCCGCCCGGCCGAGGAACGCGCCCAGGCAGTAGTGCGGGCCGTGGCCGAACGAGAGGTGCTTGTTGGGCGAGCGGGACACATTGAAGCGGCGCGGTTCGTCGAAGACCGACTCGTCGTTGTTCGCCGATATGTTCCACAGCGTGACGATGTCGCCCTTGCGTATCGTATTTCCGTGGAGTTCGAAATCCTCAACGGCGGTACGGGCCAGGTGGATCCCCGGCGTCGACCAGCGAATGATTTCCTCCGCTGCCGACTCGAAAGAGGCTTCGCCCGTCTGCAGGGCATGCCACTGATCGGGATTCTCGATCAGAGCGAGCACCGCGCAGATCGCCGATATCCGGGACGTCTCGTCGCCGCCGAGAATAAGGCTGTAGCAATTGACGGCGAGTTCTTCGACGGTGAGCCGGCGGCCCTCGACCTCCGCGGTCGCGAGCATGCTGATGACGTCGCTGCCGGGGTTGTCCCGCCGTTCCTGCGCCAGCTCCATGAAATAGAGCACGATTTCGTTGCGGGCGCTGAGCGCATCGAGCTCACTGCTGTCGGCATGGCCTGACGACAGCGCCATCTTGTTCCACTGCAGCAGGTTCTTGCGGTCCGCAAGGGGAATGGACAGCAGATCGCAGATCGTGTTCATCGGAATCTGCTCGGCGACCTCGGCGGCGAAGTCGAACGTGTCCAGCCCGACCACCGTCGATACCAGCTCGGTCGTGCGCTGCTGGACCTTCTCGACGACCTCGCCGAGGACCCGTGGCGTGAACGCACTGAACATGAGGTTGCGCAGGCGCCGGTGCCGCGGACCGTCGGTGACGGCCAGCATGCTCCCGCCCGCGGAGTCGTCGCCGCGCAGCACGACATCGAGGACGTTTCCCCTGACGGACGTCAGGGCTGCGTTGTGGAACAACGACTGGATGTCGGCATATCGAGAGACCACCCAGAATCCAGGGTTTCGGTCCGTGGGTTCGTGCCAGTAGACGGGACGTTCGGCACGCACTCCACGCCAGAACTCGTGGACGTCGTTCTCAATGAAAGTGGCCGGATCGGTGAGATCCAGGGAACGAAGACTGAGATCGGACTGACTCATTGTGTGATCGTGACAGGTCCACCCTGCCCGCTGCCCGGACTCTTGCCCGTTCCTTTCCGGCACGGGCCGCCCCGGTGGGCGGTCGCGAGCGGCCGAGCGATCCGGCCCCCGTCCGCCGGCGCGCAACCTCGTCCGTCGGCCGACCGCGCACCCCGCGGAGTCCGGCCCCCGGCCGTCCGGCCGGCCGCCGTGTCCACACCGGCAGGGCCCGCCTGCCGCGCCGTGGAAGAGGTCGCACGGGTCCTGTCAATATGCAAAACGCACGGGCACGGATGTGGAGTGAATCTGTTTGGTGTGACGCCTGACTGCTAATGTCGATATCGCTTCCAGGGGCCGAGGCAGGGGCAACTGGCGGATTATCGTTATCTCGGGGAGTCAGGGCGTGCCGTACCAACCTACAGTCGCAAGCATTCTGGCGCTTCAATATTGACCAGAAAGTTTCTGTGTTTTTGGAGGTTGGTCGTCTATCGAACCTGATGCCCGGATGCGGAATGACTGCAGTTCATTATTCGAAGGTATCAGAAAATTTCTGCTCGATGAGGGGATCGTACGCATGTCCAATGCATTCGAGGACGACAGCCGAAACTATCTGGCACTGCGCAACGATGAAGAGCAGTACTCGCTCTGGCCGCAGGACGTCACCGTTCCCGAGGGCTGGCAGGTCGTGTACGGCCCGGCGGCTCGGTCGAAGACCATCGACTACATCGAACACGCCTGGACGGACATGCGGCCGAAGAGCCTGCGGGATGCGATGGCCGCACACGGCGGCGCGTCGGCATGACCTGACGAGGTGTGCTGATCCGATGGCACCTCGATGGCCGACTGACTGGAAAACGCTGCGGTTGCGAGCCCTACTTCTCGATTTCAACAAAGCGGGGGATACCTGTGAAGGTAGATGTGAAGGATCGGGTCAAATTTGTTCGCTGGCCCGCGGAAAGCAATATCCGCGAGCAATGTAAGGTGCGGGGGCATCTCTGTCTTCTGGTGGTCGAGCACGGCGCATCCCCGCCGGAGCATCTGAGTCTCCACGAGGACTGGGTGCGCCCGCCGATTGTCCAGGAAGACCTCCAGGCCCGACTGCGCCAGCTGGCAGATCGGGCCGTTCTCAAGTCGAAGCCTGTACTGGATCCGGCAGGGATCCTCTACTTCAAGGACTCGTCCGTCACGCTCTCCTTGACGCAGTGTGAGATGTTGGCGCCGCTGGTGGCCCAGTACGGCGAGATAATCTACCGAACTGAATTGCGGGAAATTCTCGAACATTCCGGTTCCAGCTCGTCCAGCAACGCCTTGGACCTGCACGTGATGCGGTTGCGCCGACGTCTGCAGCTCGTTGGCCTCGCGGTCCGAAACGTCTGGGGCCGTGGTTTCGTCCTCGAGCCCGTCTAGCGCCCCGGTGTTGATTCGTCGGCAGTCGGGCAGGTGGGCGGCCGATCGTGCAACCCACCCGCGCAAGGACCGCCGACGAATCAATGACTCAGTACGCGGGCGCTCCGCCGGCGGCGACGGTCACGACGTCGCGACGCTGAGACCGATGTGCGCCTGACTGCGCAGATCACGAAGCTCTGCGAAAGGAAGGGTGCAGTGGCTGATCAGGTAGTTGGCTCCCTGTGTGCCGCCGGTACCGGCATGGTTGCCCATCACCCGCGTGATCAGGCTGATGTGACTCACCTGCCAGCGCCAGTAGCCGTTGCCGACGTCGAGCAGCGCTTCGATGATCCGGTAGTAGACGTCCGCCTCGATACCCCGCCGGGCCATGTCGGAAATGCTGTGCCCCGACCTGGCCACCCATGCGACGAACGACTCGTACAGGGGACCGTCCTGCTCGGCGTTGCCGATGAGGTGCGCCAACCGGTGGAATTGCTTCGACTGCGCGCCGCTCGCCGTTCCGAGGAACTTCCGGAACATGGCGAAGTCGCGCAGGGGCAACCGGTCGAGAGCGGTCAGCTGAGTGCTCAGCAGGCGCATGAGTTCCCCGGCGCGCTGCAGGAGATCGACGATCCATTCCGCGTTGGACGTGTCGTCCGTCGTCGTGAACGTATCGATGGCGGCCTCTAAGTCGGCGATGATCTGCGTGAGCCACAGTTCGCTCGCCTGGTGCGCGATGATGAAGAACTGCTCTGACAGCACCGTGGACTTCGTGGCCGCAGATCCGGCAGAGCGGGGATTCTGGAGGGACAGCAAAGTATCAAGTTCGAGGTAGTTCTGATACTTCAGTTCGTCGGTCACTTTGATTCCCTCTCTCCGTGACGAACTCGAGCGTATGGCGCGCCCCTACGGTCGGCGCGAAAGGTTCTGCGCAAGAAGGCGACGGCCGGACTCGCGGAGTCGCCCCCGACAGCCCGTGACCGGGGGCATCCGTACGACGGCTGCGCCGAACCGGTCGGTCAGTGGAGCAGCGTTGCCAGGCCCTGGCTCATCATGGAGTGATCGGCGGCCCCGTGAGCTTTCGGAGAAAGAGTTCTTTCACAGCCCGGTTGGCCAGCAGAGCTGCGTGTCATCGTCGACGACTGTTACCCCGGCGCGATGGCTGTCCCGGTGGGCCCGCCAGGCCGACGACCGGTGACACCTATATGAGACCCGGGAAGAACGCGCCGGGTTGCGATGCCCGCGAACAATATTCGCATTATCCATGCTGGAACTCTGTGTCGGAGGCGGAGCGGAGTTGAACACTGTTTCGGACGTATTCGAGTCCGTGGTTGCCACGTCGGGTGATGCCCCGTCGGTCATCTTCGGAGAGACCGTCGTTGACTATTCGGAGCTGAACGCGAGCGCGAACCGCCTCGCCAGACGGCTGATCGCGGCCGGCGTCGGCCCGGACTCGCTGGTCGCGGTCGCGGTGCCGCGGTCGTCCCGGCTGATCGTCGCGGTGCTCGCCGTACTGAAGGCGGGTGGCGCGTACCTGCCGCTGGACCCGAGCTATCCGACCGAGCGGCTCGCGCACATGGTCGTGGACGCGCAGCCCATCCTGTTGCTGCGGACGGAAGGCGTCGACTCACCGCACCTGGACGTGCCGGAGCTGGTGCTCGACGACCCGTCCTTCGAGGCCTCGTACGCGCAGGAGCGCGGCGACAACATCGCCGCCGACGAGCGCCTGGCGCCGCTCACTCCGACCCACCTGATGTATGTGATCTACACCTCCGGTTCGACCGGTGTCCCCAAGGGAGTCGCGGTCAGCCACGCCGGCGTGGCAGATCTGGTCTCGACCCAGGCGAAGCTCTACGGGGTCGGCCCCGGCGACCGCGTACTGCAATGGGCCTCCTTCAGTTTCGACGCCTGGTTCTGGGACTTCACCCTGGCGCTACTGCACGGCGCGACACTCGTGATGGCCGAGCAACACGCCCTGCTGCCGGGCGAGTCGCTGCGCGACACCCTGCTGAAGTACGACGTCAACCACGCGGTCCTGCCGCCGGTGGCCCTGGGCATCACCGAGAGCGAGGGCCTGCTGCTCGGCGGCACGATCACCTCCACCGGCGATGTCTGTACGGGGTCCTTGGCCGAGGAGTGGTCCAAGGGCAGGAGTCTCTTCAACGCCTACGGCCCGACCGAGGTGACCGTCGGCGCGTCGATCGGCGGACCGATCGAGGGAGTCCAGGAGGAGGTGACCATCGGGACGCCGTGGGACGGCGGTGCGGTGTACGTCCTCGACGAGAACCTGCAGGACTTGCGCGACGGCCGGGAGGGCGAACTGTTCCTGGCGGGAAGCGGAGTGGCCCGCGGCTACCTGAACCGTCCGGGCCTGACCGCGAGCCGGTTCGTCGCCGATCCCTTCGGCCCGCCCGGCAGCCGGATGTACCGCTCGGGCGACCGGGGCAGGCACGAGGCCGACGGCGCGCTCTACTTCACCGGCCGGATCGACAACCAGGTGAAGGTCCGAGGCTTCCGCATCGAGCTCGGAGAGATCGAAACGCGCCTGGAGACCCACCCGGCAGTGGAGATCGTGGTCGCGGCGGTGGGCGGTGACGACGTCTCCACCGAGCACATCGTCACCTACGTCAAGACCTCGGCGCGGCACGCCGTCTCCGAGGCGGAACTGCGCGAGTACGCGCGCCTCGCGCTCCCCGAGCACATGGTCCCCTCGAGCATCGTCCTGCTCGAGCGGTTCCCGACGCTGCTGAACGGAAAGGTCGACCGCAAGGCGCTCATCGAGCGGGCCTCGCAGACCGCGGTCGACACCCGCGACGCATCGACGGCCGCCGTGCCGGACGCGGGCAACGCCGGCGGCAATGGCGGCGATGGCGGCGATGGCGACGCGAAATCCTACGAGCAGATCCTGTGCGGCATGGTGAAGGAGACGCTGAAGATCAGCGAAGCGACTCCACAGGACAACTTCTTCGATCTGGGCGGCCACTCGGTGCTCGCCGCGCAACTGGTCAGCCGCATCCGCAAGGAGCTCGGCGTGGCCGTGCCGATGCGATCGATGTTCGAGGCCCAGAGCCTGGCCGATCTGGCGCAGATCATGGAGCAGGTCAAGCAGGCCTGACGCGTCAAGGGCTGACCGCCTGACCAATGGCTTGGAAGACGACGCTGCGGATTCGATAGCGTGCAAGGGAGCTTGGAAATGTCATCGGAGAATGTTGACCGCGGCGCGGGGAGTCCCGTCGCCACGAATGCCGGGATGGACCCGGACGCCCTGCGCCGTGTGGTGTCCGACCTGCTGGGCATCGAGTTGACCACGGCGGACGACGACAGCAACCTCTTCGAGCTCGGCTTGCAGTCGCTCGAGATGATGCGACTGGCGAATCGACTCAGCCGTGCCGGTTCCGAGATCAAGTTCGCGCAGTTATCCGACGACCCGCGGCTGACGGCATGGTTCGACCTGCTCGCTCCCGGCGCCGGCGCAGTCGCCGAGGCCGAGCCGATACCGCAGCCCCGGAGTCCCGAGGCGGAGCACGATGACCGGGCGGACCGGCCCTTCCCGCTCACGCCCGTCCAGCAGGCCTATCTGATCGGCCGTGCCGACGACCAGCCGCTCGGCGGCGTCAGCTGTCACGCCTACCTGGAATTCGATGCGGAGCAGGTGGAACCGCAGCGTCTGGAGGCGGCCGTCCGCGCCCTGATCGTGCGGCATCCGATGCTGCGCGTGTCGTTCGCCGACGACGCCACCCAGCACATCATGCCGGAATCGTCGTGGCCGGGCGTGACCGTCCACGACGTCCGCCACCTCGCGGGCGACGAGGCGGCGGCAGCGGCCCTGGCCCTGCGTGACCGGCTCTCGCACCGACGCCTGAACGTCGATCGCGGAGAGGTCATCGACGTCCAGGTGACCCGGCTCCCGGGTGCGGTGGACCGGCTCCACTTCAATGTCGATCTCCTGGCCTCCGACCTGGCCAGCATTCGCGTGCTGCTCTCCGACCTGGCCGCCCTGTACGACAACCCCGGCGCCCTCGACGACATCACCTACACGTTCGGCCGGTACATCGAAGACCAGGACGCGCTGCGCGGTCCCGAACGCGAACGGGCCCGCGCGTACTGGCAGGAGAGGCTGCCGTCGCTGCCGGGCGGGCCGAAGCTGCCGCTGGCGATCGACCCCGAAGCGGTCGTCGTACCGAAGTTCGTCCGCCGCTCCTGCGGGCTCACGGCGGACGAGTGGCACACCATGGAGCGGCGGGCGGGCGAGGCGGGTCTGACGCCCTCGGTGGTGCTGGCCACGGCGTTCGCCATGGTGCTGGGCCGGTGGAGCGGGGACGAGCACTTCCTGCTCAATCTGCCGCTGTTCGACCGCGACCTCGACGCCCACCCGCAGATCAACCGCATCGTGGCCGACTTCACGGGGCTGGTGCTGGTCGAGGTCGATCTGGCCGGCGCAAGCTTCGCCGACTGCGCTCGCGCGATGCAGAAGCAGATGCACGAGGGCATCGGCAACTCCGCCTACTCCGGCGTCGACGTTTTGCGCGACTTCAACCGCGCCGACCTGGACGCGCCTCGCACGGCGCCCGTCGTCTTCGCGTGCGACCTGTCGGCTCCGCTGGTTCCCGACGAGTTCGCGGCCCGCTTCGGCGAGGCGACGTGGATGATCTCCCAGACCCCGCAGATCTGGCTCGACCACCAGGTCTACCGCACCCGCGACGCCGGCGTGCTGCTGGTGTGGGACGCCGTCGAGGAGCTCTTCCCCGACGGTGTGCTGGACGCGATGATGTCGGCCTACGAGGCCCTGGTCCGCGGCCTGCTGGCCGGCGAGTGGGACACCCCGCTGCCGCAGATGCCGCTGCCCGCCGCGCAGCAACAGGAGCGGGTGGCGGTCAACTCGGCAACCCGCACGGTGACCGAGAACCTCCTGCACACGGCGTTCTTCGAGCGCGCCGCGGAGCGGGCCGGCCGGCCCGCCCTGCTGTGGGGCGAGCAGGAGGCGATGGCTCACGACGAGCTGGCGCGGCGCGCCCTCGCCGTCGCCGGCGCACTGGCGCAGCGCGGTGTCGGCCGCGGCTCGTACGTCGCCGTGACCGCCCCGAAGAGCGCCGAGCAGATCGCGGCCGTGCTCGGCGTCCTCGCCGCGGGCGCCGCGTACGTGCCGATCGGCGTGGACCAGCCCGACGAGCGACGCGCCCGCATCCTCGAACTCAGCGGCGTCCAGGTGGTCCTCGACGGCCGCGGGACCCCGGGGTCGACCGGTGCCGGCATCGAGGTGCTGCCGATCGACGCGGCGATGCTCGCGACACCCCTGAGCGCACCGGTGGCCGCCGCCCCCGACGACACCGCCTACGTGATCTTCACCTCGGGTTCGACGGGCCTCCCCAAGGGGGTCGAGGTCAGCCATCGCGCCGCGGTCAACACCGTCGAGGACATCAACGAGCGGTTCGACGTCGGGGCCGACGACCGGGTGCTGGCGGTCTCCGCGCTGGACTTCGACCTCTCCGTGTGGGACATCTTCGGATTCCTCGCGGTGGGCGGCGCTGCCGTCCTGGTGTCGGAGTCCGGCCGGCGCGACGCCGCCGAGTGGCTGGCCCTGTGCCGGCGGCACGAGGTGACCGTCTGGAACACCGTCCCGGCCCTGCTCGACATGGTGCTGACCGCGGCCGACGAGTCCGCGCTCCCCGCCACGATGCGCCTGGCCCTGCTGTCCGGCGACTGGATCGGGCTCGACCTGCCCGACCGGCTGGCCCGCTCGTCCGGTGGCCGATGTCGTTTGATCGCACTCGGCGGCGCCACCGAGGCCGCCATCTGGTCGAACGCGTACGAGGTCACCGAGGTGCCGGACGGCTGGCGCTCGATCCCGTACGGAAAGCCCCTGCGGAACCAGAAGTTCCGCGTGGTGGACGGCCGTGGCCGGGACTGCCCCGACTGGGTGCCCGGTGAGCTCTGGATCGGCGGTACCGGCGTCGCCCTCGGCTACCGGGGCGATCCCGAGCTGACCGCGACGCGTTTCCCCCGGCAGGACGGCGAGCGCTGGTACCGCACCGGCGACCTCGGCCGCTACTGGCCCGACGCCAATCTGGAATTCCTGGGGCGCCTCGATCACCAGGTGAAGATCAACGGCTTCCGCGTCGAGCTGGGGGAGATCGAAGCCTGCCTGCAGGCGCATCCCGCGGTGGCGCAGGCCGTGGTCGTTCCGTTCACCGAGGGGCGCCGGGAACTGGTCGCCGCCGTGGTCGAACGCTCCTCGGCGCCGGACCGGGTCCAGGAGCCCGCGGACCGGGCGGACGGTGCCGGGCACCCCTCGAACGCGTTCCTGCCGCCCGCGTCCGATGCCGCGACGGAGTCCGATCCGCACCTGCACGAGCACCGGCTGGTGGAAGTGCTGCTGGCCGGCGTCGTCGCACCGCTGATCGCGCCCGACGGCGGCGCGGTGCGGTACGCGTCCATCTGCGCCGAACAGCGTCCCGTGGTGGACATCTGGCTGGAGTACCTCGCACGGCGCTCCGTGCTGGCAGGCAGCGCCGAGACGGCGTACGAGCACGGCCCCCGATGGGGTGACGTCACGGACCCGACCTGGATCAAGCAGGCTCGCGCTGCCACCCAGGGGACGTGTCTCGAAGCCGTCGCGACCGCCCTGGAATGGGCCGGGCCGCTCTTCACGGCCGTCATCTCCGGCGATGCCGACGCCACCGCACTCCTGGACGATCCGGTACTGGCCCCCGAGGCCCTGGCCGATCTGATGCCCGGCACGGCCGAATGCCTCGGAGCCGTCGCGCACGAGCTGCGGGCACGTACCGCGGCCGGCGACGCCGCGCCGCCGGCCGTCGCGGAGTGGGACGTGATCAGTGGCCGCGGCACGGCGAGGCTGCTCGCCGAACTCGCCCCGGACACGGTCGAGTACACCCTGCTCGGTTCCTCGCTGCCGGCGCTGGCCAAGGCCGAGACGCTGCTGCAGGAGCAGGGCCACCGCACGCACACCGCGCTTCAGGGCCCTGCCGCGATCGGCGCGGGGAACGTCCACGCCTTCGACGCCGTCGTGGCGAACAACGTCCTGCACCGGATGCCGGACCCCGAGGTGGCCGTGGCCACCATGGCCCTGCTGCTCGCGCCGGGTGGACGCCTCTACCTGCTCGAACGCGAACACCCGACGCCACTCGCGCTGGTGACCGCCCTGCCGCTGGAGGCGCGCGCGGGGAGGTTCGACGAGGGCCGGCCGGGCTCCGCCTGGCTGTACGACCGCGAGCGCTGGACACGGGCCTGCGTCGAGGCCGGACTGGGCGAGGTCCGGGTCGTGCGCACCGCGGGCACCGGCGAAGTCCTGCTGGCCGCGGACCGGCCCGCGACGGCCCGAGGGGTCGACGGGGAGCAGCTGCGCCGGTGGACGGCGGAGCGACTGCCGGAACACATGGTTCCCGCCCACCTCGCCGTGCTGCCCGCGCTGCCGCTGAGCAGCAACGGCAAGGTCGACCGGCGACAGATCCAGATCGTTCTCGAACAGTCCGTCGACCGGCCCCGTGACGTGGGCGAGCCACCGCAGGGCGCCACCGAGGTGTTCGTCGCCGAACGGTGGACGAAGCTGCTCGGCCTGGATTCGGTGGGCCGCGACGAGAACTTCTTCCGCCTCGGCGGTGACAGCCTGCTCGCGACGCGCTTCGTCGCCGAGGTCCGAGGGGCATGGGCCATCGAACTTCCCATGCGCGAGGTCATGCGTACACCGACCGTCGCGGGGCTGGGCGTGCTGATCGACGAGCTCGTGTGCGCCGCCGGCGTGGGGCCGGCCGACGGCTGGGACAACGGCGACGATTGCGAAGAGGGTGCGGTGTGAACGCCAACGAACTGCTCGAAGAGTTTCAGAGCGCCGGCATCCGTCTGTGGCGCGAGGGGCAGCAGCTGCGGTTCCGCGCTCCCCGCGGCGTGATGACCGACCAGCGTCTGGCCGACCTGCGCGCCTGCAAGGCGGAGCTGCTGGCCGTCATGGCCGATACCACCGCGCGCACCGACGAGCCGGTGTGGCAGGCCCACCCGGAGGAGCGTGAACAGCCCTTCCCGCTCACCGACATCCAGTCGGCCTACCTGTTCGGCCGCAACTCGGCCTTCGACTACGGTGGCGTCTCCTGCCACATCTACCTGGAGTTCGAGTACCCGGCGGATCTGGACCACGACCGCCTGCAGCGGGCGTGGGACGGCCTGGTGCAGCGCCACGACACCCTGCGGACGGTCATCTGCGAGGACGGCACCCAGCGCGTCCTGCCCGTGCTGGACGACACCCGCATCGAGGCCGCCGACCTTCGCGGAGCGCCCGGCGACACGGTCGAGAAGGCGATCGACCAGGTGCGCGACGAGCTGTCCCACAAGGTGCACCCCGCGGGCGAGCGCCCCATGCACGAGCTGCGCCTGACCCTGGCCACCGATCGCAGCGTGCTGCACGTGTCGGTGGACTTCATGGCCCTGGACTGGCTCAGCCTGCAGCAGGTGCTGACCGAGCTGGACCGCCGCTACCAGCAGCCGGACTGCGCACTGGACCCGGTGGACGCCACCTTCCGGGACTACGTGCTCGCCGAGCGCCGACTGCGCGACAGCGCCCAGTACGAGCGCGACCGCGCCTACTGGTGGAACCGCATCGACGAGCTGCCCGGCGCGCCGGCGCTGCCGCTGCGCGACGACCACGATCCGGCGACGACGCCGCCGCTCTTCCGCCGTCTCACGGCGACGCTGGACAACCGCGTGTGGCAGGCGCTGAAGGCGCGCGCCGCCGAGCACGGCATCACCCCGGCCAACGCGGTGCTGGCGGCGTACGCGCAGACGATCGGCCGCTGGAGCAGCGCCGAGCGCTTCTGCCTCGGGCTGCCCGTGCTCAACCGGATGCCGCTGCATCCGCACGTGGACCGGCTGCTCGGCGACTTCACCTCGCTGAGCCTGCTCACCGTCGAATCCGACGGCCGGACGAGCTTCGCCGAGCGGGCCCGCGTACTGGGCGAGCGGATCTTCGACGACCTCGACCACCGGCTGTACAGCGGCGTGGAGGTGCTGCGCGAGCTCACCCGACGCCGTGGGCGTGAGGCGGCGGCGCTGCCGGTGGTGTTCACCGGCAGCATCGGGGTCGGGGGCGGCGCGGTGTCCGCGGCGGGCCGCAAGGCCCGCCCGGTGTACGGGATCAGCCAGACACCGCAGGTGTGGATCGACTGCCAGGTGGGCGACCAGTACGGCGGCCTGGACATCAACTGGGACGTGCGGGAAGGGGTCTTCCCCGACGGGCTGGTGGACGAGATGTTCGCCGCGTTCGAGGGGCTCCTGCACCGGCTGGCCGAGCGCGACGCGCCGTGGGCGGCGGTGGATCCGCAGCCGTTGCCGAACCGGCAGCTCGGCCTGCGGGCCGCGGTGAACGCGACCGAGGCGCCGGAGCCGGACGGCCTGCTGCACGACCCGCTCGTGGCCTACGCGCGAGCGAACCCGGACCGGGTCGCGGTGGTCGACCCGGCCGGGTCGCTGACCTACGGGCAGTGGCTGGGCCGCGCCGCCAGGGTGGCCGAGCAGCTGCGGGCCGCCGGGTGCCGTCCCGGCGACTTCGTCGGCGTCCTGATCGACAAGAGCCGGGACCAGGCCGTCGGCGTGCTCGGCGTGCTCCTCGCGGGCGGCGTGTACGTACCGGTCGACCTCGGCCAGCCCCAGATCCGGCGGGACCGGATCCTCACCGACAGCGGCGCCCGGTTCGCGGTCGTCGCCGACGCCGCGACCGCCACGTCACCGCCCGGTGTCCAGGCGGTCGAGGTGGCCGGCGTGCAGCCGGTCCCGGTGGCCGAGATCCCCGACGGCCCCGCGGTGACACCCGGGGACCTCGCCTACGTCATGCACACCTCGGGTTCGACCGGCGTGCCCAAGGGGGTGATGATCACCCACCATGCCGCCGCCAACACGGTGCACGACATCAACACGCGCTTCGGCGTCGGCGACCGCGACCGGGTCCTGGGCCTGGCCGCGCTCAGCTTCGACCTGTCGGTCTACGACCTGTTCGGCCCGACGGCGGTCGGTGCCACCCTGGTGCTGCCGGACCCGGCCCGCCGAGGCGACCCCTCGCACTGGGCCGCCATGGTGGCCGAGCACGGCGTGACGCTGTGGAACTCGGTCCCCGCGCAGCTCCAGATGCTGATGCACTACCTGGACGTCGAGCCCGCCGACCTCGGCTGCCTGCGGCTGGCGCTGCTGTCGGGCGACTGGATTCCGCTGTCGCTGCCCGCTCACGCCGGACGGCACGTGCCCCGGACCGAGCTGATCAGCCTGGGCGGGGCGACGGAGGCGGCGATCTGGTCGATCTACCACCGCATCGAGACGGTCGAGCCGCACTGGCGCAGCATTCCGTACGGAGCTCCGCTGGCGAACCAGCGGTTCCACGTGCTCGACGCCGCCCTGCGCGACCGGCCCGAGCTGGTCGTCGGTGAGCTGTACATCGCGGGCACCGGCCTGGCGACGGGCTACCTGAACGACCCCGAGCGGACGGCGGAGCGGTTCATCCGCCACCCGGAGACGGCGGAGCAGCTCTACCGCACCGGCGACCTCGGCCGCTACCTGCCGAACGGCGAGATCGAGTTCTCCGGCCGCGCGGATCAGCAGATCAAGATTCGCGGACACCGGATCGAACTCGGCGAGATCGAGGCGGTGCTGGGCGAACACCCGATGGTGGGCACCTGCGTGGTGCTGGCCGCGGGCAGCGACGCGTTCGAGCGGGCGCTGATCGCCTTCGTGATACCGGGGCAGCAGCCCGGTTCCGTCGAAGGCGCGGAGCTGGTGCGGTGGGTGGCCGAACGGCTGCCGTCGCACATGGTCCCGGCGCGGGTGCGGATCGTCGAGACGCTGCCGCTGACACCCAACGGAAAGGTCGACCGCAAGCGGCTGCTCGAGTCGGCGCCGGTGACCACCGCGCCGCGCGGCGGGCCCTCCGAGCCGCCGCGGCCGGGTACCGAACTCGAGATCGCACGGCTGTGGGCAGAAGTCCTCGGCGGTGAACTGCCCGGCCGAGACCTGGGATTCTTCGACGCCGGCGGCAATTCGCTGCTGGCGGCCCAGTTCGTCGGGCAGATGCGCGAGCGGATCCCCGAGGCCGCGGAGATCACCTTCGACGTGCTGCTGCGCGCCCTGCTGGACATGCCCACGGTCGCCGGCCTGGCCCAGCGGCTGCAGTCCGCCGCCGCGTCGGAGCAGGCCCCGGCGGCGACGACGGCGGCGGCCCGGCGGTCGCCACTGGTCCCGCTGGCCGGATCGGGGCAGGGACCGGTGCGGCTGCTCGTACACGACGGAACGGGGACCCTGGCGCCCTACCAGGCGCTGATCGCCGAACTCGGCTCGGAGGCCACCCTGTTGGGGCTGGCCGTACCCGACGGCGAAAGCGGCCTCGACCTCTCCGCGCCGGACCTCGTCGAGGAACTGGCCGCCGGCTACGCACGCGAGGTGCAGGCCGCCGGATACGACGACGTGGACATCGTCGGCTACTGCCTCGGCGGCCCGATCGCACTGGAACTGGCCAGGGCTCTGAGCGAGGCCGATGTGACCGTGGGGAGTCTGACCATCGTGTCCGGCTTCGAGCGGACCGCCGAGGCGGCGGCGCGCTACGAGCCGCAGCCGTACGCGGGGGACATCACCTTCCTCCGCCCGGTCGAGCCCGCGCACGGCACTCCCGGTTCGCAGGACGACGCCGCCGACTTCTGGCGCGACGTGTGCCTGGGCGACCTGACGGTGACCGAGGTTCCCGGCGATCACCTCAGCTGTCTCCAGGCACCGCACGTGACGCGGACGGCGGACGCGATCACGACGTCGCGGACGGACCGCCGATGACGCGCGCGGCGTCGGGACCGATGCGCGTCGTGGTGTGCGGCACGCGTTTCGGCCAGGTTTACCTCTCGGCCCTGGCCCATGCCGCGCCCGACCGCTTCCAGCTCGCCGGGATCGTGGCACGGGGCAGCGCCCGGTCCGTCGCGCTCGCCGAGGAGTACGGCGTTCCGCTGTACGACAAGGTCGAGCAGCTGCCCGACGACATCGACGCGGCCTGTGTCGTGGTGTCGACCGCGGTCGGCGGCGGGCGGGGCGTCGAATTGGCCCAGGCCCTGCTCGAACGCGGGATCCACGTGCTCCAGGAGCATCCCCTGCACCCGACCGAGCTGGCGGACTGCTTGCGGGTGGCGCGCCGGACCGGGGCCCAGTACCAGGTGAACACCTTCTATCCGCACCTCGAACCGGTCCGGCGGTTCACCTCGGCCGCCCGCCGGCTGATCCAGCTGCGCAAGCCGGTGTTCATCGACGCCATGTGCGCGGTGCAGGTGTCGTTCGATCTGCTCGACATCCTGGCCGGGATCTTCGACGGACTGCGGCCCTGGTCGATCTCTCCGATCGCGGGCCACGCCGGTCGCCCGCTGGTCAGTGTGGACGGGCAGATCGCGGGCGTGCCGCTGACGCTGCGGGTGGAGAACCAGATGCAGGCGGGCGACGACAGTTCGAGCCTGTTCCTGCACCGGATCACCATCGGTACCGATGCGGGCAACCTGATGCTGGCCAACACCCACGGCCCGGTGATCTGGAGCCCTGTCCTGAAGATCGACGGCGGTGGTGTCACCGGGGAGTACGTGGGTACGTCAGAGACGCCGACCTGGGGGACCGCCATGCACGAGGTGTGGGGAGAGGGGGTGTTGGCCGCCCTGGACGAGCTGCGCGAGCGCGTCGACGCGGGCGTGGACCCGTTGCACGGCAGCCAGCGCCACCTGACCGTCGCCCGCGCATGGAAGGAACTGACCGAGGCCCTGGGCTATCCCGAGGTGGCCGAACCGGATTCCGGAGACCCGCTGACAGCCGCCGATCTTGCAGGCCAACCGGTATTCGGACGCTTGTAGGGGGATGGCCGACAACCGCCGCCCTGGTGGTGGCACAGCGGCCCGGTGCGCGGTACGGTGATATCGGAACACGTTTGGAAATCGATGGGAGAGCTATGAGCGCGATCGATCCCGCTGAGGCGAGGGAGCGGTCCACGCCCTTGGCGGACGCCGGTTCCGCCGCGGGACAGGGCATGGGGCGGTTACTCCGCCCCTTCGTCTGGAGTTTCGCGGCCGTTGTGATCTTTCAGGTCATCGGTGCCTTGGCGGGTCTGGCGCCGTTGCTGGCGGTGGTGGAGCTGGGGCGCAGTCTGCTGAAGCCGGGTCCGGTTGATCGTGATCACGTGTGGGCTGTCGTGACCGTGGGTGCGGTCGGGATGTTCGTCCGTCTGGTGTTCACGGCGGCGTCGTCGGGGATCGGCCATGTGATGGACGGCAAGGTCCAGTTGGCGTTCCGCCGGCAGTTGGCGGACCGGTTGGGCCGGGTTCCGATCGGCTGGTTCTCCAAGCGTCGGACGGGTGAGCTGGCGAAGGTGGTGGGGGAGGACGTCAGCGCGGTCCATCCGTTCATCGCTCACACGCCTGGTGAGATCGTTTCGGCGTTCGTGGTTCCACTGGCTTCGCTGGTGTATCTGTTCACTGTTGACTGGCGGTTGACGCTGATCGCGTTGGTGCCGGTGGTCGCGGCGATGGCGCAGGTTCCGTTCATGATGACGCCGACGCGGACGCGGGAGCAGGAGGAGTTCGATACGGCCATGGGCCGGATCTCGTCCTCGGTGATCGAGTTCGTGCAGGGCATCGCGGTGGTCAAGGCGTTCGGCCAGTCGGGGCGGGCGCACCGGAAGTTCCTGAAGTCCACGGATGATTTCGTGGTCACGTTCCAGACGTGGGTGCATGGTATTTCGCCGATCGCGGCGCGGATGCAGCTGGCGCTGTCGCCGCCGTTCGTGCTGCTGGTCGTGCTGATCGGCGGGGCGTGGCGGGTCACGGACGGCGGTCTGACGCCGGCTGATCTGCTGCCGTTCCTGCTGCTGGGTCTGGGGCTGACCGCCCCCGTGGCGGCCCTGGGCCATGGTTTCGACGACATCCAGGCCGCGCAGCGGGCGGTCGGACGGATCCGCGAAGTCCTCGACGTGCAGTCCCTGCCGGAGCCGGCGACGCCCGTCGCGCCGCAGGGGCACCGGGTGGAACTGCGTGATGTGCGCTTCGGCTACGAGGAGGACCGCGAGGTCCTGCGCGGCATCGACCTGGTCCTCGAGCCGGGCACCGTTACCGCGGTCGTGGGCCCCTCCGGAAGCGGCAAGTCCACCCTGGTGCAGTTGCTGCCCCGCTTCTTCGACCCGACCAGCGGAAAAATCCTCCTGGGCGGGGCCGACTTGCGGGAGATCGGCTCCAGTCAGCTTTACCGCATGGTCTCCTTCGTCTTCCAGGACGTGCGTCTCCTGCGCGCGACGGTCGCCGACAACATCGCCCTCGCCGTCCCCCACGCCAACCTCGACGACGTGGTGCGCGCCGCGAAACTGGCCAACATCCACGACCGGATCCTTGAACTGCCGCGCGGCTACGAGTCGGTGATCGGCGAGGACGCGGGCCTGTCCGGCGGCGAAGCACAACGCATCGCGATCGCCCGCGCCCTGCTCGCCGACACCCCCATCCTGGTCCTCGACGAGGCCACCGCCTTCGCAGACCCCCAGACCGAACAGGCAGTACGCCGCGCACTCGCCACCCTCGAAGGCAACCGCACGGTCCTGGTCATCGCCCACCGCCTCGAAACCGTCGCTGACGCCGACAACGTCGTCATGCTGGAAGACGGCCAGATCGCCGAACAAGGCCGCCCCTCCCAACTCCTCGCACAGAACGGCCCATTCGCCGCGTTCTGGCACTCCCAGCGCGCAGCGGTCGGCCAGGAAAGCGAAGTACCCGGTGGCGCACGGCAAGGAGACGAAACCCGATGATCCGCATGCTGCTCCACGTCCTGGGAGCCAAGTACGCCACACCCCTGCGCCGCACCCTGACGCTGATGACCATGACCGCCATCGCCGAGGGACTCTCCTACGCCCTGCTGGTCCCGGTCCTGAAAGAACTCTTCGGCGACACCCCCGATGACGCCTGGCCGTGGATCGCCGCCTTCGGCGCAGCCTTCCTCCTGTACGCGGTCCTGCGCTACATCAGCGACATGTCCGGCTTCCACGTCGGCACCGAACTCCTGCGCGGCATGTACCACCGCCTCGGCGACCACCTCGCCAAACTCCCCATCGGCTGGTACAGCGCCAGCCGCCTGGGCGAACTCTCCGTCCTGGCCAGCCGCGGTGTCCTGCAGGCCATGAGCGTGATCGCCCACATCCTGGGCCCGTTCATCTCCGCCACCGTCACCCCCCTGACCATCGTCGTGGTCATCCTCGTCTTCAACTGGCAGATGGGCCTGGCCGCACTCATCGCCGTCCCCGTCGTCGCCGCCATCCAGGCCTTCACCGGACGCACCACCATCGCCGCCGACGCCGAACGCTCCGAGCGAGACGAAGAAGCAACCGGCCGCGTCATCGAATTCCTCCAGGTCCAGCCCGTCCTGCGGGCCGGCGGCCGCACCGCGGAGCGCTTCAACCTCCTCGACGACTCCCTCAAAGGCGTCGAACGCGCCTCACGCCGCCTGACCTTCTCCGCCCTGCCCGGAGCCGTCGGCCTGACCCTCACCGTCCAGGCCATGTTCACCGGCCTCCTCGCCCTGGGCGCCTACCTCGCCCTCGACGGCGACATCGGCGTCGCCGAAACCCTCACCATCCTCGTCCTCGCCGCCCGCTGCGCCGACCCCCTCCTGTCCCTCGCGGACATGGGCGGCAAACTCCGCGCCGCCCGCTCCGTCCTGGACAAGCTCCGCATCGTCCTGGAAACCGCACCCCTCCCCGAACCCGCCACCCCCCTCCAGCCCGCCGACAGCAGCCTCGAACTCGAAACGGTCACCTTCCACCACGGAGAGCGCACCGTCTTCGACAACGCCTCCCTCACCGTCCCCCAAGGACAGCGCCTGGCCGTCGTCGGACCCTCCGGAGCCGGCAAGAGCACCCTGCTCCAACTCCTCGCCCGCTTCTACGACGTCGACGCCGGCGCAGTCCGCATCGGCGGCGTCGACGTACGCAACATCAACACCGAAACCCTGATGGCACAGATCGCCATCGTCTTCCAGGACGTCTACCTCTTCGACGGCACCATCGAGGAAAACATCCGCCTCGGCCGCCCCGACGCCACCGACACCGAAGTCCGCGCCGCCGCCACCGCAGCCCGCCTCGACGAAGTCATCGAACGACTCCCCGACGGATGGAACGCCAACGTCGGCGAAGGCGGCGCACTCCTCTCCGGCGGCGAACGCCAACGCGTCTCCATCGCCCGAGCCCTCCTGAAGAACGCCCCCATCGTCCTCCTCGACGAAGTCACCTCCGCACTCGACCCCGTCAACGAAGCCGCCGTCCACGAAGGCATCGAACGCCTCATGGCCGGCCGCACCGTCGTCATGGTCGCCCACCGCATGCGCACCGTCCAACGCGCCGACCGCGTCGTCTTCCTCGACAACGGCCACATCGTCGAAGAAGGCACCCACGACGAACTCCTCCAACACGGCGGCCGCTACGCCGAATTCTGGAACATCTCCATGGCACCGGCAACGAGGGAATAAGAGCCGAAATGTTTGTCGATCCTTTGTCGCGGGACCAGCGTGGCGGTGCGTTCCGCCGCCACGCGCCGCGACCCTATGCCCGAGCCCGAGTGCTGCTGTTTCCGCACGGTGGCGGCAGCGCGAGTTATTACCGGTCGTGGGCCGCGGCGGCACCCTGGGACATCGAGTTCCTCGCCGTTCAGTACCCGGGGCGCGAGGATCGGTATTCCGAACCGGTGCCGGCGGACATCCAGGGCATCGCCGCCGCACTCGCCGCCGAGGTGCCGGGCGACGGGCCGCCGCTTCCGACCATCGTGTTCGGGCACAGCATGGGGGCGATCGTCGCCTACGAGTTCACCCGCCAACTTGCGGCGGCGGGTGAACCGCCCATGGGACTGGTCGTGTCGGGACATCCCGCCCCGATGCTGACCCGGCCGGGCCAGGTGCACCTCGGCAGCGACGAGGAGCTGATCGAGGAGTTGCGCCGTACCGAGGCGACGCACCGCGACATCCTCGACAACGCTTCGCTCGTCCAGGCGTTCCTGCCCATCATCAGGGGCGACTACCGGTTGAGCGAGACCTACCGGCCCCTGCCCGGCGACCGGTTGAAGGTTCCGGTCACGGTGCTGTACGGCGATCGGGATCCTGAGATCCAGGCGTGGGAGGCCGACGGGTGGCGCGAGGTCACCGGCGGCTCGTGCGAGATACGCACCTTCGACGGCGGGCACTTCTACCTGGAGGAGCACCGCGACTCGGTCGTGGAACTCCTCACGGCCCAGGCACGCACGGCGTCCGACGCGTCGGCGATCCCGTGGCCGTCCGCTCCGTGACCGCTTGACGACCGGACAACACGCGCCACCGACCCCGGCGGCGTGAAGACATTCCTTGCAGCCGAGAGAAGGACAGTGACGCCGTGACTGTCGAAGCCATCGATCACCGCATCGACATCCGGATGAGCCCGAGGGACCTCATCAACATCGGAATCTTCGGTGCGCTCTACATCGTGACGGTCGGGGTTTTCAACCTGCTCGAATTCATCACCCCGGTGATGACGCTGGTGACGAGTGCGCTCAGCATCGTCGCGGCGGGCGTGCCGTTCATGCTGTTCCTCACCCGGGTGCGGCATGCCGGCATGGTCACGGTGTTCGCCGTCATCGTGAGCGGTTTCATGCTGCTCATCGGTAGCCCGCCCATCGGTTTCGTCATCGGGGTGGTGGCGGCGCTGATCGCCGAGGTGCTGCTGTGGCTGGGCCGGTACCGGTCACGGCAGTTGAGCGTCTTCGCCTATGCGGTGTTCAGCACCTGGTTCGCCGGGCTGTTCATGCCGATGCTCTACGCCCGCGAGGAATTCCTGTCCAGCCCGTACATGGACTCGATGGGCGCCGAGTACGTCGACAAGCTGGACAAGCTGCTGTCCCCGGCCGTGCTGATCGCGTTCGACGTGTCCACGCTGGTGTTCGGGCTGATCGGCGGTGCGCTGGGACTCCGGTTGCTGGACAAGCACTTCCGGAAGGCCGGATTGGTGTGACCGGCGCGAGTCGGCAGCTCGGCTCGGCCGCAGCGGTGGAGGCCGACCCGGCCGCACCGCAGGGGACCGTCGCACGATCGGTACTCGACCCGCGCACCGCCGTGGCGATCCTGCTGGGCGCGAGCATCACCATCATGGCGCCGGGCGGGCTGTGGTTCGTACCGGCGGCGCTGACCGCCGGTGTGCTGCTGGCGCTTTCCGAGCGAGCCTGGCGGCGCGCGGTCGGATTGCCGGTGGCCGCGGTGGCGGCCGCCGCGGTGGCCTATCTGCTGCCGCTGGCCGCCCCGTGGCCGGTGCTCGGCCTGGTCGGGGTGATGGGCGAGTTCACGCTGCGGCTGGTGGCCGTGGGAAGCATTGCCGCGCACCTGATCCAGACCATCTCGCCGACCCGGTTCGCCGCCGCGCTGCGGTCGGCGCGGGTACCGTCCGCGTTCACCGTGTCGGGCGCGGTGATGCTGCGGTTCGCGCCGACCATCATCGCCGAGGCACAGGCGGTGCGCGATGCCATGCGGCTGCGCGGGCTCGGCGGCTGGGGGGCGATGCTGCGCCATCCCCTGCGCGCGATCGAATACTTCACCGTCCCGCTCATGGCGTCGAGCCTGCGCGCGGCCGAGGACCTCTCGGCGTCGGCGCTGCTCCGCGGGCTGGGCTCGCAGCCGAAGCCGACATCGATGCATCCGCCGCGGTTCGGCCCCGCCGACGCCGTGGCCGTGGTCGTGGTGGCGATTCTGGCGGCGGCGACGCTGCTGTGGAGGTCGGGGCGATGATCCAGCTGAAGGACATCCGGTGGGTGTACCAGGGCACTGACAACCCCGTACTCGACGGGCTGGACCTGCACATCCGGCGCGGCGAGACCGTGGTGCTGTGCGGGCCGAGCGGCTCGGGCAAGAGTTCGGCGCTGCGGGTGATGAACGGCCTCATCCCGCACTTCCATGACGGGACCCTCGACGGGGAGGTCCGCGTCGACGGGGAACCGATCACCGATCTCGCGCAGATCGGGCGGGTGACGGGGACGGTGCTCCAGCATCCGCGCCGCCAGTTCTTCACCGACGCCATCGACACCGAATTGGCTTTCGCGCTGGAGAACGCCGGTACGCCGCCGCAGCGCATCCGCGACCGGGTCGGCGAGGTCATCGCCGACCTGGGGCTGGCCGATCTCACCGGCCGGCTGCAGAGGCTGTCGGGCGGCCAGCAGCAACGGGTGGCGTGCGCGGCGGCCATCACGCACGGGCCGCCGGTGCTGCTGCTGGACGAGCCCACCTCCAACCTGTCCCCCGAGGGCATCGCGGATCTCACCGCGACACTGCGTCACCTGCGGGACCAGGGCGCGACCCTCGTCATCGCCGAACACCGCCTGCACTACCTGCGCGAACTCGCCGACCGCATCGTGGTGCTCCACGACGGCCGTGTCAGGAGGGAATGGGTCAGGGCCGAATTCGCGGGGCTGACCGACGAGATGTTGCGCGCGGAGGGATTGCGCAGCCTCGACGCGCCGGAAAGAACCGGTGTGGCACCGGCTTTCGGCCACGGACCCAGCATCGGGCCGGAAGAAATCCGGCCGCCGGAAGCCGACGGGTCCGGTGTCCTCCTGCGAGGAATTCGCTGCGCATTCCGCGGACGCCCCGTCATCGACATCGCGGAAGCACATCTGCCCGCCGGCGCCATCACCGCCGTCACCGGCCCCAACGGCGCGGGCAAGACCACCCTCGCCCGCATCCTCGCCGGGCTGCAGCGTCACGCCGGCCAGGTGCTCCTCGACGGCAGCCCGCTGTCCCGCTCGCAGCGCCAGCGCGAGTCCGCGATCGTCATGCAGGACGTCCAGCGGCAGCTCTTCACCGACAGCGCCAGCGCCGAACTGCGCCTCGGCGCCATCCCGGAACAGGCGGAACACGCCGCCACCGTGCTCGCCGATCTCGACCTGGATGCCTTCGGCGACCGGCACCCCCTGTCCCTGTCCGGCGGCCAGCAGCAACGCCTGGTCGTCGCCACGGCCCGCCTGAGCGGCCGCCGCGTCGTCATCTTCGACGAGCCCAGTTCCGGTGTCGACCGCCGCCACCTGCAATCGATGACGCGCACCATGCGCGACGTCGCCGCGGGCGGTGCGGTGGTCCTCCTCATCAGCCATGACAGCGACCTGCTCGCCCTCGCCGCTGACCAGGAGCTACGCCTGCGCACTGTGAAAAATTCACATGGGCAGGGGTGAAATGAACATTGTGACGTGAAGCCTCCGCTCGGTACCCTGCCGATATTGATGCAGGCTATAACTTTTATTTGATGGTATTGGCGCCTTTTCATTGCGAATAAGCCGGGGGATTTCTTAGATGTGCGGGATTGCGGGATGGGTTTCGTTCGACGCCGATCTGACGCGCCGGGGTGAGGTACTCGACGCGATGACCGAGACGATGGCGTGTCGCGGGCCGGACGGCTGCGGCACGTACACGCGCACCCATGTCGGGCTGGGGCACCGGCGTCTCGCCATCATCGATCTGCCCGGCGGAGTGCAGCCGATGAGCGTGAGCACGCCGGCCGGCGAGATAGCCATGGTGTACTCCGGCGAGGCCTACAACTTCCAAGAGCTGCGCGAGCGCCTCATCTCGAAGGGGCACACCTTCCGGACGGACAGCGACACGGAGGTTGTGCTCCGCAGCTACCTGGAGTGGGGCGAGAGCCTCGTCGACCACCTCGAGGGCATGTACGCGTTCGCGATCTGGGACGAGCGCGAGCAGAAGCTGCTCCTCGTGCGCGACCGGATGGGCATCAAGCCGCTCTTCTACTACCCGACGCCGGACGGTGTGCTGTTCGGCTCCGAGCCGAAGGCGATCCTGGCGAACCCGCTCGCGCGCAAGGCCGTCGACACCGATGGTCTGCGCGAGCTGTTCGCGCAGACCAAGACCCCGGGCTGGGCGCTGTGGAAGGGCATGCACGAGGTGCTGCCCGGCACGCTGATCAGCGTGGACCGCAACGGGCTGCGGGAGCGCACCTACTGGCGCCTGGAAGCGACCCCGCACACCGACAGCCGTGACGAGACCGTGGCCCGGGTGCGGGAGATGCTCACCGGGACCGTCGGCCGGCAGCTGATCTCGGACGTGCCGCAGTGCGTACTGCTCTCGGGCGGGCTGGATTCCAGCGCCATCACCGGTCTGGCGGCGCAGCATTTGGCCCTGCGGGACGAGCAGGTGCGCACCTTCTCGGTGGACTTCGCCGGCCAGGAGGAGAACTTCGTCCCCGACGAGATGCGCGACACCCCCGACTCGCCGTTCGTACGGGATGTGGCGGCGCACGTGCGGTCCGCGCACCACGACGTGATGCTGAACCCGGCCGACCTCTCGGATCCCGCGGTGCGGCGCGCGACCGTCGCCGCCCGGGACATCCCGAACGGGTTCGGTGACCTCGACAGCTCGCTGTACCTGCTGTTCAAGGCGATCCGGGAACGGTCCACGGTGGCACTGTCGGGCGAGTCGGCCGACGAGGTGTTCGGCGGATACCCCTGGTTCCACCACGAGCCGCTGACCCGCGTCCAGACCTTCCCGTGGATGGCGGTCATTCCGCCGCTGAGCCTGGAGGCGCGGACCGACCACATCGAGCCCGGGCTCCGCGAGCGGCTCGACGTGAAGACCTACACCGCCGACCAGTACGCGACGGCGCTCGCCGACGTCGACCACCTCGACGGGGAATCCGAGCTGGACCGGCGCATGCGCTCCATCTCCCACCTGCACCTGACGCGTTTCGTGCGCAACATGCTGGACCGCAAGGACCGGCTGTCGATGGCGGTCGGGCTGGAGGTGCGGGTGCCCTTCTGCGACCACCGGCTCGTCGAGTACGTCTACAACACGCCGTGGGCGCTGAAGTCCTTCGACGGCCGGGAGAAGAGCCTGCTGCGCCACGCCACGGCACACGTGCTGCCGCGGTCGGTCGTGGAACGGGTCAAGAGCCCCTACCCGTCGCCGCAGGACCCCCAGTACGCGGCGAACCTGCAGCAGCAGGTGAAGGAGCTCGTCGCGGCCCCGGACTCGCCGGTGTTCGCGCTGGTCGACCGGACCTGGGCGCAGCAGGTCGGCGCACAGGATCCGGCGGGCATGACCACGGGCGTACGGGCCGGCCTGGAGCGCGTGCTCGACCTGCACACCTGGATGGAGCTGCATTCGCCCGAACTGCACCTGGACTGATCACGCACCGCTGACGACCCACGGCCTTGGGGCCCGTCCTCCCCCGACGGGCCCCAAGACCGTGTTCCCCCGCCCCGCTGGTTTCTCCCGCTCTCCCCACCCCGGGACCGGCAACGTTCACACGATGATTGGGAGATTGCAGATGGACCGCGAAGCGGACGTCACCGTGACGTCAGTTCCGGCCGTGGAGGAATCGCCGGATGCCACCAAGCCGGCCCCGAAACCCCGCCGCTGGGCCCTCGTACTGCTCAGGACCGGCGCGGTCCTGTTCCTTCTCGACACGCTCTTCCAGGCGGCTCTGGCCGGCCTGTTCGTCACCGGGGACGTCGACCTCCTCGTCTGGCACAAGCACAACGCCGACCTGCTCAGCGCACTGGTCGCCGTACAGGCCGTCGCCGCGGCCGTGTTGTGGCGCTCGAAGCTCGCACCGGTCTGGCCCTTCCTGCTCACCGTGGGCCTGATCGTCCTGCTCATCGCCCAGCAGGGCCTGGGCGAGGCCCGGATGCTCGGCGGACACATCCCCCTGGGGATGGCGATCTTCGGCGCCGCCGCCGCCCTGACGTACTGGGCCTTCACCTTCCGCCCGGCCCGGCCGACCCTGCCGGCGCAGGCGGACGGGGGACAGCGGTGACGTCCCGTCGACGCTTCCTGGGGCTCGCGGCGGGGGCCGGGGTGGGCCTCGCCGTCCCGATCGGCTCCGCGACCTACGCCCACCTGGCGGGGGAGAGCACCGGCGCGCTGCTGACCAGCGCCCTGCCCCTGCCCAAGCCCTTCGCCGTGCCGCTGCCGATCCCGCCCCAGGCGCGTGCGGTCCGCAGCGCCGACGGGACGGACTTCTACCAGCTGACGCAGAAGGAAGCCGCCGTCGAGATCCTGCCCGGGACCAAGACGACGGTGTGGGGCTACGACGGGATCTTCCCCGGCCCCACCTTCGTCGGACGCTCCGGCCGCAAGATGGTCGTCGAGGTCGAGAACAAGCTCACCGTGCCCACCTCCATGCACCTGCACGGCGGAGTTACCCCGCCCGCCTCCGACGGCTATCCCACCGACCTCCTGTTGCCCACCCAGTGCGGCGCCGCCATGCGCAGCGGCAGCTACAAGTCGCACCAGGGCGAGCACGGGATGCACGTGGAACCGTCCGACTGGAAGGTCATGGAGGGCCTCAAGTCCTACGAGTACCCGCTGGAGCAGCGTGCCGCGACGCTCTGGTACCACGACCACCGCATGGACTTCAGCGCTCCGCAGGTCTGGCGCGGCCTGGCCGGCATGTTCCTCGTCCGCGACGAGGAGGAGGAGGCCCTCCCGCTGCCGGGCGGCGACCACGACGTCCCCCTGATGCTCTGCGACCGCGCCTTCGAAGAGGACGGATCCTTCCGCTACCCGGCCGTGACCCCCTCCTGCATCGGTGAACCCGGCGTGGACGAGGCGTACATGGACGGCGTGCTGGGCGATGTCCAGCTGGTCAACGGAGCCCCGTGGCCCCTGCTCGAAGTCTCGAACACCCGGTACCGGCTCCGGCTGCTCAACGCCTCCAACGCCCGCCGCTACCGGTTGCGGCTGGACAAGGGCGAGGGAGGCCGGCTGCCCTTCGTGCAGATCGGCAGTGACGCGGGCCTGCTGTCGGCGCCGCAGCGCCTCGATGCGCTGCCGATCGCCCCCGCCGAACGCTTCGACGTCGTGGTGGACTTCGCCGACTGCCCGGTGGGGACCGACGTCACTTTGGTCAACACCCTTGCCGACGGCGGCATGCGCCAGGTGATGCGCTTCCGTGTGACCCGTCAGGAGAACGACCCCAGCCGGGTACCGGACCAGCTGTCCAAGACGGCGGCGCCGTTGGACCGCGGTGCGTCCGCGGCCGTTCGGCAATTCGACTTCCGGCGCACGAACAGCGGCGACGGAGCCATGTGGACGATCAACGGCCGTCCGTTCAACACCTCCGAAGCCCTCGCGACCCCGCGCCTGGGCACGGTCGAACGCTGGCGCTTCAGCAGCGACTTCCACCACCCCGTCCACGTACACCTGGCCCACTTCCAGGTGATCTCCCGCGGCGGCAAACCCCCGGCCGCCACCGACGCGGGCTGGAAGGACACCGTCGACGTGCGTCCGTACGAGGTGGTCGAGGTCCTGGTCCGCTTCGACGGGTACAAGGGCCGCTACATGCTCCACTGCCACAACCTCGAACACGAGGACATGGCGATGATGGCCAACTTCGAGGTGGTCTGATCGCCGTAGCGGATCACTCCTCGTAATGCGGCGAGGGCAATTACGCCGTTGACGGCGGGCTTTTCGGCCAAGAATTGTCCGCCGTTCAACAATTCGGTCGCCGAAGGCTCAGAAGCACCTCAAAACTTGACGCCATTCCGCTTGCCGACGATGATCTTCGCTCAGTACGGGTGATCAACGGCGGTGTCCACGGGGGTGGTCTCATGACGGTCGCGGGTGACCGAAGTCGGCTTACAGAACTCGAATGGGGCGTGGCCGCGCAGTACCGCGCCTCCGGCGTGGAGCGCCCCGACCTCGCCGTCGCGGGGTCGCCGCGCTTCCAACGGTGGGCCCAGGACGTGAGCCAGGTGGTCGGGGTCACTCCGACGGCCCGGCGTCTCTCCCTGGGCTGGTCCGCCGTGCAGCCGGAGAACGCGCGGGAGTGGGACCGCGACGCGCTGAGCCGGTGCGACCGGACCCTGGACCTCTTCCTCGAGCAGGGTCTGGCGCCGTGCCTCAACCTGGTCCACATGGACCTGCCCCGCTGGGTCGACGAGCCCGGCGGCTGGCTGGTCAGGGACACGGCGGAGCGGTTCGCCGAGTACGCGGCCGAAATGGGGCGCCGTTTCGGAGACCGGGTGACCCGCTGGGTCACCGTCAGCGACATCGCCGCTCCGACGCTCGCCGACCGCGTGGCCGGCATGTTCGGCGGGGACCGGGGGATCGGCTCGGAAGGGCTGGTCGCCGTCCACCACGCGCTGCTGGGACACGGCCTGGCGCTCAGGGCGCTGCGCGCGTCCGGCGCCACGGCGCCGGCCGGACTCACCACCTCGCTCATCGCCGCCTACCCCGCCACGGACGACCCCTGGGACCGGCTGGCGGCCGAGCGCACGGAGTTCTGGGGAAACCGGCTGTTCCTCGACCCGCTGCTCCTCGGCCGGCACCTGGTCGGTGAGGACGGGCAATCGCCCGTCGGTGATTCGGGCGTCGTACGCCCGGGGGATCTGGAAGTCATCTCGACCCCGCAGGATTTCCTGGGCGTCTCCTGGCACGCTCCGCACTGCGTCACCGCGCCCGAGAATCTCCCCGCCCTGCAGGACCGGCTGAATTCCTTCCGCGAGCTGATGGAGCTCAACGGGATTCTGTCGCAACTCGACTTCGCGCTGGTGCCGTTCTCGGACGTCGAGACCACCTCCTACGGGTGGTCGATATTCCCCGAGTCGCTCGCGGACGGAATCGCGAGCCTCGACGACGTCTACGGCGACCGGCTGCCGCCGCTCCACGTGACCGACCACGGGCTCCAGGACCACGAGATCGTCGACGCCGACGGGCGGCCCGACCCCGCCCGCCGCCATGCCCTGCTGGAGGCCAAGCTGTTCTGGCTCCAGCGGGTCATGGAGAGCGGTGTGCGGGTCCGCGGCTACGAATACTGGTCCGTCTTCGACAACGCGTACTGGAAGCAGCGCTACGCCCGCCTCTACTCGGGCGCGGTGGGCAACGGACCCGGCGGATTCGTCAAGCCCCGGATCCCGCAGCAGTGGGTGCCGCGCTTCGCCGCCCCCGCGCACGAGGAGCCGGTCGGCTCCCCCTGCTAGGTGCGGTCCCGCGCCTGCGCCGCCTGTGCGGGCCGCGGGCGCGGGTCAGCCGATGATCGTACGGCCGCCCTCCAGGACGAGGGTCGCGCCGGTGAGATAGCGCATGCCGTCGTCCGCGAGGGAGACGACCGCGCGGCCGATGTCCTGCTCGGCGTCGCCGAGGCGGCCGAGCGGGATCTCCGACAGCACCTTCGCGTGGGCCTCCGGGTGCGCCTCGAAGTAGGCGGCGGCCCCGGGGCTCAGGGACACCGGGCAGATGACGTTGACCCGGATGTCGTACGGGCCCCACTCGCGGGCGGCGACCCGGGTCAGCCCGCGGATCGCCTCCTTGGCCATCGCGTAGGAGGCGAAGCCCTGCTGCCCGACGAGCGCGGCCGACGAGGCGAGGTTGATGACGCTGCCGCCGCGCCGCTTGAGGTGCGGCAGGGCCGCCCGCATCGCGTGGAAGGTGCCCAAGGGCCCGCTCCGGTAGGCGAGTTCCACGTCTTCGGCGGTGGTCTCCTCCAGGGGGCGCTGCACCAGGGACTGGGCGTTGTTCACCAGGATGTCCAGCCCGCCGAAGCTCTCGGCGGTCTCCGCGACGATGCGTTCGACGTCCTCGGGCCGGCCGACGTCGCCGACGACGGCGCAGCCGGGCGCACCCCGCTCCTCGATCTCGCGGACCACGCCCTCCAGGGTGCTCGCCGTGCGCCCGGCGACGGCGACCCGGGCGCCCTCGGAGGCCAGCGCCAGGGCGATGCCCCGGCCGATGCCCTGTCCGCCGCCGGTGACCAGGGCGGTACGGCCGGCCAGGCGCTGTGCAGAGGTCATGGGGTTCCGTTCTCCTTCTCGTTCTGTGTGTGCGGGTCGCGGCCCTCGGCCCCGTCGCCCCAGAAGGCTCCCCAGGTCGGGAAGGCCCGGGGCAGCGTGGGCTGTCCGGCCGGCGCCCAGTCCGCGAAGCCGACGGCCTGGGGCCGGTCGGCGACGTCGGCGGCGTACCAGTGCCGCTCGCGGCGCCGGGAGAAGAACCACTCGCCGTCCAGCCGCACGTAATCGTCGAAGTAGCAGATCGCCATCACGATCCAGCGGTCGCCGACCTCGTGCTCGGCCCGGCAGTAGACCGTCCCGCTCGCCTCCCGGGGCCCGTGCAGCTCGATGCGGTGCCCCGTGACGTGGTGCACCGACCTGCCGAACGTGCGCAGCAGGGGCTCGATGTGGCGCTTCAGCGTCTCGCGTCCCGTGCCCGCGGGGCCCATGTCGACGTCGGGCCGGAAGCAGTCGGCCCAGGCGTCCAGGTCACGTGAGTCGACGGCGATCGCGTAGCGGAACGCCAGTTGCTGGATGGCTAGTTGGGATTCGACGGCGGCCAGGCGCAGTTCGGTCTCCGGACTGGTCAACTCTGTCCCGCACCCTCTCACTCTAAGGTTCAAAGAGCTATATTGTCTAACTAATATAGCTGCTTGGGTAGTCGGAGGTAAGGGAGAGCAATGCCCGAAAGAGAGTTCCTCGATCCGGTGGCCGAGACCCTGTCCAGGGAGAGGCTGCTGGCGCTGCAGGAGGCACGCGTCCTCGAGTTGGTCCCGTACGCCTATGAACGCTCGGCCTTCTACCGGGAGTTGTGGGACCGCCACGGGGTCCACCCGCGCGACGTGCGCTCCCTCGAGGACTTCAGGCGACGCGTCCCCACGATGACCAAGGACATGGTCCGGGAGTTCCGGGACCGCACCGGCGACCCCTTCGGCGGGCTGCTCTGCGAGGACGTCTCGGAACTGACGTCCATCTCCTCCAGCTCCGGCACCACCGGCCGGCCCACCTTCTTCGCGGAGAAGTGGGACCTGTGCCCGCCGCTGCCCGCCGCGATGCTGCGCGACCTGTGGGGGCTCGGCCTGCGCCCCGGCGACCGGGTGCTGAGCCAGCCCGGCACCATCCGCAACCTGCTCGACTACGCGTTCCACGCGCTCGGCGCCACCGTCGTCGGCGTGGAGTCCGGACCCGGCCGGATGGCCGAGGTCGTCGAGGCGGCCCTGCACTACCGGCCCGCCTTCCTCCAGCTCACCTACGCCCAGGTCGTCGAACTCACCCGGCTCGCCGGCACGTACGACCTGCGGGAGGCCTTCTCCTCGCTGAAGGCGGCGGCCTTCGCCGGCGTGCCCATCAGCCGCAGACTGCGCCAGACCGTGAGCGAGGACTGGGGCGTCGAGCTGTACGAGTACACCAGCGCCGCGGACACCGGCATGGCCTGGGAGTGCGGCCGGCACGACGGCTTCCACCTCTGGGAGGACACGGTCCTCGCCGAGTGCCTCGACCCCCACACGGCGGCCGAGGTCGCGGACGGGGAGCTCGGCGAGCTCGTCGCGACCGACCTCGACGAGAACCCGGCGCCGCTGATCCGCTACCGCAGCGACGACCTGGTCCGGCTGAACCGGGCCGCGTGCGGCTGCGGGCGTACCCACGGGCGCATGTGGGTGATGGGCCGGTGCGGCGACGAGACCCTGGTCGGCGGCCGGCCGGTGACCCTGCGGGACATCGGCCTCGCCGTCGAGGACCAGCCCGAGTGCGCGGGCGGCGTGTTCCAGATCGTGCGCCCGCAGCGCGAACTGGAATCGCTCGTCGTCCGGGTGGGCCATCTGTGCGCGGGCTCCGACGCTCCGCCCGCCGACCTGGAGGAGCGGCTGCGGGGGGCGATCCACGAACGCACCGGCGTCACACCGGTGATCGAACTCCACACCGAGCAGGCGCTGCTGGCCGGCTCCAGCGGTGTGGGCAAGCTGACACGAGTGGTGAGGTCATGATGGTACGAGCGCAATCCCTGGCACGCACGAAGACCCTGATCCGGCCCGAGGTCGCCTACGTCGCGCGGTTCGACACGGACGGCGTGTCCCACGAGTTCAAGGTCACCTGGTCCGACATCGCCAGGGACACGCAATGGCTGCGGGAGCGCCTGGGAGCCTGGGGGATCGCCCCGGGGAAGCAGGTGCTGCTCTCGGCCTCCGGCCACGAAGGGGCCTGGTTCCTGCCCGTGATCAACGCGCTGAAGGCCCTCGGAGCCACGTACGCGATAGCCGAGGCGATGGCGTGGGACTGGCGCCGCTCGCTGGTGTTCCGCGAGGAACTGGAGCTCTACGCGGTGCTCGGGCTGTCCGGCGAGACGGTCGCCGAACAGGTCAAGGACCGCTCGGCACGCGAGATCTACGAGGACGTGCCCGTGGTCCTGGCCCGTCCGGCCGCCGTCGCGGGGCTGGCCGCCGCAGGGGTGAGCGCCGGTGTCCTGACCCCGCTGGGGCCCGCGCTGGCCGTGCAGTGCCCGGAGTCCCCGGGCGCCCACGTCGACGCGGCGCGCTGGTGGGTCGCCGAGCACCGGGGCCGCATCCACCTCTCCTCCCGCGCCGCCGGGCGGGGCACCGGCCTGCCCGACACCGGGCTGGGCATCGACGCCGAGGTGCGAGGCGGCCGCTGCGGCTGCGGGAGCACCGACCCGCGGGTCCTGCTGAGCTGACGAAGCGGCCCCGCGTCCCGGCCACAGCCGGGACGCGGAGCCGCTGGACCGGTCGACGTCAGACGGTGCGTTCCGGCACGAAGTGCGGCGCCGGGACGCCGTCCGCGACGGGCCGGAAGCTGACGGCGACCCGCATCCCGATGGCCACCTCCTCGGGAGGCACGTCGACGACGTGGGTCAGCAGGGCCGCGCCGTCGTCGAGGTCGACCACCGCCAGGGCGAACGGCACCTCGAACCCCGGGCCGGGCGCCCGGTGGACCACGCTGACCGAATAGACCGTGCCGCTGCCGGCACTGGGCTCCCACGACCACCGCGGGGACCAGCAGCCGGGGCAGACCGGCTCCGGCGTGAAGAACCGCAGACCGCACGCGGCGCACACCGGTACGACCAGCCTGCCCTCCCGGGCGGCCTGCCAGAACGGCCGGGTCAGCTCGCTCGGCCGGGGAACGGGACGGGCCATCACCGGCTCCTTCCGAGCAGGCACATCTCGTAGTGCTGCGCCCCGGAGCCCGCGTTGGCGACCAGGGCCACCTCGGTCCCGGCCACCTGGTGGACGGCCGTGCCCCGGAGCTGGCGTACGGCCTCCACCACGCGCAGCGTCATCTGCTGGGTGCCGTTCCACGCGTAGGACAGGCAGCCGCCGTCGGGATTGACCGGGTGTCTGCCGTCCCGGGCGATCGCCCCGCCGGCCGCGAGGGGACCGCCCTCGCCCTCCCCGCACAGGCCCAGCACTTCGAGCTGCCGGATGACCTCGAAGGAGTTCGGGTCGTAGAGGGAGAACACGTCGACCTCCTGCGGCCCCACCCCGGCCCGGGCGTAGCAGCGGGCCGCGCCCCCGGCGCCGATGCGCCCCACCTCGCGGTAGAGCGCGGGATTCACGTACGCGGCGTGGTGGTACTCCATCGCGCCCGACAGCACCGCCACCGCAGGCCGGGGCAGGTCGCGGGCCCGCTCCGCGGTGGTGACGACGAACGCGGCCCCGCCCTCGCCGACGATGCAGCAGTCCAGCAGCCGCAGCGGGCTGGCGATCAGCCGGGAGGCCAGCACGTCCGCCGCCGTGTACGGGCCGCGCCCGTACATCATGGCCTCGGGGTTGGCGGCGCCGTTGTTGCGCAGGGTGGCGGACACCAGCGCCAGCTGCTCGGGCGTGGTGCCGAACTCGTGCATGTGCCGGGCCGCCACGAGGGCGAACTGGGGCACCACGTACGCCCCCCACACATCGGTGAACTCAAGGGCCCGGCCGGCTCCCACCGGCGTGTTGTCCACGCCCCGGGAGACCAGCCGGCAGCCGCCCACCACGACGGTGTCGGCGTACCCCGACCGCACCGCCGAGGCGGCCTTGAGCAGCCCCCGGACACCGGCGTTGTCCATGAAGGAATCGCTGGTCCAGTGCAGGGCGCCGCCGAACAGCCGGGCCCAGGAGGCGCCGTCGTCCGCGGCGCCGCCCGGTCCCGGCCAGTCCAGCTGCGCGCCGTCGACGTCGGACGGCTCCAGACCGGCGTCGGCCACCGCCCCGCGGGCCGCCTCCAGGGCGAGGTCCATCGCACTGCGGTGCGGCAGGGACAGTGCCTGCTCGGTCGCGTGCACGCCGACGATGACGGGCCTGCGGTCCGTCACGTCAGCGCCCCGGGCCCAGCGTCTCGGAGCCGGGGTAGCCCCCGCCCCCGTACGCCTCGTCGAGCGCGTCGTAGTCCGTCGCGCCGGCCGGGGTGCGCGGCAGGGCGGCGGTGAACTCGACCGTCTTGGGCTTCTTGTACGAGGCGATCAGGGTCCGGCAGTGCTCGATGACCTCCTGCTCCGTCACCTCACAGCCCTCGCGGACCGCGACGACCGCCTTCACCTCCTGTGCCCAGCGCTCGTTGGGCACCCCGATGACGGCGACCTCGCGGACGGCGGGGTGCTGCCCGATGCAGTTCTCCACCTCCGCGGGGAAGATGTTCTCCGCCGCCGACTTGAGCATGCGGGTGGTGGTGCCCAGGAAGGTGAGGGAACCGTCCGCCTCCCGGCGGCCCAGGTCGGTGGTGTGCCACCAGCCGGACCGGAAGCGGTGCGCGTTGGTCTCAGGCCGGTTCCAGTAGCCGCGGTGCACCAGCGTGCCCCGGGCGCAGATCTCCCCGGCCTCTCCGACGGCGCACTCGCGTCCCCCGGTGTCGAGGATCCGTACCGACAGGAGGGGCCCGGGCCGGCCCGCGTTGCCGAGGGCCGGGCCGCCGAACGCGGCGGTGACGGAGAAGCCGGACAGCTCGGTCTGGCCGTAACCGCGCCCCTGCGCGCCGCCGCTGCGGGTGAAGCGGCTGGTGTCGGGGGTGGCCATGCCCTCCCAGAGGTGCGGCGCCACCGTGACGCGCAGCCGGGAGAGGTCGTGGCCCGCCCGGTGGTTGCGGCGTACGACCTCCGCGACCGTGGGCGGCATCAGGAACGCGTGGGTGCACTCCTCGGCGGCCAGCAGTCCGAGCACCTCGTCTGGGTCCACCCGGCGCACGATGACGTTCTTGCCGGCCATCAGGAGCGTCGGCATCCCCCAGAACTGGTAGTTGCCGATGTGGAACATCGGGCCCGAGTTGAGGAAGACCGTGCTCTCGTCGATGTCGCCCAGCCACGCGGCCGTGGCGGCCATGCCCAGCAGGTTGGCGTGGGAGAGCATCGAGCCGCACTGCTGCCCGCTCATGGCGGCCGTGTACAGCACCAGGACGGGCGAGTCGGGGTCGACGTCCTGCGCGGGGTCCGACGGGTCGCCGCCGGCCAGGAAGGCCTCGTACCCCTCGGGGTCCTCCGGCGCGGTGTCGTGGCGCAGCCAGCGGGCCGTGTCCTCGGCCCCCAGGGCGGCCCGGGTGGCGGCCACGGTCTCGTGGATCTCCTGGTGCTGCCAGACCACGACGCTCGGGCCGAAGTCGCGGAGCGCGAACTCCATCTCCGGGGGCGCCCAGCGCCAGTAGCCCACGCACACCATGGCGCCGATCTTGGCGGCCGCGGCGATCAGTTCGTAGACCCGGAACGAGTTCTGTCCCAGCCACATGATCCGGTCGCCGCGGCCGACCCCCGACGCCGCCAGGGAGTTGGCCAGCCGGTTCACCCGGTCGTCCAGCTCCGGCCAGGTGAGCCGGACCGGCCCGTCGACCAGGGCGGTGCGCCCGGGGTGCGACCTGCGGTGTTCCCTCAGGACGTCACCGATGGTCGTCTGCTGCATGGTGTGCTCCTCGGCGCTCGGGGCGGCGGATCAGAAGGTCGCCGGCATGGCCGGCACGGTGAACAGGTCGGTGAAGTTGCGCCGGGTGATGAGCTCGCGCACCTCGGGGTCCACGTCGGCGAACAGCTCCGTCACCACCTGCTGGGTGTGCGGGAACGTGCCTTCCAGGTGCGGGTAGTCGCTGCCCCACAGCACGTTGGTGTAGTTCATCGCCGTGACGGCGCCGATCGCCGTCTCGTCGTGCTGGAAGGACGCGTACACCTGCCGCCGGACGAGCTCGCCGGGCAGCATGGAGAGCTTGGGGCGGACGAACATGCCGTGCTGGCGGTACGCCTCGTCCATGCGGTCGGCGAGGGCGGGGACCCAGGCGCAGCCGGCCTCGGCGATGAGGACGCGCAGCCCGGGGTGGCGGTCCAGGACCCCGGAGGCGACCAGCTGCGTCACGGCGCGCTGGGCGGGGAAGAGGGTCTCGACGTAGTTGATGACGGCTCCGCCGGGGCCGCGGGCCACCACGGTGTCGGCGCCGGTGCCGATGTGGATGCTGATCGTGATCCCGGCTTCCGCCGCGGCCGCCCACAGCGGTTCCCACACCTCGTTGTTGAACTCCCGCCCGGCGGGCGGGCTGGCGGCCAGGAAGACCGTCTGGTAGCCCATGGCGGCGACGCGGTGCAGCTCGGCCACCGCGTCGTCGGTGTCGAGCATGGACACCATGGCCGCACCGACCAGCCGCGGCGACAGGGACAGGAAGTCGGACTTGAGCCAGTCGTTGTAGACCTTGATGCACTCCCGGGCCAGCACCGGGTCGGTCATCACGGCGGTCCACAGCCCGCGGGAGGGGAAGACCACCTCTCCCCAGATGCCCTGGTCGTCGAGGTCCTTGAGGCGGATGTGGTGGTCCAGGGCGCCCGGCGGGCGCATGGCGTCGGCGAAGTCCAGCGGATCCCGCCGGACGACCTGGCCGTCCACGTACACCGTCTCGCGACCGTCCTTGCGCTCGGTGCGCGGTGCCCGGGGCCGCAGGGCGGCGGGCAGGGCCCGCTCCCAGAGGTCGTCGGGCTCCAGGACGTGCGAGTCGGCAGAGTTGAGCCAGAGCTTTTCCACGTGCTTCTCCAGAGTTGAATCGGTCAGGGGCCCGGGACGGCGGGCCGGGCGACCGGCCGGGGGCCGGAAGTCATCGGACGAGATGGGCGTCCGTCAGTACGGGCGCGTCGGCGCGCTCCGGGGCGGTGGCCAGGATCCGGATCTCGGACCCCTCGTCCCACATCCGGACGCACAGGGGCTCGCCGGGGTGGAAGACGCCGGCGAAGCGCGCCCCGTACGCCGCCACGCGCGCGGCGTCGCCGCCGAGACAGGTGTCGACCACGGCCTTGAGCGTCATGCCGAAGGTGCACAGGCCGTGCAGGATGGGGCGGTCGAAACCCGCCGCGCGGGCCGCTTCGGGGTCGGCGTGCAGGGGGTTGAAGTCACCGCTCAGCCGGTACAGGAGCGCCTGGTCCTCGCGGGTCGCCACGCGCACCTCGTGATCGGGCGCCCGGTCGGGCGCCGGGCGCCGGCGGTCGGGGCCCGGACCGCCGCCGAAACCCCCCTCGCCGAGCAGGTGGGCGTCGCCCTCCGCGGTCCACAGCGGGCCCTGCTCGTCGCTCACTTCGGAACGCAGGACCACCACCGCGGCGCTGCCGCGGTCCAGCACCTCGGTGACCCGGGTGCTCTGGACGGCCTTCCCCCGGGCCGGGAGCGGGCGGTGGACCGTGATGCGCTGCCCGCTGTGCAGCAGCCGGGCGGTGCGCAGGTCGATCCCGGGCACGGCGCAGCCGCCGCCGGCGGCCTGCCCGCCCCCCGCGACGGTGGCGAAGGAGGGCAGGACCTGGAGTCCGCGCTCCAGGGTGTACCGCAGTTCGGCCGGGTCGGTCGCGGGACGGCCCGCGCCGATCCCCAGGTGGTAGAGGAGGACGTCGCGGTGGTCCCAGGTCAGCTGGGCCACCACGGGCTCGGCCGCGAGGGCGGCCTGGACATCAAGGGGCATGGGAAGGGCCTCGGTTCGGCGCGGCGCGGAGCTACAGCGCGAGGAGCGGAATGGCGCAGAGCAGCAGATCGCCGACCATCGCCAGCGAGAGGCTGTGCTTGCGCATCTGGGACTCGTGCGGGAGGTTCTCCCGCGAGATGTTCCGGATCTGGGTGATCTTGTCCACGAGGAAGGCGGCGCCCGCCACGACGCCGAACAGGGCCCAGCCCGGCCCCAGCGGCCAGAGCCCGGCGCCGACGAACAGCAGCCCCACGGCCGTCCACAGGCAGGCCACCACGAGCGCGTGGCGGGGACCGTGCTGCACGGCGGGCGTGCGGTCACCGGCCTTGGCGTCGCCGATGAGGTCGGGGATGCACCACCACAGGGAACGGCCGAACAGCAGGATGCCCAGCCCGGTGAGGAACAGCCAGGCCGCGAGCGGCACGTCCGGGCGCACGGCGGCGTACGTGGAGAGGGCCGGCAGGAAGGCGAACGTGGCCCCGAAGTAGGCCGGGTTGGCGTACCCGCGCCGCTTGAGCCGGATCGGTTCGAGGTTGTAGGCGAGGTGCAGCAGGATCGACAGGGCCACGCCCACGGCCACCAGCGGGCGTCCCAGCCAGACCGAGACCCACAGGGACAGCGCCATGGCGAGGGTCTTCTCCAGACCCGCGCACAGGAACGCGGTGCGCACGCTCAGGTGCTGGGTGGCCCGCGCGATGCTCTCCTTGCCCAGCGTGTGGGTGTCGGCCCGGATGTCCAGGCCGGCGTTGAGCGGGTTCTGCGAGACGATCGCGACGATGTTGGCGAAGAGCGCGATCAGCACGGGCGCGTCGAGGAGGTCGGCCGGGCTCGTCGCCGCCAGGCAGGCACCCCACAGCACGTGGCAGAGGTAGATGATCGGGAAGGGGTATTCCAGCCGGTGGATGCGGATGATGCTCCGCAGCCGTACGTTGGGCTGGCTGGGCAGTTCAGTCGTCACGCCGGACACGCAGTCACCATCATTCTCAGGGATTCGCTGGGGCCCATGGCCGGTCCGCGCAGCTGCGGCACCCCGGCCTCCGGGTTCACACACGTGATCTCGCGCTGGCGAAGGACGGCCGCCACGACCATCCGCATCTCCAGCATCGCCAGGTCCGCACCCAGGCAGCGCCGGGTGCCGCCGCCGAACGGCAGGTACTCCTGGGCGGACTTGCGCTTGCCGAGGAAGCGGTACGGGTCGAAGCGCTCGGGCTCGGGGTAGAGGTCCGGCTGCTGATGAGCCAGGTAGATGCAGGGGGTGAGGCGGGTGCCGGCCGGGAGGTGCTCCCCGCCGATCTCCCGGTCCTCCTCCAGCACCCGGTTGCCCGCCACCACCGCCGGCGGGGAGATGCGCAGGGCCTCCCGGCAGGCGGCGTCCAGGAGCGGCACGTCCTCCGCGCTCGCGCCGCTGGAGGAGGTGGCCGCCAGCTCGTCGACGATCTCCCGCCGGACCCCGTCGTGCCGGGCGAGCCAGAACAGCGTCCAGGCGATGGAGGACGCGGTGGTCTCGTGCCCGGCGAACAGCAACGACACGATCTGGTCGCGCAGTTCCCCGTGGCCCAGCGTCCCCAGGGGTTCCTCGCCGCTGCTCAGCACCTCGGCCAGCGTGGAGGGGGAAGCGGGCGTCCGGTCCCCGGCGGCCCTCTCTCCGGGGGACGGCGCCGTCCGGCCGGTGACCGGACAGACGAGCTCCTTGTCGAGGCTCTCGCGCCGGCGTACGAACGTCCCCCAGGGAGAGGGCACCTGGGCGGGCAGCCGCAGGTACCGGTACGCGAGGGTGCGGCCGCGGGAGCCCAGCACCCCCTCGATCCACGAGGTGAACCGGTGCAGGAGGGCGTCGTCCACCGGCCCCAGAATGATCTGGCTGACGATGTCGAGGGTGAGCCGCCGGGTCCACTCGGGCACCTCGAACACGGTGCCCGGCTCCAGCCGGTCGATGGCCGCCTGGGTGGCCTCCGCGATGAGCCCCTCGTAGCCGCGCAGCTGGCGTCCGCGCAGCCGCGGGCCGATGACCTGCCGGTACGCGGCGTGCCGCGGGCCGTTGGCGAACAGCAGGGACGTTTCGCCCACCAGCGGGCCGAGGGTGTCGCTGCCCTCCAGCGTCATGTCCTTGTCGCCGCGGAAGATCTGGCCGATCATCTCCGGCTTCCACACCAGCAGGGACCGCTTGGGCGCGCTGCTCAGCTCGGCCACCCCGCTGGGGTTCTGCTTGTGGCCGTCCAGGAACGACAGCGTGCGGAAGGCGAACCGGTACTTGGCTGCGCGCGCGCTCACCGGGCACCGCCGGAAGCGGCCTCGCCGAGCGCGAGCGCCGCGAGCCGGGCCGCCCGGATGACCGTCACCGGGGCGTAGATGTCCTTGTCGTGCCACAGGCCCGGGTAACCGGCCGGGTCGTCGTGGTCCGTCAGCCAGGCGCACCCGCGCGTCGCCGCGGCGACCGCGGCGGTACGGTCCTGCGGCGCGGCGGCCCGCAGCAGGAGCTGCACCATGTAGGCGGTCTCCTCGGTCGTGCCCTGCCAGCGGCCCCACGAGCCGTCCGCGCGCTGGGTCTCCAGCGCCCACCGCACGGCGCGCCCGGCCGCCTCGCGGGCGGCGGGGCCGGCACCGAACTCGGCGAGGGCCAGCGCGCAGCAGGCCGTGGCGTAGTACGGCGAGGCGTGCCACTTGTCGGTCCAGCTGCCGTCGGGCAGCTGGTTCTCCAGCAGCCAGGTGGTGATCATGCGGATGTCCGCCTCGTAGCGGTCGCCGTCCTCCGGGCGTATCGCGCAGTAGTGGCCCAGGGCCTCCAGAATGTGCGCGTTGGTGCTGGTGGAGGGGGTGCGCTCGACGCCGAAGCAGGAGAAGTAGCCGTCCCGGCGGAAGTGCAGCAGGCTGTCGGGGCGGTGCGGCCGGCCGTGCTGGGCCAGGGCGAACAGGACCGCGGCGGTGTCGTCGGAGTCGGTCGGCAGGCCCGGCGCCGCGGGGACGCCCGTCTCGGTGAGGCCCGCTTCGAGGCAGTCCAGGAGGGCGGCCGGGACCTCGTAGTCCAGCCCGGAAGCGGCAAGGGAGTTGAGCACCCAGGCGCGCTCGAAGTACACGATCGGGGTGATGGACGGCACCGGCCCGCCGAACCGCTCGTGGAGGGCGGCCAGGTACGCGGCGCCCCGGGCGTCGCGCTCCGGCGCACCGCCCAGCCAGGCCGCGGTGGCGGCGGGGGAGCAGCCGACGGAGCCCTCGTGCGGGCGGGCCCCGCAGGCACCGTCGCGGCTGAAGGCCTCCAGGGAGTGCCAGAGCTTCTCGGGCAGCGCGTCCCGCTCGGCCAGGGTCCGTACGTGGGCCAGCAGGGCCCCGTCCAGGTCGGGCGCCGCCGAGGTCAGGGTGACACCGGCCCAGGGGCCGAGCTTGTCGGCCGCCGAGGACGGCAGGGCGGCCAGCAGGGCGTTGATGTCCGCGAGCAGCGCGGGGCCGACGAACTCCACGCCGATGGTGTCCGGTACCTCGCCGTCCAGCAGGCCGCCCTGGAGGGCGTCCAGCCCCGCGGAGCAGGCGGCGGCCAGCTCCGCGCGGCCCTGCGCCGCCGGGGCGGCGCCGGGGCGCGCCAGCTCGCGGAGCAGGGCTTCCACCGCGCTGAGCGTGGGGACCAGGCCGTAGCCGTCCGGGGATCCCCAGCTGCCGTCCTCGTTCTGCTCGTTTATCAGGTAGTCCAGGCGCCGCTCGTGGCCGTCGAGCCCGGGCGCGAGGGAGACCAGCCGCGCGGTGTCGTACACCGAGGGGGCCACCAGCCCCCAGGGGTCGGCGGCGGTCGTGGCGAGGAGGGCTGCGGCCTCGGCGTCGTGAACGGCGGGCGTGGACTGGGTGGGGGCTTCGAGCACGGCTCTCCCTCTCGTCGGGCGACGGCCTGACGGACGACGCAATGATCGGCTGAATCATTTATATAATCCAACTTAGGCTGTTAGTGTCGCAAGCTCGTTAGTACACATGGAGTTGGGGGTTGGTGTGGCGGGTCTGGTGTGGGAGCCGACGTCGGCTGGTTGGGGTGCGCGGGTCGAGCTGGACCTGCGGGAGCCGTTGGATGCGGGGCGCGCGCAGGAGCTGGTGGAGCTGTTCCGTGCGCGGCACCTGCTGGTGTTCTCGGGTCAGGGCTTCTCGATGGAGGAGCAGATCCGGTTCATGGGGCACTTGGGGCCGGTGCTGCACGAGGAGGGCTCCGGCATCGGCTATGTGTCGAACGTGAAGGAGGGGGCGGCGCTCGGTACGAGTGAGCTGTCCTTCCATTCGGACACGGGTCACTGCGCGGTGCCGTTGCAGGCGGTGTCGTTGTTCGCGGAGGACGTCGAGGGGTCGGTGACGGGGACGCGGTTCGCGAACATGGCGGCCGCGTATGGCCGGTTGTCGGCGGATTTGCGGGCGCGGGTGGCGGGTCTGGTGTGTGAGAACGCGATGCCGATGTCGCTCGACGGCCGCAATGTGGGGCTTGAGGTGCGCGACGGCATGCCGCGTGCGGAGCATCCGGTGGTGTGGCGTCATCCGGTGTCGGGTGAGCCGGCGTTGATGGTGAATGCGAATCAGACGACTCGGATCGTGGGGCTCGGGGCGGCGGAGAGTCGTGCTCTGCTGGAGGAGTTGTTCGAGGTCATGTATGCCGGGGCGGGCGTGTACGAGCACGTGTGGCGGCAGGGTGATGTGGTGGTGTGGCACAACCTGGCGGTGCAGCACGCGCGTGGTGATCTGGGCGGTAACGGGCGGCGGACGCTGCGGCGGGTCGCGCTCGGTGAGAAGGGTTTCTGGGAGCAGTGCCCGACCCTGCGCTACGCCGACTTCGAAAACCACCGGAAGGCGGCCGAGGGCAAGGCTCCGGCCGCATGAGGCGCACCCTCTTCACGCCGGAGCACGAGCAGTTCCGTGAGACGGCGCGCGCCTTCTACCTGCGCGAATGCGTACCCCATGCGGAGAAGTGGGAACGCGAGGGCGTGGTGAGCCGCGAGGCGTGGCGGGCTGCCGGCGCGGCCGGGCTCCTCGGCTGGCAGTTCCCCGAGGAGTACGGCGGCCAAGGCGTCAGCGACTTCCGCTACAACGTCATCATGGCCGAGGAGATGGCCGCCACGGGCGCGGTCGGCATCGGCCTGGGGCTCCAGAACGACGTACTGCCCTCCTACTTGTCGCACCTCACCGCCGAGCAGCGCGGCCGCTGGCTGCCGGGGATCATCTCCGGCGAGACCGTGTGCGCGCTCGCCCTCTCCGAGCCGGAGGCCGGCTCGGACCTGAAGGGGATGCGCACCACCGCCCGGCGCGACGGCGACCACTACGTGCTGAGCGGCCAGAAGACCTTCATCACCAACGGGATCCTCGCCGACTTCGTGATCGTCGCCTGCAAGACGGACCCGGCGGCGGGGCGCAAGGGCATCAGCCTGATCGTCGTGGAGCGCGGGATGCCGGGCTTCGAGCGGGGCCGCCGCCTGGACAAGGTGGGGCTGAGGTCGCAGGACACGGCCGAGCTGCACTTCGACGAGGTCCGGGTGCCCGTGGAGAACCTCCTCGGTGAGGAGGGGGCGGGGTTCGGCTACATGATGCAGAACCTGCCGAACGAGCGGATCGCCATCGCGGTCAGCGCGCTGTCCGGCGCCAACCGTGCCTTCGAGCTGGCCCTCGAGTACGCCAGGACCCGGACCGCGTTCGGGCAGCCCATCGGCACGTTCCAGGCCAACCGGTTCGCCCTGGCCGACCTGCGGGCCCGGCTCGATGCGGCGCAGGCCTACGTGGACGCCTGCACCATGGCCCTCGTCGACGGGAGCCTCACGGCGGTCGACGCGGCCGCGGCCAAGTACTGGACCACGGAGACCTCCTGGCAGGTCATCGACCGCTGCGTCCAGCTGTTCGGCGGCTACGGGTACATCAACGAGTACGAGATCGCCCGCATCTGGCGCGACAACCGGGTCCAGCGGATCTTCGGCGGGACCTCGGAGATCATGCAGGAGATCGTGGGCCGCTCGCTCGGCCTCTGATCAACCCATCCGTTTAATCAGTTAGATAATCTAACTCGGAGTGCTAAGCTCTCAAGAGTTGCAGTGGCACGTGCCGGAGAAGTTGATACGTGGGGGTTGGTGTGGCGGGTCTGGTGTGGGAGCCGACGTCGGCTGGTTGGGGTGCGCGGGTCGAGCTGGACCTGCGGGAGCCGTTGGATGCGGGGCGCGCGCAGGAGCTGGTGGAGCTGTTCCGTGCGCGGCACCTGCTGGTGTTCTCGGGTCAGGGCTTCTCGATGGAGGAGCAGATCCGGTTCATGGGGCACTTGGGGCCGGTGCTGCACGAGGAGGGCTCCGGCATCGGCTATGTGTCGAACGTGAAGGAGGGGGCGGCGCTCGGTACGAGTGAGCTGTCCTTCCATTCGGACACGGGTCACTGCGCGGTGCCGTTGCAGGCGGTGTCGTTGTTCGCGGAGGACGTCGAGGGGTCGGTGACGGGGACGCGGTTCGCGAACATGGCGGCCGCGTATGGCCGGTTGTCGGCGGATTTGCGGGCGCGGGTGGCGGGTCTGGTGTGTGAGAACGCGATGCCGATGTCGCTCGACGGCCGCAATGTGGGGCTTGAGGTGCGCGACGGCATGCCGCGTGCGGAGCATCCGGTGGTGTGGCGTCATCCGGTGTCGGGTGAGCCGGCGTTGATGGTGAATGCGAATCAGACGACTCGGATCGTGGGGCTCGGGGCGGCGGAGAGTCGTGCTCTGCTGGAGGAGTTGTTCGAGGTCATGTATGCCGGGGCGGGCGTGTACGAGCACGTGTGGCGGCAGGGTGATGTGGTGGTGTGGCACAACCTGGCGGTGCAGCACGCGCGTGGTGATCTGGGCGGTAACGGGCGGCGGACGCTGCGGCGGGTCGCGCTCGGTGAGAAGGGTTTCTGGGAGCAGTGCCCGACCCTGCGCTACGCCGACTTCGAAAACCACCGCAAGTCCGCGTAACCGCCCCGCGCCCCCCGTAACCGCCCCGCGCCCCGCGCCCCGCGCCCCGCGCCCCCGCCCCGTCCCCACCCCGCGTCGCGAGGCGACGCAGCTTGTGTCCGACCGAACACCTCAAGGGGAAGAGATCAGTGCACGCTGAGACAGTCCAGAGGCCCGTCAACACCGTCGAGCTCGGCCGGCAGAGCGCATCGAGCGCCGCCGCTCTCGTCATGCCCGCTCTCCGGGCGACCGTAGACACGATCGACAACCGCCTTCGGCCCATCGTCGCCTACCACTTCGGCTGGATGGACACCGCCGGCCGCCCGGTGGCGAAGAGCAGCGGCAAGATGGTCCGCGCCGCACTCGCCGTCCTGTCCGCCCAGGCCTGTGGCGGCGACCCCGAGCGCGCCGTGTCCGGAGCGGTCGCGGTCGAGCTGGTACACAACTTCTCGCTCCTGCACGACGACGTGATGGACCACGACCTCGAACGGCGCGGGCGGCCCACCGTCTGGTCCAAGTTCGGCATCCCGGCCGCCATCCTGGCGGGAGACATCCTGCTGGCGCGGGCCTGCGGCATGTTCGACGACCACGGCAGCGACCAGGGCTGGGCCACCAAGACCCTGATCACGGCGATCGCCGAACTGGCCGAGGGCCAGATGGCCGACCTCTCCCTGGAGCGCCGCTCCGCGGCGACCCTGCGCGAGGCGCTGACCGTCTCCGAGCAGAAGACCGCCGCGCTGCTGCGCTGTGCCTGCGAGCTCGGTGCGGGACTGGGCGGCGCCACGGTCGAGGAGCGCCGCCGGCTCGGCTCCTTCGGCGCCCACCTGGGCATGTCCTTCCAGCTGGTCGACGACATCCTCGGGATCTGGGGCGACCCGGCGGTCACCGGCAAGCCGGTCCGCTCCGACCTGCACAACCGCAAGATGAGCATCCCCGTCGTCGCCGCGTTCAACAGCGGCACCGCCGCCTCCCGCGAGCTGGCCGGGATCTACGCCTCCACCGAGTCGCTCACCGAGGACCAGGCGCGGCGCGCCGCCGAGCTGGTCGAGCTCGCCGGTGGCCGCGAATGGACCGAGACGGAGATCGAGCGCCACCGCGCCCTGGCCGTCGGCGAGTTGGAGGCCGCCGGGCTGACGGAGGAGCAGCGGGCACCGCTGCTCGCCATGGCCGACTACATAGCGTTCAGGAACCACTGATGACCGTCGCCACCGTGCTGGTCGCCGCACGCCCGCTCTCCCCCTCCGTGAAGCCGGGAGACGTCGTCCTCGCCGACCGGCTGTACCTGGAGTCCGCGGCGCCGGAGACCCGGGCGTACGGACTGCTCGCGGGAGCGCTCCGCGCGCAGGGCCTGGGCGTCGCCCGGGGCGCTGCCGCGGTCGCCGGCGCCCCGACCCCCGAGGGCCGGGAGCAGGCCCTGGTGGAACTCCTGCCGGGCCAGGATTCCGCCCTCCCGGACGGTCCCGCCGTCGTGCTGTGCCTCGTACAGGAGGCGGCCGACCCGTCCGGGGCCCATCCGGCCCGCGCCGCCGTCGACCGGGTGCTCGCGGACTGGGAACGGGCCAAGGGCGACCGCCGGGTCCGCCTCGCCGCCCCCCGTTCGTTCTGTGCCGGCGTGGACCGGGCCATCGAGATCGTGGACCGCGCCCTCGACCGGTACGGCGCCCCCGTCTACGTCCGCAAGCAGATCGTGCACAACCGGCACGTCGTGGACCGGCTCGCCGCCCGCGGCGCCGTCTTCGTGGACGAACTCGACGAGGTCCCCGAGCAGGAGCTCGTCGTCTTCTCCGCCCACGGGGTCGCCCCCGCCGTGCGCGACGACGCCGCCGACCGCGGCCTGCGCGTGATCGACGCCACCTGCCCGCTGGTCACCAAGGTGCACGCCGAGGCCCGGCGCTTCGCCGGCCAGGGCAGGACCGTGGTGCTGATCGGGCACGCCGGCCACGAAGAGGTCGAGGGCACGATGGGCGAGGCTCCCGACCGGACGGTGCTGGTGCAGACCCCCGAGGAAGCCGCGGCCTTGGAGGTCCCGGACCCGGAGTCGGTCTCGTACCTCATGCAGACCACGCTGGCCATGTCCGAGGCGTCGGCCGTGGCGGAGGCGCTCGCCGACCGCTTCCCGGCCATCGCGGCGCCGCAGTCCGACGACATCTGCTACGCCTCCACCAACCGGCAGAACGCCGTGGAGGAGATCGCCGGACAGGTGGACCTCGTGCTGGTAGTGGGATCCGCCAACTCCTCGAACTCGGTGCGGCTGGCGGAGCTCTCCGAACGCATGGGCACGGCGGCCAGGCTGGTGGACGACGTCTCGCACGTCGAACTCTCCTGGCTGCACGACGGGGTCCGGCGGATCGGGCTCACGGCCGGCGCGTCCGCCCCGGACGAGCTGGTCCAGGAGATCATCGCGAACCTCGCCGGGCTCGGGGCGGTCGAGGTCACCGAGCATCCCGTGGCCACGGAGAACATCACCTTCCAGCTTCCCAAGGTGCTCAGGAGAGGCCGGACCGACTTGGAGACCACCGTTGACCGCCATTGATCTCGCCCTGCCGACGAAACCGCTGCGCCGTACGACCCGGCAGCTCCAGGTCGGCGCCGTGGGCGTCGGCAGTGAACACCCCGTCTCGGTGCAGTCGATGACGACCACGGTGACCGCGGACGTCGAGGCCACCCTGCGCCAGATCGCCGAACTGACCGCCGCCGGCTGCGACATCGTACGAGTCGCCTGTCCCAGCCGGGACGACGCGGAGGCGCTCCCGGAGATCGCGCGGAAGTCGAAGATCCCCGTGATCGCCGACATCCACTTCCAGCCGCGCTACGTCTTCGCCGCGATCGAGGCCGGCTGCGCCGGCGTCCGGGTCAACCCGGGCAACATCAAGGAATTCGACGACCAGATCAAGGAGATCGCGCAGGCCGCGACGGAGACGGGCACCCCGATCCGCATCGGGGTCAACGCGGGATCCCTCGATCCGCGCATCCTCTCCAAGTACGGCAAGGCCACGCCCGAGGCGCTGGCCGAGTCGGCCCTGCGCGAGGCGGAGCTGTTCGCGGAGCACGACTTCCACAACTTCAAGATCTCGGTCAAGCACCACGATCCGATGGTGATGATCAGGGCCTACGAGCTGCTGGCGGCCCGGACCGACTACCCCCTGCACCTCGGGGTCACGGAAGCCGGTCCGGCCTTCCAGGGAACGGTGAAGTCGGCCGTGGCCTTCGGCGCCCTCCTGCGGCAGGGCATCGGCGACACCATCCGCGTCTCGCTCTCCGCGCCGCCCGTCGAAGAGGTGAAGGTGGGACTCCAGATCCTCCAGTCCCTCGGGCTGCGGCCACGGAAGCTGGAGATCGTCTCCTGCCCCTCCTGCGGGCGGGCCCAGGTCGACGTCTACAAGCTGGCCGAGGAGGTCACGGCGGGCCTGGAGGGCATGGAGGTCCCGCTGCGCGTCGCGGTCATGGGCTGCGTCGTCAACGGCCCGGGCGAGGCCCGCGAGGCCGACCTCGGCGTCGCCTCCGGCAACGGCAAGGGCCAGATCTTCGTGAAGGGCGAAGTCGTCAAGACCGTGCCCGAATCGAAGATCGTCGAGACCTTGATCGAAGAGGCCCTGCGCCTCGCGGCAGAGAGGGGAGCGGACGTCGATGCAACTGGCTGACCTGACCGGACCCGATGACCTCGCATCGCTCACCGATGCGCAACTCGACGCGCTGGCGGCGGACATCCGCACGTTCCTCGTGGAATCCGTCTCGAAGGTCGGCGGCCACCTGGGCCCCAATCTCGGGGTCGTCGAGCTCACGATGGCACTGCACCGGGTGTTCGAATCGCCGAAGGACGTGCTCCTCTTCGACACCGGCCACCAGGCGTACGTGCACAAGCTGCTGACCGGGCGGATGAAGTCGTTCTCCACGCTGCGCCAGGCCGGCGGGATGTCGGGCTACCCGGACCGCGCCGAGTCCGAGCACGACGTCATCGAGAACTCCCACGCCTCCACCGCCCTCTCCTACGCCGACGGCATCGCCAAGGGCTTCGCGCTGGCCGGCGGAGCGCACCGCCGCGTCGTCGCCGTGGTGGGCGACGGCTCCCTCACCGGCGGCATGACCTGGGAGGCCCTGAACAACATCGGCGGGGCGCCGGAGCGGCCCGTGATCATCGTGCTGAACGACAACGGCCGCTCGTACGCACCCACGACCGGCTCCCTCGCCGACCACCTGCGCGCCCTGCGCGACGGCGGGACCGAAGGCGCCGGCCCCTCCTTCTTCGAGAACCTCGGCATCTCCTACCTGGGGCCCGTCGACGGTCACGACCGCCCGGCGGTCGAGGAGGCGCTGCACCGGGCCGCGGCGGCCGGCCGGCCGGTCGTCGTGCACTGCGTGACGACCAAGGGCCAGGGCTACGCCCCGGCGGCCGAGGACCCGAACGACTGCTGGCACGCCATCGGCACCTTCGACCCCGAGACGGGCGGGACCACCCCGGCCACCGGCCGGTCCTGGACCGCGGTCTTCGGCGAGGAGATGGCGAAGGTCGGCGCCGCGCGCCCCGACGTGGTCGCCATCACCGCCGCCATGCTCCAGCCGGTCGGCCTGGAGCCCTTCGCCCGCAGCTTCCCCGAGCGGACCTTCGACGTCGGCATCAGCGAGCAGCACGCGGTGGTCTCCGCGGCGGGCCTGGCGCACACCGGGATGCACCCGGTGGTGGCCGTGTACTCCACCTTCCTCAACCGTGCCTTCGACCAGGTCCTCATGGACGTGGCCCTGCACCGGCTGCCGGTGACCTTCGTGCTCGACCGGGCGGGGGTCACCGGACCCGACGGAGCCAGCCACCACGGAATCTGGGACGCCTCCTGGCTGTCCCTGGTGCCGGGGCTGCGGATGGCGGCGCCGCGCGACGCCGAGGAACTGAAGGCGGCGCTGTGGGAGGCCGTCGACCACGCCGAGGGGCCGACGGTCGTGCGGTTCCCCAAGGCGCAGGCCGGCGCCGCACTGCCGGCGGTCCGCCGTGAGGCGGCCATGGACGTCTTGTACGAGGCTCCCGGCGCCCGGGTCCTGCTCGTCCCGGTGGGACCGATCGCGGCGGAGTGCCTGGAGGCGGCGGGCGAGCTGGCCGCCCTGGGCATCGCCGCGACGGTGGTGGACCCGCGCTGGAGCGTGCCCGTCCCCGACGGGCTGCCCGAACTGGCCGCCCGGCACGAGCTCGTGGTGACCGTGGAGGACAACCTGCGCGGCGGCGGTCTGGGCGCGCGGCTCGTACAGAGCCTCCTGGAGCGGGGCGAGTCCACCCCCGTACGCTCCGTCGCCCTGCCGACCGCCTTCCTCCCCCACGGTGACCGGAAGGCCATCCTGCGCCGGCACGGCATCGCCGCGGACGGCCTCGTTTCCCGGATCGCGGCCTGGCTGCCACAAGCGGCCACGCGCTGACCGGGGCCGACCGGGCACGCATCCCGTGCCCGGCGTGACCACATGGCTTCAATCCAGCCTGTAAGGAGTCGTTCCCATGCCCTCGCACCTCCCCTTCGCCCGCCAGCTCCGGCTGCGCAGGCTCTACCGGCACGGCGACCAGCGGCTCGTGGTGGTCCCCCTCGACCACTCGATCACCGACGGGCCCATCACCGGCGGCCGCCGCGTCGGGCAACTCGTCAGGAACCTGGCGCTCAGTGGTGTGGACGCGACCATCGTCCACAAGGGAACGCTGCGGTGCATCGACCCCGCGTGGTTCGAGCACATGTCGCTGATCGTCCATCTGAGCGCCAGCACCGTCCACGCCCCCGACCCCAACGCCAAGTACCTCGTCGCCTCCGTCGAGGAGGCGGTGCGGCTCGGCGCCGACGCGGTCAGCGTGCACGTCAACATCGGTTCCGACGAGGAGAAGCAGCAGATCGCCGACCTGGCGCTGGTGGCCGAGGCCTGTGACCGCTGGAACATCCCGCTGCTGGCCATGATGTATCCCCGGGGCGCGCGCATCGACAACCCCCGCGACCCCGAACTGATCGCCCACGCCGCGTCGCTCGCGGCCGACCTGGGCGCCGACATCGTCAAGACCCTGTACACCGGGTCGCCGGACACGATGGCGCAGATCACCGACATGTGCCCGCTGCCGATCCTGGTCGTCGGCGGCCCCCAGCGCGACGCGCTCGACGAGACGCTCGCGTACGTGGACGAGACGCTGAGCGCGGGCGTGGCGGGCGTGGCCATGGGGCGGAACATCTTCCAGGCCCCGGATCCGGCGAAGGCGGCGCGTTCCCTCGTGGACCTGGTCCACGGGCCCTCGGCGGGCCTGCGCTCGATCGACCTCGACAGCGCGGTCCGCGAGTTCTCCCGGCCGATGAGCTGACCCCACCCCCGGCGACCTACGACGCCATTCGATTTTCCGTACTGATGGAGAGAGCACAATGAAGCTGAGCTGGTTGGATGTCCGCACCGTCGGGGAGGCGAAGGAGGCTGTCCTCCAGGAGGCTCTGCACCACCGCGTCGAGGGCGTCGTGTCGAACACCGTCGCGGACCTCGAGGGGCTGCCGCCGACGGTGACCAAGGTCCTGCTGCCCGACCCGGGCGCGCTGCCCGACGAGTTCGGCAACGCCGACGTGGTCGTGGTCGACCCGGGGACCCACGGGATCACCCCGGCGGAGCTCCGCATCCTCTTCCCCTCGGTGGAGTTCGGCCGCTTCGTCGAGATCGTGGACGCCGACACGCTGGAGCTGGCGTGCGAGTCGGCCCGGACCGAGCGCTACAGCGTCCTGCTGTTCCGCGACCCCACCAAGATTCCCCTGGAGATCGTGATCGCCGCGGCGGCCAAGGCCACCGGCAGCCTGATCACCGTGGCCCAGGACGTCGAGGAGGCCGAGATCATCTTCGGCGTGCTGGAGCACGGCTCCGACGGCGTGATGATGGCCCCCAAGGCCGTCGGGGACGCCGCGCGGCTCAAGGAGTGCGCCCGCCTGGAGACCCCCGCGCTCGACCTCGTCGAGCTGGAGATCACCGGCACCGCCCACGTGGGCATGGGCGAGCGGGCCTGCGTCGACACCTGCAGTCACTTCCGGGAGGACGAGGGCATCCTGGTCGGGTCGCACTCCAAGGGCATGATCCTGTGCGTCAGCGAGACCCACCCGCTGCCCTACATGCCGACGCGCCCGTTCCGGGTCAACGCCGGCGCCATCCACTCGTACACGCTGTCCAAGGACGAGCGGACCAACTACCTCAGCGAGCTCAAGTCCGGCAGCAAGGTCCTCGCCGTGGACGTGAAGGGCCAGACGCGCCTGGTCACCGTCGGCCGGGTCAAGATCGAATCCCGTCCGCTGATCTCCATCGACGCGGTCGCGCCGAACGGGCAGACCGTCAACCTCATCCTCCAGGACGACTGGCACGTGCGCGTGCTCGGCCCCGGCGGCGCGGTGCTCAACAGCACGGAGCTCAAGCCCGGCGACAAGGTGCTCGGCTTCCTGCCCAGCGCGGACCGGCACGTCGGCTACCCGATCGACGAGTTCTGCCTGGAGAAGTGAGCGGGCATGAGTGAGAACCACCCCCGGATCGCGGTGGTCGGCGGGGGCATCGCCGGGCTGACGGTCGCCGCGTCGCTGCTGCGCGCCGGTGTCCGGTGCACGGTGTACGAGCGGGCCACGCGGTTCGCGGACGCCGGGGCCGGCATCCAGCTCGCCCCCAACGCGGTGCGCCTCCTGCACGACCTGGGCCTCGCCGACGTCCTGGACCGGCGGGCCACCCGGGCCGAGGCCATCGAGACCCGGCGGTGGGACGACGGCCGGCTCCTCGCCCCGACCCCCCTCGGTGAGGAGTGCGAGGCCCGCTACGGAGCCCCGTACCACCTCATCCAGCGCGCGGACCTGCACCGGAGCCTGCTGGAACTGCTCCCGCCCGACACCGTGCGACACCGCTCGGAGTGCACCTCCCACGAGGAGCACCCGGACGGCGTGACGCTGCGCTTCGCGGACGGCTCCGAGGAGGCGGCCGACGCCGTCGTCGCGGCGGACGGCATCCACTCGGCATTCCGCAACGTCCTGGTGGGGGACCGGCCCACGTTCTCCGGGCTCACGGTCTACCGCGGCCTGGTGCCGGCCGCCCGGCTGCCGGACCTCTTCGACGTGCCCAAGGTGTTCTTCTGGCTCGGTCCCGGCGGCCATGTGACGGCCTATCCGATCGCCGGCCACCGCCTGATCCACTTCAGCGCCGTGACCACCTCGCCGGACTGGGATCCGGGCACCTGGTCCGCGCCCGGGACCCCGCAGGAGGCGGCGGCCGCCTTCGCGGGGTGGAACCCCGACGTCGGAGCGCTGATCGCGGCAGCGGAACAGGTCCACCACTGGGCCCTGTTCGACCGTGACTGCGTGGGCGGCTGGAGCGCCGGCCGGGTGGCGCTGACCGGTGACGCGGCGCACCCGATGGTCCCGTTCCTCTCCCAGGGCGCCAACCAGGCCATCGAGGACGCCGCGGTCCTCGCCGACCTGCTCGGGCGCTGCGAGGTACGGGAGGTGCCCGGGGCGCTGCGCCGCTACGAGGAACTGCGGCTCGCGCGCGCGGGCGCCGTGCACCGGCGCTCCCGCGAGCGCGGACACGAGTTCCACCTGCCGGACGGCCCGGAGCAGCGCGCTCGGGACGCGGCCATGCCCGTGGCCGAGCGGCTGGAGGCGTACGCCTGGCTCTACGGCTACGAAGCGCTGTCGCAGGCCGTGAGCCGGTAGGGCCAGTTGGACATCCGAAGGAACACGGCCGGAAGGAACAAGGGTGGATCCGGGCACGCTTGACAGCTATCTCAGCCGCCTCGGCGTCGAACTCCCCGACCGGGCGGACGCCGCGTACCTGAGCGCGCTTCAGGAACGGCACCTCATGGAGGTGCCGTTCGAGAACATGCACATACGGTCGGGGCGGCCGACCCGGCTCGGCGCCGCCGCGGTCGAGAAGATCGCCCACCGCCGGCGGGGCGGAACCTGCATCGAGCTGGCGAGCTCCTTCGAGCAACTGCTGCGCGCCGTCGGCTACCCGGCCGTGTCGGTCCTCGGCGGGCGCATCTTCCACGGGGGGCGGTTCATGGCGCCCGTGGTCCACTTCGTCCTGAAGGTGGAGACGCCCGAGCCGTGGCTCGTGGACGTGGGCTTCCTGCGCGGCAGCCGCTTCCCGCTGCGGTTCGACGTACGGGAGCCCCAGCAGGACCCGGAGGGCGAGTTCCGGCTGGTCGACAAGGAGGGCGGTCTGGAGCTGCTGCGGGACGGCGTCCCGCAGTACCGGCTGGACCTGACGCCGCTGCGGTTCGAGGACATGCCGCCGACCTGGTGGGCCTGGACGCTGCCGGAGCTGCCGATGTCGCACCTGCTCGTGGCCTCGGTCCTGGACCGGTCCGGGCGGACCACCATGGTCGACCAGCGCCGGCTGGTGCGGGCCGAGGGCGGCACGGTCACCGAGCGGGTGCTGGAGGGCCCCGAGGAGGTGCTGGAGGCGTACCGGACCCGGTTCGGGATCGAGCTGGACCGGGTGCCCGATCCGGCGCCGGGGCCGACGGAGGACGACCCGCTGGTGCTGGAGCAGTACCGGGCCTGGTTCCGGGCCCAGTACGGGGACCCGGAAGTGACTCCGGTGGCCGGCGGTTTCCCGCTGCGCTGAGGTCCGCACGCGGACGAGGGCGCCGGGTCGGAAGCACGTGCTCCGACCCGGCGCCCTCGTCGTCGCGCTGCGCGGCGACGCGCCGGTCAGCGCGCCGGCCGGGCCTTCCAGAAGTAGTTGTGGATCCCGCCCGAGGTCAGCATGCGCCGGAAGCTCATGGTCACCCGCATGCCGCTGTGGACCCCTTCGGCGCTCGTGTCCGTGAGCTCGCACCGGAACCGCCCGCCGCCGTCGAACTCGACGACGGCCAGGATCAGCGGCGGGTGCGGGGCGAAGGCCAGGTGGTCGACCGTGTACGTGACGACCGTCGCGGGTACGGAGGTCAGGCGTTCCTCGGTCATCCGGTCCACGGTCCGGCAGCCGGAACAGACCCGGGCGGGCGGCAGCTGGCGCGTGCCGCACTCGGTGCAACGGCCCGCTGCCAGGCCGAACTTCCAGGACGTCTGCCGCCAGGCCGGCGGTGCGGCGGGCGGCTGGGGCACCGGCCGGGCCTGGGGCTGGCGGGCCAGGAATCCGCGCCAGGTCAGGTAGTCGGCGTACGGGAGCGTGTCGTCCCCGGCGGCCGCCCGGGCGGTGACGGGGACGGGGGCGCGCCCGGCGGCGAGCGCCTCGCAGGCCCGCAGGACCAAGGCGCAGGCGCCGTCGCCGATGACGACCAGGGCGATCGTCTCGCCAGGTTCCGCGCGGTCGAGCGCGTCGGCGAGCAGCAGACCGGGCTGAGCCGTGCCCGGGTTGCCGACCGTCGCGAACAGCTCCGCCGCGCTCGATGCGGGGGCGCGGCCGGTACGGGACGCCAGCCGGCCGGCCACCGACCGCAGGGCGCGCTGGTGAAGGCCCGCGACGGCGACGTGGTCGATCTGGTCGGCGCGCAGCCCGGCCCGCCGCAGTGCCTCGTCGAAGACCGTTTCGGCGGCCGGCGCGTGGACCTGCTCGGTGAACCGCTCCTCCGAGGTCGCGGAGGCGGGCGCGCCCGGAGTGCGCCAGCGGTCCAGCACCTCGTGGGTGACGGACGCCTGCGCGAGGACCTCGGCCAGCGGCGGGCGGTGGTCCCCGTCGCTGAAGAGGAGGGCCGCGGCCGCGTCGCCGCCGTCCCGCTCGTCGGGGCTTCCCGGCAGGCCGGTGCGGACGTCCGAGAGGACCACCAGCGTGTCCTCGCCGGAGCGGGCGGCCAGGTGCAGGGCTCCGGCGCCGGAGCGGACCGCTCCCGCCATGTCCACCGCGAGGGCCTCCTCGGGAAGTCCCAGCGCCGCGTGGATCGCCGCGGCGTTGGTCTTGTCCGTGTAGGGCGGGGTGGCGGTGGCGAAGAGGAGGTTGCGCACGTGCGGGAGGGCGTCCGGGCAGCCGCGCAGGGCGTCCAGGGCGGCTTCCACGCCCAGCGTGGTGCTGTCCTCGTCGTACGAGGCGACGGCGCGCGTGCCCTTCCCCGAGCCGGTCCCGAGGAGGCTGCCGATGGCGCTGCGCCGGAGCCGGAAGTGCGGCACGTACGTGCCGTAGGCGATGAGTGAGGTCACGGACCGCTCCTGTAGATGGGTAAGATCAGTAGTATTATCTAACTGTATGGAGGTGGGGGCGTGCCGTCACATGGCATACGGGACAAAGTCGCGATCGTGGGCATGGGGTGCACGGCGTTCGGGGAGCACTGGAGCGCCTCGGCGGACGACCTGATGCTGGAGGCGGTCCGGGCCGCCTGCGCGTCGGCCGGGGTCGCGCACGACGCCGTCGACGCCCACTGGCTGAGCACCCTCGCCTCCGGCACCTCGGGGCTGATGCTCTCTCGTGCGCTGCGCCTGCCGTACAAACCCGTCACGCGCGTCGAGAACTACTGCGCCGGGGGATCGGACGCCCTGCGCAACGCCTGCTACGCCGTGGCGAGCGGGGCCTACGACACGGCGCTGGCCGTCGGGGTCGAAAAGCTGAAGGACTCCGGCATGTCCGGTCTGGCCGCGGCCGAGGTCCCGGGCGACGGCACGCAGCCGGACCTCACGGCGCCGGCCGCCTTCAGTCTGGTGGCGCAGGCGTACGGCGAGAAGTACCGGCTGCCCGGCGGCGCGCTCCGGGAGGCGCTGGACCGGATCGCCTGGAAGAACCACGCCAACGGGGCGCTCAACCCGCGGGCCCACTTCCGGCGGGCCGTGCCGATGGAAACCATCCGCGCGGCCCCCCGGGTGGCGGGCGAACTGGGGCTGTTCGACTGCTCGGGAGTGAGCGACGGGGCTGCGGCGGCCCTGGTCGTACGGGCCGAGGACGCCTACCGGTACACGGACAAACCGCTCTTCGTGAAGGCGCTGGCGCTCGCCGCGGGGCCGGCCGCGGGCGCCGCGGATCCCACGTACGACTTCACCTCGTTTCCCGAAGTACGGCATTGCGCACAGGACGCCTACCGGCAGGCGGGGATATCGGATCCGCTCACCGAACTGGCGCTGGCCGAAGTGCACGACTGCTTCACCATTACGGAGCTGGTGCTGATGGAGGATCTCGGATTCGCGCAGCCCGGCACCGCGTGGCGGGGAATCCTGGACGGGGCATTCGACCGGGACGGCGTGCTGCCGGTGAATCCGGACGGCGGTCTCAAGGCCTTCGGCCATCCGATCGGCGCCTCGGGTCTGCGAATGCTCTTCGAATGCTGGCTGCAATTGCGCGGGGAAGCCCCGGCCGGGTCCGCGATTCCCGGGAAATCGGCGGAACGCGGACTCGCCCTGACCCACAATCTCGGCGGTGGTCCGGGGGAGTGCCTCTCCTTCGTCTCCATCGTCGGTTCCGAACCCTCGGCATGAGGAAGGACGGCGTAAAGGTGGACGGAGAAAAGATGGAACAGGCGGCGAAGACGTGTGAGGGCCGGGTCGTGGTCGTCACGGGGGCCGGCAACGGCATCGGAAGGGCGCACGCGCTGGCGTTCGCCCGGGCCGGCGCCCATGTCGTGGTCAACGATCTCGGCGTGGCCCGCGACGGCTCCGGGGACTCGACCCGCCCCGCCGAGGCGGTGGTCGAAGAGGTGGCGGCCCTCGGCGGCCGGGCCGTGGCCAACTTCGACGACATCGCGGACTGGGCGGGCGCGCGGCGCCTCGTCGAGCAGGCGGTGGCGGAGTTCGGCCGCCTGGACACCCTGGTGAACAATGCCGGGATCCTGCGGGACCGTGCGCTGGTGAACATGGCGGAGGAGGACTGGGACGCGGTGACGTCCGTCCACCTCAAGGGCACCTTCGCCGTGCTCCACCACGCGGCCCGGCACTGGCGGGAGCGCGCGAAGGCGGGTGAGGCGGTGGCCGGCCGCGTGGTCAACACCACCTCCACGTCAGGCCTCTTCGGCAACCCCGGGCAGTCGAACTACGCGGCGGCCAAGGCCGGCATCGCCGCGCTCACGATCGGGGCGGCCCAGGAGCTGGCCCGGTACGGGGTGACGGTCAACGCGGTCGCACCGGCCGCCCTGACCCGGATGACCGAGGACCTGAGCGTCATGCCGGCGCTGGCCGCCCAGAACGATCTGCGGCCGGAGAGCGTCTCGCCCGTGGTCGTCTGGCTCGGCGGTCCGGACTCGGGGCACGTCACCGGCCGTGTCGTCACCGTCTTCGGCAGCCGGATCTCGGTCGCCGAGGGATGGGTCGACGGCCCTTCCGCGCGGACGGCGGGGTGCTGGGAGCCGGAGACGGTCGGTGCCGCCCTGACCGGGCTGGTGGAGCGGGCCGCGCCCAATGCCGATGCCTTCGGGCGGCGTCCTGCCTGACGCCCGCGGCCCGGTGGGGCCGGTCCCGTCAGTCCAGGAGTTCCAGACGCGTGTCGGCGCCGCTCGCGACCACTTCCTTCTCCATGGCGGCGATGTGGCTGCGCCAGAGCGCCTCCGCCTCGTCCGCCTTGCCCGCCTGGACGAGCTCCACGAGCCGGGCGTGCGCGTCCTGGTCGCCGCGCGTCCGCGCCTTGCGGCCGGTCGCGACGTGCGGGCTCCGGGCGTCGTAGAAGATGCACTGGAGGGTCTCGCTCAGCGCGGTCATGGCCCGGTTGCCGCTCAGCTCGACCAGGGTGGCGTGGAACGAGGACTCGGCGTCGGCGAGGGCGTGGGCGTCGTCCTTCGCCGCGGCCTCGGTCGCGAGGGCCTCGTGCAGGCGGCCGATGTCACCCGGGGTGTGCTTGGTCGCGAGCTGCCGCGCGCACGGCGGCTCGATCGCGCCGAGGAGCTGGAACATCTCGCCGAGGGTCGTCTGCCGGTATTCCAGAATGAGGCCCAGATAGCGGGCGGCGACCTGCGGGTCGGGCGCATTCACGCGGGCGCCGCCGTGCACGCCGCGGCGCACGCTGATCAGTTCCTCGGATTCCAGTACGCGAATTGCCTCGCGCAGCGTCGGGCGGGAAATGCCGAACTGCTCCATGAGCGCCGATTCCGAAGGCAATGCGTCGCCGGGGGAGACTTCGCCTCGAATGATGATGCGTCGCAGGGCGGCCGCCACCAGTTCCGCGGTCTTGGGGACGCGTACGCGAAGTCCTGCTGCTCTCCGGCCGCTTGGCGTGACCTTCGGCATTCCGCCTGCTTCACTCAAGGCGTTCCTCCTGGTGGCGTGCTCGACGATGCGACGTGCATGAATTTATGAGGCAATTTCTTTACGTCGGCGGGGTGTGATTGCGTTAAATCATTAACTCAAGGTTACTCAGTGTAGCAAGGTTGAATCCTTGATCGGTGTGTCAGGCGTATGAATTTTCCACGACTCCTGTCCGCCGAAGTCGGGGTGTCGCGGGCGCCCGCAGGGATGGTACCGTTAAATCAGTTAACTAAGTAATCCTTGGGGGCTGCTATGGGGAGACTTGACGGCAAGGTCGTCATCGTCACGGGCGCCGCGTCCGGCATCGGCGCCGTCACCGCCGCCCGGCTGGCCGAAGAGGGCGGCCGGGTGGCGGTCGCGGACGTCAACGAAGAGGGCGCGCACAGCGTCGCGAAGGCGATCCGCGCCTCGGGGGCCGCGGCGATCGGCATCGGCGTGGACCTGGCGGACACCGACTCGGTGCACGCCATGGTCGCGACGACGGTCGGGGAGTTCGGCGGGCTCGACGTGCTCCACAACAACGCCGCCGCCACCGGCCTGGCCGCCTCCCGCGACCTGCCGGTCGCCGACGCCGATCCGGCCGTCTGGGACGAGACCATGCGGATCAACGTGCGCGGCACCATGGTCGCGATCCAGGCCGCGCTGCCGCACCTGGTGGCCCGCGGCGGCGGGTCGATCATCAACACCTCCTCCGCCGCCGGGCTGTCCGGGGACCTCGGGCATCCGGCCTACGCCGCGTCCAAGGCGGCGATCATCAACCTGACCCGCTACGTGGCGACCCAGTCCGGCAAGAGCGGTGTGCGCTGCAACGCCATCGCCCCCGGCCTCATCATCACCAGCCCGGAGCGCGAGGCGGCCTACGGCGCCATGCTCCGCCACCACCTGACGCCCCGGCTGGGACGCCCCGAGGACGTGGCCGCGCTCGCGCTCTTCCTCGCCTCCGACGAGTCCGCGTTCATCACCGGACAGACCCTCGTCGTCGACGGCGGACTCCTCGCCCACCAGCCGTACTACGCGGATCGGACGGCCCCATGCTGACCCGTACGCCCGAACTCGCCCGGCGCACCCTCGACATGCGGCGGGAAGGCTGGGACGGACCGAGCGCCGCGCAGCCGGACCGGGCGGCCGCCGACGGCGCCGGCGAGGTGGAGGCCCGGCTCTCCTGGTACGGCGGCTCGGCCCTCGACGAGGCGTGCCCCGGCAGCGAGGCGACGGTGCAGGCGATGTCCGGCCTCATGCACGTCCACGGCCAGGAGGCGGGCGTCCCCCGCAGACTCGGGCTGCCGGGCGCCTCCGTGGCCGCCGGCATCCTGGCCGGCCACGGAGTGCTCGCCGCCGAGATCGCGCGCGCCCGCGGCATCCCCGTCCACGCGGTGGAGACCTCCGTCCTGCGCGCCGCCACCCTCCTCGCCGGGCACTACGTCGCCGAGGCCACCTCCCCCGACCCCTGGGGCCCCTCGATCAGGGGAGCGGGCAGCCCTCCTCCCTTCCGCAGCGCCGACGGCCCCGCCTTCGAGGTGGAGACCTTCGACCCCGGCGCCTGGCGGGACTTCTGGCGTGCCCTCGGCGCGGACACCCCGGGCCTGGGACGGGCCTGGACCGCCTTCCAGCACCGCTACGTCAAGGGCTTCTGCCTGCTGCCCGACGAACTGCACGCGGTCGCGGCCAGGACGCCGTGGTCCCGCATAGCCGACGCGGCGGCCGAGTTCGGCCTGAGCCTGTCCGCGCTGCGCGGCTACCGGGACGTCGTGGCCGAGCCGGGCTGGAGCGAGGGCCGCGCCCTGCTGACACCGCTGACGACCGCGCCCGCCGGGGACGGGGGCCCCGCCCGGCCGCCGCGCACGGGCGAACTGCCGCTCGCGGGGCTGCGCGTGGTCGAGGCGACCAGCCGCGTCCAAGGCCCGCTGGCCGGCCTCCTGCTGAGCCAGCTCGGCGCCGAAGTGACCTGGGTCGAACCGCCGCAGGGCGATCCCAGCGGCATGGGAGTGCTCTTCCACCGCGGGAAGCGACGCGTCGGCATCGACCTCGGCAACCCGGCGGGACGGTCCGAGCTGCGGGAACTCGCCGCCACCGCCGATGTGTTCCTGCACAACTGGCGGCCGGGCAAGGCGGAGGAGTGGGGATTCGGCGCCGAGGACCTGGCGCGCGTCAACCCGCGTCTGGTGCACGCGGCCGCCTCTGGATGGGGACCCCACCTCGACCGCCGTGACGTGCTCGGCACCGAGTTCATGGTGCAGGCCTACACGGGTGTCGCCGAGGGCAACACCCCGGATCGCGAGCGGCCGCTCACCACACGGGTGCTGCTGTGCGACATGTTCGGGGCGCTCGTCTCCTGCGAAGGGGTCCTGGCCGGGCTGTACCGGCGCGAACGCGAGGGCCGAGCCTGGAAGGTCGAGTCCTCCCTCCTCGGCGGGGCGATGGCGCTCCAGTCGGAGGTGATCCTCGGCATCGCCACGGGCCGGGAGAGCGCCCGCAGGGCAGGGCGTCCGGTGTGGCTGCCGGTGGACGAGCCCGTCCCCACCGTCGACGGCCACCTCGCGCTCGGCGTGGACGACGACGCCGCCTACCGCACGGTGTGCGAGCTGCTCGGCATCCGGGCCGAGGGCCGGGGCCAAGCCGACGACCAGGTACTGGAGCGACTGCGGGCCGAGCCCGCCGCGCACTGGGAGAAGCGGCTGACCGACGCGGGGATCCCGGCGGCGGTGGTCAACCGCGACCTCGAAGCCCTGCCTTCGGATCCCCGGCTCGCCCCGCTCTTCACCCCCCTGGGCGACGGTACGCAGGTACCGGCCGCGCCGTGGGTTTTCCACTCATGACAAGCGAGTGCGCTGCCGCGCACGGGGAAGGCGACATGGAAGCCGCGAACGAACTGGTCACCGCGCTGCACGAGGCCTGCCTGCGGTGGCCCGAACGGACGGCGATCACCTTCCAGGGGCGCAGCCTCGGCTACCGGGAGTTCTGGGAGCGGACGGAGGCGCTGGCCGCCTCCTACCGCTCGACGGGCGTGACGACGGGTGACCGGATCCTGTGCCAGCTCCCCAACTCGCCCGAATACCTCATGGCGCTGGTGGCCGCCTGGCGGTGCGGAGCCGTGCTCGTCGGCGCCGACCACGATCTGACCGGCCCGGAGCTGGTCTCGCTCATCGAGCGGACCGGGGCCGTCGCCCTCGTCTACCGGCCGCGCCGCGCGGCCGAGGTCCCCGTCGAGCCGCTGGACGACGTCCGCCGGGCGTGTCCGGGCGTACGGCTGATCGTGCAGGACGACGATCCGCGGCCGGGGGAGCTGCGGCTGGCGGATCTGACGGGCCGGGCGGGTGACCCCGTACCGGCGGGCCCGGCCGCGACGGCGACGGAGACGGCGACGGCGACGGACAGCTCCGGCACCGCCCTGCTGCTGCTCACCTCGGGCACCACCGGACTGCCCAAGTGCGTCGTGGAGACCTTCGACGCGCTGTGGGCCAAGCTCGAATGCTTCAAGTCGGCCTACCGGCCCCAGGACGCGGACGTCCACCTGGTGTACCTCCCGCTCGCCCACGCGCTGGGCCTCAAGATGGCGATGATCGCGCTGACCTCGGGCAGCCGCCTGGTGCTCATGGAGCGCTTCTCCCCGGCGGGGGCGCTCCGGCTGATCACGGACGAGGGGGTCACCGTACTGCCGGGCACCCCGGCGCACTTCCAGCTGATGCTGGACAAGCTGGACCCGGCGGCACACGACCTGAGCAGCCTGCGCTGGGCGGTCGCCGGCGCCGCCTCCTTCCCCGGCGCGCTGCTCACGCAGCTCTACACCACCTTCGGCGTCGAGCTGTTCTACGTGTACGGATGCAGCGAGGGCTTCCTCTGCCACACCACCGACCGCGGCGACATCGAAGCGGGCTCGGTGGGGCGCACGGTCTTCCAGGGCCCGCCGGGGACCGCCCCGAACGGCCGCCTGGAGATCTTCGCCCGGGACGGTTCCGGCACCGTCGGTCCGGGCGTCGTCGGCGAGATCGTCTTCGGAGCCGATCGCCCGGTGCGCTACTGGGGCCAGGACGGCGTGGCGGAGGACGGCTGGTACCACACGGGGGACCTCGGCCTGATCGACGACGAGGGCCGGCTCCATGTGAAGGGCCGGATGAAGGAGCTGGTGAACCGCGGTGGGCTGAAGGTCTCGTGCAGCGAGGTCGAGTCCGCGGTCACCGCCCTGCCGGGGATCGTCGACTGCGGGATCTTCCCGGTCCCGGACCGGGTCCTGGGCGAGGCCATCGGCGCGTACGTCGTACCGGCGCCGGGCGAGGACCCGTTCGGGCTCGACGAGCTGCGCGTCCGCCTGGGGCGCTCGCTGGCCCGGCACAAGATGCCGGACGCCCTGTGGATCGTGGACCGGGTGCCGCGCACCAAGATCGGCAAGGTGGACCGGGCGGCCCTGAGAGTTGTGGAAACCCTATAAGGGTCACGTGCCCGAATCGGTCGACTCGGCCCCCTCCTGAGGGAGTTTCAGCTGACATGATCTTCAGTGGATCAGCAAGCGTGTTGTGAAGTCCCCACTATTTTAAGGAGTTAGAGAATGGCTGGAAACGGTCAGGTCGTGGTCACGGGCATGGGTGCCATGACGCCGGTGGGCGCCGATGCGCCGTCGTCCTGGTCGGCACTGCTGGCCGGAAAGTCCGGGGTGCGCCTCCTGGACGAGCCGTGGGCCGCGGACCTGCCCGTGCGCGTCGCGGCCGCCCTTGCGGAGGACCCCGCCGCGATGCTTCCCCGCACGGAGGCGAGGAAGCTCGACCGCGGCGAACAGCTCGCCATCCTCACCGCCCGGCAGGCGTGGCAGGACGCCGGCGCGCCCGAGGTCGAGCCCGAGCGGCTGGCCGTGGTCATCGGCACGGGCACGGGCGGGGTGCTGACCACCCTCGGCCAGGACGACCTGTTCGAGCGGTCGGGGGCTCGTCGGCTGTCCCCGTTCGCGATCCCGATGCTCATGCCGAACGGCCCCGCCGCATGCGTCAGCATGGACCTCGGCGCGAAGGGCGGCGCGCGGACGCCGGTGAGCGCTTGCGCGTCGGGAGCCGAAGCCCTCGCCATGGGCCAGGACCTGATCCGGTCCGGGCGGGTCGACGTGGTGATCGCCGGCGGCGTCGAGGCGTGCCTGCACCCCTTCACCATCGCCGCCTTCGCCCAGATGAAGGCGCTGTCCACCGCGTCCGAGAACCCGGAGGCGGTGTCCCGCCCGTTCGATGTGGCACGGTCCGGCTTCGTCATGGGCGAGGGAGCGGGAATCATGGTGCTCGAACGGGACGGGTTCGCCCGGGCGCGGGGCGTGCGGACCTACGGTTCGCTGGCCGGCAGCGCGGTGAGCTCCAGTGCGCACCACATCACCGCCTCCGACGCCGACGGTCAGGTCTTCGCCATGGAGCTGGCCATGCGTGACGGCGGCGTGAGCCCGCAGGACATCGGCGTCGTCCACGCGCACGCCACGTCCACCGAGTCCGGTGACGTGGCCGAGGCGGAGGCGATCCGCCGGGCGATCGGCGGGCAGGCCGCGGTGACGGCGACGAAGTCGATGACCGGGCACATGCTCGGAGCCTCCGGCGCGGTGGGCGCGATGGTCTCCCTGCTCGCCCTGAAGGAGGGCGTCGTCCCGGCCACGCTCAATCTGGAACAGCAGGACCCGAGGGTCGACCTGGACGTGGTGCGGGGCGCGAGCCGGACCGGCCAGTGGTCGGCCGCCCTGGCCAACTCCTTCGGGTTCGGCGGCCACAACGTCAGCCTGGTCTTCACGAAGTAGCCGCCTGCGTAGCGCCCCCGCACGTCGGAGCGGTGCCACTTGGCTCGGCATGGGGGCCAACGCCCGTACACCGACGCCCGTACACCGACGGCCCCGAGCCGCCGGCGTACGGGCGTTCCCGCCCCCAGGGCTACTGGACCGGCAGGGCGATCAGGGCCCGCTGTTCGCGGAGGTACAGCTGCTTGGCCTCCGGATCGGGGGTCAGGATGTCCGCCTTCGTCTCGTAGCGCCACACGGCGCGGTGCGAGTAGGTGTCGACGGCCCGCAGGCCCGCCGCGTCCATGCTGTAGACGTGCTTCGCGGTCACCACCGGGGCGATGTCCCGGTTGGGGTCCGTGTCCTCCGGCGCGGTTTCCGCCCAGCGCAGCCCCCCGGTGTTGGCGTCGATCGCGACGATGCCGCGGGTGCCCTCCACGACGTGGACGACCCCGTCCCGGACGGTGGGGATGCCGTAGCGGCGCTGGCCGATCACCTTGCCCACGTCACGGCTCTCGCCGAAGGTCCACGCCGGTTTGCCGTCGGTGAGCCGCAGCGCCTGCACGGTGTCCGCGCCGAGGTACACGCGCTCGTTGTCCGTGGCCGGCAGGAACGGCGTCGCGCCCGGGGCGGACAGCGACGCCGTCCACCGCTCCGCCCCGCTGCGGGCGTCGTGCAGGGACACCCGCAACGCGTCGCCCTGCTCCGCCCGTTGCCACAGCAGCCCCCCGCCGCTTACGGCCTTGGCCCGGACGAGGGGCGGGTGCCGCAGCTTGACGGCGTCCTTGGAGGGGGCCGCCGTCGGCTGCCGCCACAGCTCCTTGCCGGTCTTCAGGCTCGCGGCCAGCACGGACCACTGCTCGCTCCCCGCCGATTTGGCGCACAGGAACACGGTGTCGCCGTCCACGCCGAGGATCTGGTTGAGCACGTTCGTGCCGTCGTACGCGGGCAGTTGGACGAGCGGGTCCTGTTCCCGGCCGTTCTCCGGGGACCGGGGCACCACGGCCAGGGCCTTGTCCGCGGAGTCCGCGTTCCGCACCGCGTACAGCGCCTTGCCGTCGGTGGCGAAGCGCCAGGTGTCCTCCAGCTTGAAGAAATCCGTCATGTACGTGCCGTCCCGCGGGGAGATGCCCTGGGTGCCGACCCCGACGACCGTGACGAGCATGCCGCCGACCCGCAGCGGATGGCCGCCGACCAGCGGGTGCGCCATGTCGGCCTTCCACAGCGGTTCGGGCGGCGGCTTCAGGGCGGGCTGCTTGCCGTCCGCCGCCTTGCCCTTGCCCTTGGCAGGTGCGCTGCTTCGGACCTTGGCCAGGCCGATGGGTTTCGTCGAAGATGAAAGGGGCGGGATCAGAGAGCCGGTCGCCTCGCTGCTTGATACGGCCCGTTGTGATCACCATCGCGGTCCAGCGGCTCGACACTCTCCCGAACCGACCAGCACCGCCCACCGCCAGAGCGGTGGAACGGGGCATACCTGACGCACATCCGGGCCACCGCTCTACGCGCCACCTACCCGACGGCCCGTCATGAAAGTCGAGGCTAGCCCTTGGTGGGACCACCGTTGCCCGGAGAGCGATCGCCATCAACGCAGTTGCCCCTAGGGGGCAATGTCAGATTTTGTAGGCGGCCTGCCGTTCCTGGAGTCGTATGATCGTGAAGAGCGTACAGTTGATCATCTGCGTATCGCCGGAAGATGGAGGCAAGTTGTTGTCCAGCAGGATTCATGGAATGGCAGCTTCTGTTGCAACTGTCGTTGCTGCCGGAGTGGGATTTAGTGCGGTGACCATACCGGTGGCTTCAGCCGCAACCGGATATAACGGGGCGTGCGGATCTGGGTATAGCGTAGTCAATAGCGCGTATACCTCGGGGTGGTCGACGGTGTTCCTAACATTCAATAAGTCGAATGGGATGAACTGTGTTGTGACTGTTTACGGTGGGGGGAATACGGAGAGGCCTTACTATATGAATGCGTGGATTATGGTCAATGGTCAATTCAAGGAGGATGCGGGCTACTATGGCTCGTACGCCGGGCCGGTCTATATGTCCGGTGCGGGTTCCTGTGTCAGCTGGGGTGGAAGAGATCATTACGCCAGTGGTGGCAGTTACGAGGCTAATAGATATAATACCAACTGTGGCTAATTCAGGGTGAGGGTTGACGCCTTACTGGGGGGTCGCGGGCCTGATGTGGGACCGGTCGAGCGTGTTGGGTCGCGCACGACCCTGGTGAACATGGAGGGCAATACCGTTCCCGAAATGGTCGGTACTGCCCTGTATTGCCGTGTTTCCGCTTGCGGTGAGATGCTGAATCTGGAGAGGCGGGCGGCCAGGTTGTCGGCGTGGGGCGAAGGTCGGGTATCGGGTGTTGCGGATCGAGCCGAGGTCGCATCTGAGATAAAGGGCCCCCGTGTCAAGGGCGCCGTCTGTTTATCGATGCGTATGTCCAGGCCGTGGTGGTGGAGTGCAAGAACCGCCTTTGCCTCATGAGGGTCGAATTAGTCGAGGCCGCCCTGTCCGCAACCCTCCCGCCTGATACTCCTGGACGGCGGAGAGGTTGAAGACGACCTGGTCCGCGACATGATTGTGGTGCTGACCTCATTCTGTGCCCGCTTGTGCAGGCGCCGCTCCGTGAAGGATCGGGTGTGCTGGACGCCGAGGGCGGCGCCCAGCTATGGCTCACCTCAAGGGCTCGTAACAGGATCTTGTTGAGATGCCCTGGTCGGGCGTAACCGGTGTGACGATTCGGCCGTTCGTGAGTGTGTGAGCACTCGGCCGTGGATCGTGGACGACGACTTGTGGGCACTGATCGAGCCGCTGCTGCCGCCCTGGCCTACGAAGTCGCCAGGGCCGCGGCCGGTGGCAGACCGGTTGTGCCTGCAGGGCATCCTGTACGTCCTGCACAACGACATCGCCTGGCAACTCCTGCCACCTGAGCTGGGCTTCGGCTCCGGTTAGACCTGCTGGCGAAGACTCGAGCGGTGGCAGCAGGCCGGGGTCTTCGACCACCTGCACCGGATCCTACTCGCCGAGCTGAACGCGGCCGGCCGGCTCGACTGGTCGAGGGCGTGCGTGGACGGCTCCCACATCCGCGCCAAAAAGGGGGAGCCGACACCGGTCCGTCGCCGGTCGACCGGCGGAAGACGGGCAGCAAACACCACTTGATCTGCGACGGACGCGGCACCCCGCTGAAAGTCATCACGACCGCGGCCAACGTCAACGACGTCACCCAGACCCTCGCCCTGGTCGACGGCATCCCGCCAGTGGCGGGCCGCCCCGGCCGTCCCCGCAGACGCCCGGACGCCGTGCTTGGCGACAAGGGCTACGACTCCAGCCCCAACCGGGAAGAGCTGCGCAAACGCCGGATCCTGCCCGTCATCTCCCGCAAAGGAGCCCCGACCTTCGCCCTTCTCCACCAGTTCAAACGACTCGCCGTCCGCTGGGAACGCCGCACCGAACTCCACGACGCGTTCGTCTCCCTCGCCTGCAGCCTCATCTGCTGGCGACGCCTCAACAAGCCCGACTCATGATCGTGTTACGAGCTCTAAGAGCGAGTGGTTCCATCATTCCCGCCACCTCGCAAAGCTCCAAGAACGGCACAAGGCCGCCTCCGTCGACTGGCTGGCCGGTCGGGCCCGAGTGGCCGAAACCACTGGTCACCCCGCGCCGACAGATCTGTCGATACGATGTCGCCGGTATCGCGATATGAGGACGCGCCCTGAGATACCCGATCTGGCGACGGACGACACCGCCCCGTACCGACCAGTGTGATCGTTAAAGCGTCGGACCGTCCAGCCCGCGCCGAGTATCTGAGGGCGTGAACAGCCCAGAGCAGACCGGCCGCGCGGAGAGTCGGCGCCGAGCGGGACGAGAACGCAGAACCCAGTGCATCCACAGCCGCGGGACGGGCCCAGCGGCCACCGGTGGGTCTAAGACCCACTCATGCGCACTGGCTAAAGGGTGTTGCAGAAGGCTCAGTCTTGGGCATTTTGCCTGTATGGGTGGGGTGTTGCGGGCTGGGTCGGTGTGGGTGGAGACGTTCACGGGCTTGCGGACGGACCGGTTCGCGAAGCTGGTGAAGGTGGTGCGGGAGCGGGGCGGGAACGGGCCTGGTGGTGGCCGGCCGTGGTGTCTGCCGCTGGCGGAGCGGGTGCTGCTGGTGGCGGTGTACTACCGCACGAACCTCACGATGCGCCAGCTCGCCCCGCTCTTCGGGATCTCTCCGGCCACCGTCTGTAGGGTCATCCAGCGCCTGCGGCCGTTGCTCGCGCTGGAGCCGGCGCCGCGGCCCGTCGCGGACACCGAACGCTTGTGGATCGTGGACGGCACACTCATCCCGGTCCGTGACCGGCAGGTCGGCGCCTCCTCCCGCAACTACCGCTTCTCGGCGAACGTGCAGGTCATCATCGACGCTGACACCCGCCTGGTCGTCGCCTCGGCTCGGCCGGCGCCCGGGAACAAGGCCGATGCCCACGCCTGGCGGGAGTCGGACCTGCCGGCCGCGGCGGCGGGGACGACGGTGATCGCGGACGGCGCCTACCTGGGTACCGGACTGATCGTCCCGCACCGCAGAAGGCCCGGACGGCCCCTCCTGCGCGGTCAGGAGGAAGACAACGCCGAACACCGCCGAGTCCGTGCCCGCGTCGAGCACACCTTCGCCCGCATGAAGAACTGGAAGATCCTCCGCGACTGCCGCCAGAAAGGAGACGGCCTCCACCACGCCGTCCAGGCCGTCGCCACCCTGCACAACCTCGCCATGACACGGTGAAACAGCAGGTCAAACACCACTCCAGCCTGCCCAAGACAGACCTTCTGCAACAACCTTTACTGATCTTTTCGTAAGTTCAGTGGGTGTGGTGGGTGGATGGTCAGGCCGGTGTGGGCGAGGAAGGACCATGGCAGTTGTGGGTTGTGGTTGATGCGGTGGATGCCTTGCTCGGTGGCGTCGGCGACGTCGGCGAGGTGGTCGCCGGCGAGGTTGGCGAGTTCGCGTTTTTTGAGTGAGGACCAGAGCAGCTCCACCGGGTTCAGCTCGGGTGCGTAGGCGGGTAATCGCTCCAGGGTGAGCCAGTCCTGGCCGGCGACCCAAGCCCGCATCGCCCGGCTCC
>NZ_JBVIFS010000009.1:0-105485 GCF_055571215.1 Streptomyces sp. NPDC030995
AAGGCCATCGCGTAGCGACGCGACCGTAGGGAGCGCCCTTGAGGGACCGGCCCGACACGGAGAGACGATGAGACTGACGGGAAACCCCCATACAGCTCTCTGATTCCGGCGGAGGGGCTCCCGCCCACCCCCGACCCCGCCGCACAGCCTGATCCCGCCCCGCCCGGGCTCCGCCCACCGAAGCCAACCCCACACCATCCGACCCCGCCCGCCGGCATTCCGCCGCCTCACCCCCGCAGCAGGCGTGCCTTGGCCGTCGTGAACTCCTGCGGGGTGAGCAGGCCCTCGCGGGCCAGGGCGGCCAGTTGGGTCAGCTCCGCCACCAGGCCGGCCGGGAGTGTCGCTCCGCCCGGCGGGGCTTCCTCCGGGTGGGACTCCAGGGGGCCGGTCTCCGGCCGCTCCACCGGCTCCCGCCCCGGCTCCCGCTCCCGCCCCGGCTCCCGCTCCGGCCCCGGCCCCCGCTCCAGCCCCACCCCCGGCTCCCGCCCCGGCTCCCGCCCCGGCTCCCGCCCCGGCTCCGGCTCCGGCTCGGCCTCCGGCTCCCACAGCGGCTCCGGCTCCGGTTCCCGCTCCCCGCGCTCCTGCGGCTCGATCCGTCCCGTCGGCCGCCACTGCACCCCGTGCCGTGGCTCGTCCGCGGGAACCGTGCCCTCCTCGGTTCCCGCCGCCCGCGCCAGCAGGCCCCGTAGCAGCGGGCGGCCCGCGGGGCGGTCCGCCGAGCGGACCGTCACTCCCACCGGTCGGATGAACATCACGCCACCCCCGCCCGGGGGTCCGGCGCCATCCGGTCCAGGGGGATGCGGACCGAGCCGACGATCCGCCCGCCCGCCGCCCGTACGGCGATCGCCGCGTCCTCGGCCCACACGTGTTCGACCACCAGCAGCAGCGCGCAGCTCCCGCGCTCCAGCAGCCCCGCGGCCTCCTGTACGTCCTCCGGCCCGATCAGCCGTGCCACGTCCCGCCCCGTCAGCAGGCCCTGAAGCTCCACGAACTCGTCGAACTCGGCCGCCAGCACCTCGCCCGCCGCCGTCTTCGTCGCGACGAGACCGTCGATCAGCCGGACCACCCCGGCCTTGCGCAGCCCCATCACGGCCTCGACCGCCGGTACCCGCAGCTGCTCCTCGGGAAAGGCGAGGACGATGAATTCCACAGGTCCCATAAGGCTCGGCTCCTGATTCCGACCGTTTCTGACGACTCTTCGGCACACTATGACATAAGCGGACATACCATCCGTCTGCTTGCTACGTTTGCCGCATGACCGCTCTGACGGCAAAGGTGGCGGAGCCAGCCCCGCCCCCGCCTCCCGACGCCCGCGCCCCCATGCGCCGCGGCGTCGAGCTGACGCTCCTCGCCGGCGCCGTCCTGATCTCCGTCCTCGGCCACCTCCACGTCGGCCTCGCGACCACCGGCCACATCCCCGCCGCCACCGCCCGCTACGCCGCCGGCCTCGCCGCGGCCGCCCTGATCGCGCACCTCGCCGTCCGCCTCAGGGCCCCGTACGCCGACCCCCTCGTGCTCCCGATCGCCGTCCTGCTCAACGGGCTCGGCCTCGTCCTCATCCAGCGGCTCGACGCGACCACCCCTACCCACCTCACCGCCGACGACCAACTCCTCTGGTCCGGACTCGGGATGGCGCTGTTCGTCGCCGTGGTGGCGCTGCTCCGCGACCACCGCGTCCTCCAGCGCTACGCGTACCTCTCCGTCGCTGCCGCCCTGGTGCTGATGCTGGTGCCCGTCTTCTTCCCGGCGGTCAACGGCGCGCACATCTGGATCCGGTTCGCCGGACTCTCCTTCCAGCCGGGGGAGTTCGCCAAGATCCTGCTCGCCGTCTTCTTCGCCGCCTACCTGGCCGCGAACCGCACCGCCCTCGCGCTCACCGGCCGCCGGCTCTTCTGGAAGCTGCGCCTCCTCCCCGGCCGGGTGCTCGGCCCGATCCTCGCGATCTGGCTGCTCAGCGTCGGCGTACTGGTCCTGGAGCGGGACCTGGGGACCTCGCTGCTGTTCTTCGGACTGTTCGTGATCATGCTGTTCACCGCCACCGGACGGATCGGCTGGATCGCGATCGGGCTGGTGCTCGCCGCCCTCGGCGCGTACGCCGTGGGGACCTTCGAGCCGCACGTGAACAGCCGCGTGGAGGACTGGCTGAATCCCTTCGCCTCCATCGAGCGCGGCGAAGGCCCCGGTCAGCTCGCCCAGTCCCTCTTCGCCTTCGGCGCCGGCGGCCTCCTCGGCGCCGGCCTCGGCCACGGCCAGTCCTTCCTCATCGGCTTCGCCGCCAAGTCGGACTTCGTCCTCGCCACCGCCGGCGAGGAGCTCGGCCTCGTCGGCCTCGCCGCGATCCTGCTCCTCTACGGGCTCCTCGTGGCCCGCGGTTTCCGCGCCGGGCTGGCACTGCGCGACCCCTTCGGCCGGCTGCTCGCCACCGGGCTCGCCTCGATCGTCGCCCTCCAGGTCTTCGTCATCGCGGGCGGGGTCACCGGGCTGATCCCGCTCACCGGCATGGCCATGCCCTTCCTGGCCCAGGGTGGCTCCTCCGTCGTCACCAACTGGATCATCGTCGCCCTGCTGGTCCGGCTCAGCGACAGCGCCCGCAGACCCCGCCCCGCACAGGAGCCGGCCGAGTGATCCGCTACATCCGCTGGTGCGCGTACTTCTGCGCGGCCCTGCTCGTCGCCCTGCTGGTCAACATCGCCCGCGTGCAGGTCTGGGAGTCGGCCGGCTACGGCGCGAACCCGGCCAACAAACGCCCCGCCATCGAGCGCTACGCACAGCCGCGCGGGGACATCCTGGTCGACGGGCACCCCGTCACCGGCTCCCGCGACAGCGGCCAACTGCTGCGCTACGAGCGGACCTACGAGAACGGCCCGCTCTACGCCCCCGTCACCGGCTTCTCCTCCCAGACCTACGGGACCAGCTTCGTGGAGCGGGCCGAGGACGCGATCCTCGCGGGCACCGACCCGGGGCTCTCGGCCTTCCCCCTCTGGTACGACCTGTCCCGCGGCCGCCCGGCCGGCGGGAACGCCGCCACCACCGTCCGCTCGGGCATGCAGCTGGCCGCGTACGTCGGACTCGCGGGCAAGCGCGGGGCGGTGGCCGCCGTCGAGCCGGCCACCGGGAAGATCCTCGCGCTGGTCAGCAGCCCCTCGTACGACCCCTCCGTGCTCGCCGGCACGGGTACGAAGGTCAAGGAGGCCTGGACGGCGCTGAACGCGGACCCGGCGCGGCCGATGCTCAACCGGGCGCTGCGCGAGACGTACCCGCCCGGCTCCACCTTCAAGATCGTGACGGCGGCGGCCGCCCTCGACGCGGGCGTGGTCACCGATGTGGACGCGCCGACCCGGACCCCCGACCCGTACCCGCTGCCCGGGACCAGCACCCTGCTGCCGAACGCGGGCACGGGCTGCGAGGACGCCTCGATGGCGGACGCGGTGCAGTGGTCGTGCAACACGGTGATGGCGAAGATCGGGGTACAGGTCGGGCTGCGCGGGATGGTGGACGCGGCGCGGCGCTTCGGTTTCAACGGCGACGGGCTGCGGGTCCCCTCGTGGGTGTCCCGGTCGAACTTCGACACCGACATGAGCCAGGACCAGCTGGCCCTGTCCTCGATCGGGCAGTTCAACACCAAGGCGACGCCGCTCCAGATGGCGATGGTGGCGGCGGCGGTCGCCAACGGCGGCGAGCTCAAGTCCCCCTACCTGGTGGAGCGGACGACCCAGGACGACGGCTCTCCGGTCCGGCGCGGCGGCCAGCGCAGCCTGGGCCGGGCGATGAGCCCGGTCACCGCGCTGCGGCTCCAGGAGCTGATGGTGAAGGTGGTGGAGAACGGGACGGGCAGGAACGCGGCGATCCCGGGCGCGGTGGTCGGCGGCAAGACCGGCACCGCGCAGCACGGCGTCGGCAACGCGGGGACCCCGTACGCGTGGTTCATCGCGTGGGCCAAGGCGGAGGGCGAGGCGGTGCCGCGGGTCGCGGTGGCCGTGGTGGTCGAGGACGCGGCGGCGGACCGCGGGGACATCAGCGGGAACCTGGCCGCCGCGCCGATCGCGCGGGCGGTCATGGAGGCGGCGCTGTCCACGCGTTGAAATGCCGCGCGGCGGACCGCTCCGGGCTGGTAGCCGTACGGGTATGAGCTACCAACTCGCCCAAGTGAACATAGCCCGCCTCAAGTACCCCTTGGACTCACCGGAACTGAAGGACTTCGTGGACGGCCTCGAACCGGTGAACGCCGTCGCCGACGCGGCGGACGGCTTCGCGTGGCGGCTGCAGAGCGAGGAGGGGGACGCGACCGACATCGCCTTCTTCGGCGACGAGTGGATCCTGGTGAACATGTCGGTGTGGCGCGACGCCGACGCGCTGACCGCCTTCATGTACCAGGGGCGTCACCGCGAACTGATGTCGCGCAGGCGGGAGTGGTTCGAGCACGTCACCGAGGCCATGACGGCCCTGTGGTGGGTCCCGGCGGGGGAGCGACCCACGGTGGTGGACGCGGAGCAGCGGCTGCTGCACCTGCGGGAACACGGCCCGACCCCACACGCCTTCACCCTCCGCACCTCGTTCCCGGCAAATTCCAGCCCGGCCGCACCCTCCAGCCCCGCCGGCGTTTGAGGCGCGGGGTCCGGGGCGGAGCCCCGAAAGGCCCGCGCGCCCCGCACCCCGCAGGACCCCGCACCCCGCACCGGGAACCGGCACGGCTACGCCTCGCCCCCGTCCGAGATCGCGGCCTCGACCTCCTCCACCCGCTCCGCCTCCTCGGCCGCGAACCGTTCGCGGTCGAGGGCCTCGGCGATCTCCTCGTCCTGGCTCATCAGCAGGTCCAGGTTGGAGTCGCCCATGTCGAAGACCCCCATGTCCAGGTACGCCCGCTGGAGCCGCTCTCCCCACAGCCCGATGTCCTTCACGCACGGCACGATCCGGCTGAAGAGCAGCTTGCGGAACAGCTGCAGGAATTCCGCCTCCTCGCTGTACTGCTCCGCCTCCTTCTTCGGGATGCCGAAGTTCTCCAGCACCTCCACCCCGCGCAACCGGTCCCGCATCAGGTAGCAGCCCTCGATCACGAACTCCTCGCGCTCGCGCCGCTCGGCGTCCGTCAGCTGTTTGTAGTAGTCGCGCAGCGCCATCCGCCCGAACGCCACGTGCCGGGCCTCGTCCTGCATCACGTACGCCAGGATCTGCTTCGGCAGCGGCTTGTCGGTCGTGTCGCGGATCATGCCGAACGCCGCCAGCGCGAGCCCCTCGATGAGCACCTGCATGCCCAGGTACGGCATGTCCCAGCGGGAATCGCGCAAAGTGTCGCCGAGCAGCGCCTGGAGGCTGTCGTTGACCGGGTAGAGCATCCCGACCTTCTCGTGCAGGAAGCGCCCGAAGATCTCGGCGTGCCGGGCCTCGTCCATGGTCTGGGTGGCGGAGTAGAACTTCGCGTCAAGGTCCGGCACCGACTCCACGATGCGGGCCGCGCACACCATCGCGCCCTGCTCGCCGTGCAGGAACTGGCTGAAGTTCCAGGAGGCGTAGTGCCGGCGCAGCTCGCCCTTGTCCTTCTCGGTGAGCTTGGCCCAGTGGCGCGTTCCGTACAGCGTCAGGGCCTCGTCCGGGGTGCCGAGCGGGTTGTACGGGTCGACTTCGATGTCCCAGTCGATGCGCTTGGCGCCGTCCCACTGCTTGTCCTTGCCCTTCTGGTAGAGGGCGAGGAGCCGCTCGCGGCCGTCGTCGTATTCCCAGCTGAAGCGGGCGGAACCGGTGGCGGGCACCTGCCAGATGGCCTCGCCCGGGTTGGTGGTGTAGAGCTCGTGCGTCGACATTGACGCCCCCTCGTCTCACGTACTGCCGTGTGGGACCGGATAGTTGGCAGGGTCACACGTTGGTAGACGCCGGGTCAACAAGTCGTGCGCGGGGGATTGACGACCTTGCTGACAAGCAGTCTCATAACTGATGACCGCCGGTAACCCGATGACGAGGTGTCCCCGCCATGACCACCGTGACGACCGAACCAGCCGCGCTCAGGGACGCCCTCGGCCTGCTCAAGGACCGGGAGCAGATCGCCGAGCGGCTGCTCGAATCCTCGGCCAAGCACTCCTTCGACCCCGACAAGGAACTCGACTGGGACGCCCCTCTGGTCGAGGGCAAGTTCTACTGGCCGCCGGAGCTGCTCTCCCTCTACGACACCCCCCTCTGGAGGAAGATGGGGGAGGAGCAGCGCATCGACCTGTCCCGCCACGAGGCCGCCGCGCTCGGCTCGCTCGGCATCTGGTTCGAGATCATCCTGATGCAGCTCCTGGTCCGCCACATCTACGACAAGTCCCTGACCAGCAATCACGTCCGCTACGCACTCACCGAGATCGCCGACGAGTGCCGCCACTCGATGATGTTCGCCCGCATGATCCAGAAGTCCGGCGCCCCCGCGTACCCGGTCTCCCGCCTCAACCACAACCTCGCGCGGGTGCTGAAGACCGTCTCCACCACCCCCGGCTCCTTCGCCTGCACCCTCCTCGGCGAGGAGATCCTCGACTGGATGCAGCGCCTGACCTTCCCGGACGAGCGCGTCCAGCCGCTCATCCGCGGGGTCACCCGGATCCACGTCATCGAGGAGGCCCGGCACGTCCGCTACGCCCGCGAGGAACTGCGCCGCCAGATGCTGACGGCCCCGCGCTGGGAACAGGAGCTCACCCGCATCAGCTGCGGCGAGGCCGCCCGCGTCTTCTCGCTGGCCTTCGTGAACCCGGCCGTCTACGACAACATCGGCCTCGACCGCCGCGAAGCCGTCGCCCAGGTCAAGGCGAGCGGCCACCGCCGGGAGGTCATGCAGAGCGGCGCGAAGCGGCTCACCGACTTCCTCGACGACATAGGCGTACTGCGCGGAGTCGGCCGGAAACTGTGGCAGAGCTCGGGACTCCTGGCCTAGGGAGCGTCTTTCTGTCTGTCCGGCCGCCTGTCTTTCTTTCGGATCGGGCCCGGTGTCGCGTCAGGCCAGGCCTCGTGGGCCGGCCGCGATCCGAAAGAGACGGCCGCGGGCGGACGCCGTGGGGCTACCCTGCGGACATGACCGTACGCGCCTACCGCAGGCTGAGCGTCGAGGAGCGGCGAGCCCAACTCCTCGACGCCGCCCTCTCGCTGTTCGCGCACCGGGCGCCGGAGGACGTCTCGCTGGACGACGTGGCCGAGGCCGCCGGGGTCTCGCGCCCGCTCGTCTACCGCTACTTCCCGGGCGGAAAGCAGCAGCTGTACGAGGCCGCCCTGCGCTCGGCGGCCGACGTCCTCGAACTCTGCTTCGCCGAGCCGCAGTACGGCCCGCTGACGCAGCGCCTCTCCCGGGCCCTGGACCGCTACCTCGCCTTCGTCGACGAGCACGACGCCGGCTTCGCCGCCCTCCTCCAGGGCGGCAGCGTCGTCGAGACCTCCCGCACGACGGCGACGGTGGACGGCATCCGCCGGGCCGCAGCGGACCAGATCCTCTTCCACCTCGGGGTCCCGGCCCCCGGCCCCCGGCTGCGCATGATGGTCCGTACGTGGATCACGGCGGTCGAGGCGGCCTCCCTCATCTGGATCGACGAGGGCAAGCAGCCGCAGGTCGACTCCCTCCGGGACTGGCTGCTGGACCAGTTCATCGCCCTGCTGACGGCCACCGCGGCCACGGACCCGGAGACGGCCGCGGCCGCCCGTGCCGCCCTCGCCCTGGAATCGGCGGACGGGCCGGTCGGGGTCCTGGCCCGCCGCGTGATACCGGTGGTCTCCGAGGCGGCCCACCTGCTGTGACACTGGTGGGGTGAGAAGCGAACCGACCCCGTTCGAGGGCGGCCCGATGGACGGCCGGGTCCTCCCGATCCTCCTCGGCCCGACCGGGCACCCCCCGAAGTGGTACGAGATCCCGGTCCCGGCGGCCGACGGCGGCCCGCCGACGGTGCTGCTCTACGAACGCGTCCCCGCGGGCTACTCCAAGCGGCTGGGCCTCCAGAAGGGCTGGAAGTACCGGCACCTGCCGTCGGGCACGAAGCCGAAGCCCCGCTGGCCGTGGACGAAGTCCCCACGCGGCTGACCTCGGTCGGGCCATCGGTGCCGCCGTTCCGTCGTTCCAGGGGCTCAGCCCCGGACCCCACGCCTCAAACGCCGGCGGGGCCGGAAGGTGCGGCGGGCAGGGTCAGTACCGCCAGCCCCCCGCCGCCCTCCGCCTCCCGGAATTCCAGCCTCGCCCCGATCACCCCCGCCTGGCCCACGGCGATCGTCAGCCCGAGCCCGTGGCCCTTGCCGCCGCTGCGGAAGCGCTGCGGGCCGTGTGCCAGCAGGTATGCGGGGAAGCCGTCCCCGTGGTCCCGTACGGTCACCACCGGCCCGTCCACCGTCAGGACCACCGGCGCCCGCCCGTGCTTGTGCGCGTTGGCCACCAGATTCCCCAGGACCCGCTCCAGCCGCCGCCGGTCCGTCTCCACGTGCGCGTCCCGGACGACCACCACGTCGGTGTCCGTCCCCGACGCCCGCACCACCCGCCGTACCAGCCGCCCCAGCTGGTGCAGATCGGTCTCCACCACCTCGCTGCCCGAGTCCAGCCGCGAGATCTCCAGAAGGTCCTCCGTCAGCTGCCGCATCGTGCGTACCCGCTCGCGCACCAGCTCCGTCGGCCGGCTCTCCGGCAGCAGCTCCGACGCCGCCTGCAACCCCGTCAGCGGCGTGCGGAGCTCGTGCGCCACGTCCGCCGTGAACCGCCGTTCGCTCTCCAGCTTCGACTGCAGGCTCCCCGCCATCGTGTCCAGCGCCGCGGCCACCGTCGCCACCTCGTCCTGGTGCCGCGAGGGGTCCTTCGTCCGCGGGTCGTCCACGCGCGCGTCGAGGTCGCCCTGGGTGATCCGGCGCGCCACGGTCGCCGTCTGGTGCAGCCGCCGCGTCACCCGGGTCACCGCGAAGGCGCCCACCAGCAGCGTCCCGCCGATCGCCAGCACGGACGACCCGATGATCGCGTTGTCCAGCCCGCTGATCGTGCGCGCGCTCTGCCCGTAGTCGATGGCGGTCGCCAGCGCCCGCCCGTCCGCCGGCGCCGCCGCCCACATCGTGGGCCGGCCCCGGTAGTCCGCCACGACCGTCGCGCGCTGCCCGCCCACGGCGAGCGCCCGCAGCTCCGGCGGCAACCCCACGGGATCCAGCCCCGCATCGGGCGGCAGGGCCTCGCCCGCCTCGTACGCGCGGGACGCGTCGTGCAGCTTGCCGAGGGCCTTCTCCCGCGCCGTGGCCACGGTCTGGCGGGTGACCTCCACGTGCACGAGCGCACCCAGTACGGCGGCCAGCGAGCAGCACATCACGACGATGAAGCACGCCGCCTTCCAGGTCAGCGTGGCCGTCCAGGCGGGCAGCCGCAGCCGCGGTCTCACGGGGCGCTCGGAGCCGAGGGCTGGGGAGTGAGCGGGGGCTTCGGATTTCCGGGCACCCGTACGATCTGCTCGCGCGTCGGCAGCATGGTGAGCTGCTTCTCGTCCCAGGACCAGGCGGTGATCAGCTCGTAGCCGTGGTTCCCGCTGGGCACGCGCAGGATCACGTCCCGCCCGGCCAGTTCCACCGAGATGACGGTCTCGGTGGTCGCCATGATCCGGTTGAGCCGCCCGTCGGGGTCTGCCGTGTACACCCGTACGGACATCATCTTGTCCGGGAACTCGATGCCGACGATCAGCTCGTCCGTGCCGTTGCCCGTGAGGTCCCGGTAGTACGGCTTGAGCACCGGGCACGACTCGGGCTCTTCGTCGTCCTTCGTGCACGCCTTGATCGCGGCCGCGGTCTCGGGCGGCATCCCGTCGGCGACGTCCGTCTTCGGGTGGGCCCGCAGCTCCGCCTGGACGAGGGCCACCGGGTCGACGGCGTGCACGTTCTGGTCCTGGACGGGCGGGATCCCCTGGATGTACTCCGGGGGCGCCCCACCCGGATCGGCGGGCGGTACGGTCGCCCCCCGCCGGTCGGGCCACAGGTGTACGGGCCCGCTGGCGGTCGGCGTGGCACCGGCGCCGACCAGCCCGCCGGTGTCGCCGCAGCCCGCCAGCAGCGGAAGCAGCGGCAGCAGGGCGAGGGCCGGCAGGGTGCGGAGCGCGGCCGCACGGAAGCGAAACCTGGTCACGGCCGCTTGTGCCCTTCTGTCCGCGCTACGACGATGGTCGATCGCGTCAACCATATGCGCAGATACGCCCCTTTTACCCAAGCTGGCGGCGCCGATCGGTCAGCTGTTCAGCGGTCGGTCAGCTGTCGGTGCGCCCGCGGCGCAGCATCGCGAAGCCGAGCCCGGCGGCGCCGACGGCCGCGATACCGCCACCGGCCGCGAGCAGCAGCACGCCGTCGCCCGGGCCGTCGGCCAGCGTACTCAGGCGCTGCGCGTCCGAGGACCCGACGGCGACCTCGTGCCGGTCGGCGGCCGTCTGCCGCTGCGCCGAGGCGGGGACGACCTGCCCGTTGCGGGTCCCGGTCTTGTGCCCGTCGCCGCCCGAGACGGTGTGGTCGGCGCCCGCCACGGCGGTGTCGCCGGTCCAGGAGGTCAGCCGCCCGTCGGAGTCCAGCGTGGCGTGCAGGTCCCCGACGCCACCGACCCCGGTGATCCCGTCACGGCTCGTCAGGGTGGCGGCCTTGGCGCCCGCGGCGGTCAGGATGTCGGCCTGGTAGGCGCCCTTGGCCGTGCGGTAGACCTTCGCCGTGGACACCCCGTCGGCGAGGGAGAGGCTCTTGACCAGGATCCGCTGCGGGGCAGCGGAGTGCGCGGACGAGGCCGCGGGCACCCCCTCGGCCAGGGCGGCGGCGGTGGGCAGCGCCAGCAGACTTCCGGCGCATGCGGTCACGGCGGCGGCGCGAACGAGAGTGCGGCGGCTGACGGTGCTCACGGGAAGTCCTTCCGTCCTGGTCGGGGCCTGGCGTGTCCAGGTGGGATCAACCTAGGCGCCGGCCGTTGCGGCGGAGCCCCGGACGTGTAACAGCGAAGCCGCAACGTCCCGTCGGAGTCGTTACACAACCGAGGGATTGCCCTGCGCGGCCCCGGCTGCTCCCATGGACGGCGGGGGTGAGGGCGATGCGCGGACTCAAGGTACTGCCGAGCGGCCGGCCCGGCCGCGGCCGGCTGTACGTCAACCTGCCCGACGGGCGGGCGGTGGCCTGGTACGACCGGCAGGCCAACCGGATCAGCGTGCTCGCGGACGATCAGCGCGAGGCCATCCTGGCGGTGTTGCGCCCCTACTTGACCGGCACGGTCTCGATCGGCCCGCCCCCGATCCCCACGGCGGCCGACCTGCGGCGCCTCGCCCTCCCGCCGGACGCGGACCTGGCCCCGAACCGCCCGGGCGAGACCCTGCTGGGGGAGCTGACCCACGCCCCGGCGGGGACCCGGGCCCGGCACCGCCTGCGCCAGGACCTGTCCGCCCAGCAGCGGATGGGCGACGCCTTCGACGCCCTGGAGCCGGACGGCTGGCGGGTCCTGCACTGCGTCCCGCTCCCGGGCCTCGGCCACATCGACCACCTGCTCATCGGCCCGGCCGGGATCTTCTGCGTCCGCACGGTCCAGGGCCGCCGCCAGCGCGCGGTCGTCGGCGACCTCCTGCTCACCGTCGGCCGCACGGAACCCCGCCCGGACCCCCGCTGGACCCGCCGCGCGGCGGCCGCCGCCACCCGTGCCCTGTCCGCCACGGTCACCCCGACCCTGGTCCTGGTCGACGCCTCCCGCATCGAAGTGGCCCCCACGGTCCGCGACATCCGCGTCCTCCACCCCCCGACGGCCACCCCGGACCTCGCGGGCTCCCCGACCACCCTCAAACCCCCGGAGATCGACGCCCTGTTCGCCCGGGCCCGCGACACGAGAACCTGGCTGCGCCCATCCACAAGCCCGGCGTGATCCAGCCTCCGCCGCACTGATCCAGTCTCCGCCGCACTGATCCAGCCCCTCCGGCGTTTGAGGAGCGGGGTCTGGGGCGGAGCCCCTGGAGGCACCTCCCAGCGGTAGCTGGGGGAGGAACGGTGGAAGGGCGGGGCGGGGAGCAGCGCCGCAGGCCACCCCCGCCACCCCGCCACCCCGTCAGGCGGAGGACCGCTTCCGCGGCGTAGCCGTCTTCTTCGCGCCCGCGGCCGCCTTCTTGGCGGAGGTCGAAGTGGACTTGGCAGCCGCCGACTTGGCGGCCACCGACTTGGTCGACTTGGCCGTAGTGGTCTTCTTCTTCGTTGCGGCCGAAGCCGCAGCCTTCTTGGCCGAAGCCGCCGTCGACTTCTTCCCGCCCACCGCCTTCGGTGCAGCCGCAGCCGCGGCCCCACCCCCCGCCTTCCGCCGAATCGGAGTAACCTCCGCCTCCCCCTCCGTGGCGGGCCCACCAGCGGCCCCCTCCCCCCGGGAAGCCTTCGCTGCCCGCACGCTCTTCTCCAACGCCGCCATCAGGTCGATCACCTGCCCCCCGGCCGGTTCCACCACGGCCTCCGCCGGCTCGAACGCCCCACCCGCCTTCGCCGCGATCAACGCCTCCACGGCCTCCCGGTAGTCGTCGTGCAGCGAGGACATCTCCACCTCGCCGAGCGTCGCCATCAGCGCGTCCGCCAGGTCGAGTTCGGCCTCCCGTACCGACACGTCGGCCTCCGGCGCCACCCCCTCCGGCGCCCGGATCTCGTCCGGCCACAACAGCCCGTGCATCGCGATCACGTCGTCGACGACCCGCAGCATCCCCAGCCGTTCCCGCCCCCGCAGCGCGTACTTGGCGATCGCGACCTTCCGGCTCCGCTTCAACGCTTCCCGCAGCAGCGTGTACGGCTTCGCCGCCGTCGCCCCGTTGGCGGCCAGGTAGTACGCCGCGTCCATCTGCAGCGGATCGATCTCCTCCGCCGGTACGAACGACATGATCTCGATCGTCTTGGCGGTGGCGATCGGCAACTGCGCCAGGTCCTCATCGCTGATGGGGATGATCGACCCGTCCGCCTCCTCGTACCCCTTGCCGATCTCGGCGCCCGGCACTTCCTCGCCGTCCAGCTCGCACACCTTGCGGTAGCGGACCCGCCCGCCGTCGCTCAGGTGGATCTGGCGGAAGGAGATCGAGTGGCTTTCGGTGGCGTTCACGAGCTTGATCGGAATGCTCACCAAGCCGAAGGAGATCGCGCCGTTCCAGATGGATCGCATAGCCCGGTTCCTCCCGTTTCATGGCAGTCTCATCGTATGACGCCGATCACTTTGGTGGAGGGCCGTCGCATCGCGCTCAGCAATCTCGACAAGGTCCTGTACCCGGAGACCGGCTTCACCAAGGGCGAGGTGCTCCACTACTACGCCATCGTCGCGGGCTCCCTCCTCCCGCACATCCACGACCGACCGGTGTCCTTCCTGCGCTATCCCGACGGGCCGGAGGGCCAGCTCTTCTTCACGAAGAATCCGCCGCCCGGCACACCCGACTGGGTGAAGACCACCCCCGTGCCGCGCTCCGACGAGCCCTCCGCCGAACAGGTCGTCGTCGCCGACATGCCCTCCCTCATGTGGGCCGCCAACCTCGTCGTCGAGTTCCACACCCCCCAGTGGCCCGCCGGCCGCCCCGCCGTCGCCGACCGCCTGGTCCTCGACCTCGACCCCGGTGCGCCCGCCAGCATCGTCGAGTGCTGCGCCGCCGCGCTCTGGCTGCGCGACCGGCTCGCAGCCGACGGCCTGCACGCCTACGCCAAGACCTCCGGCTCCAAGGGCATGCACCTGGCCGTGCCGCTGGAGCCGACCCCGTCCGCGCAGGTGTCGGCGTACGCGAAGCTGCTCGCCCAGGAGGCCGAGCGCGAGCTCCCCGACCTCGTCGTCCACCGCATGGCCAAGGCGCTGCGCCCCGGCAAGGTCTTCGTCGACCACAGCCAGAACGCCGCCGCCAAGACCACCGCCGCCCCCTACACCCTGCGCGCGCGGGCCCGGCCGACCGTGTCCGCGCCCGTCTCCTGGGAGGAGGTCGCGGCCTGCCGGACCCCCGCCGACCTGGTCTTCCTCGCCGATGACATCCCGCCGCGACTGGCCCGCGACGGCGACCTCTTCGGCCCGGTGCTCGACCCCGACCGGGCGGGGCGGCTGCCGTGATCCGGGTGGCGCTGGCCGCGGCCGTACGCACCCTGCCGCGCGGGGCGGGGCTGGCGTACGAGCCGAAGTTCGACGGGCACCGCCTCGTCGTCCTGCGCACGGCGCAGGACGTCGTCCTGCAGGCCCGCTCGGGCCGCATCGTGACCAGCGCCTTCCCCGACCTGGCCACGGCCGCCCTGCAACTGCCCGCCGGGACGGTCCTCGACGGCGAGGTGGTGGTCTGGCACGCGGGCCGCACCGACTTCGCCCTCGTACAGCGGCGGGCGGCGGCCACCGCGGCCCGGGCCGCCGTGCTCGCGCAGAGCCTGCCGGCCTCGTACGCCGCCTTCGACGTGCTGGAACTGGCCGGGCTCGACCTGCGCGCCCGCCCGTACGAGCGCCGCCGCGCGCTCCTCGTCGATCTCCTCCTGCCCCTGGGCCCACCCCTCCAGCCGGTCCCCATGACCACGGACCCGGAACTGGCCGCCACCTGGTACGAGACCCTGCCCGCCAGCGGCATCGAGGGCCTGGTCGTCAAACGGCTGGACCAGGCCTACCCGGCCGGGCGGCGCGGCTGGCAGAAGCTCCGGCACACGGACGTCCGCGACGCGGCGGTGGTCGGCTACACGGGCACCCCGCGGCGCCCGCTCGCCCTGGTGCTCGTCCTGCCGGTCGGGGACGAGACCCCCCTCGTATCGAGCCCCCTGACGGCGGCCCTGCGCGCCGAGGTGGTGGCGGAGGTGGCCTCGCGCGCGCAGGCCGTCGGCCCGCCGGCCACGGTCACGGCGATCGGACTGGGGGAAGTCCCCTTCCACCCCGTCGACCCACCCCTCACGGCCGAGGTCCGCCACGCGTCGGCCCGCCACCCGCCCCCCGAGGTGCTCCGACTGAAGACGACCCTCTGACGGACCTCTGACCCGCGCGGGAGGCACGGGCCAGAGGTTCGATGGTCCAGGGGTCAGGCGTGGGCACCCCGCCCGGCGTCCGGGGGAGCCCCGGGCTGCGGGTGCGGGCCCGGTCCCTCCACGTGTTTGAACCCGGACTCGCGCTCCGCCCGGACCTCGTCCGGGTGGTCGGAGGTGGTGGAGCCGAAGTTCCCGTAGCCCTGCATCTCGTGCGGCCTCAGGCCGCCCTCGGGGATCTCCACCGGGTCCCGCTCCTCGCGGACCTCGTGTACGGCCCCGCCGTCGGGCAGGTGCGGCTGCTCCTCCGTGGTCGGGGGCGGCGGTTCCTTGGCCCGCACCCGCTGGCCCAGCTTGAATCCGCCGAGCAGCAGGGCGACGACGAGCAGTCCGACGACAAAGAACCACGCGATGTCGCTGAGGACCGCGTCCACGCTCAGGATCATGTCCATACCGCCCATTTTCGCGCACTCGACGGCGAAATGCGCATTTCGCTACTCCGTTACCCCCTCAGTGGCCCGTCCGAGTCGCGCAGCCCCTGGGCCTCCCGGCCGCCCAGCACTCCGAGGATCTCGGCGCAGATGGCCAGAGCCGTCTCCGCCGGGGTCTTGGCACCGAGGTCGAGACCGATCGGCCCGTGCACCCGAGCCAGCCGCGCCTCGCCCACCCCGGCGGCGACCAGCCCGTCCCGGCGCCTCGCCGTGGTCCGCCGCGAACCCAGCGCCCCCACGTACGGAACCTCCAGCGCAAGCGCCTTGCACAGCGTCGGCACGTCGAAGTCCGGCTCGTGACTGAGCAGCACCAGGCAGGCGGAGTCCCGGTGATCCGTGAGCACCTTCTCGGCGTCCGCCGCCGACTCCACGATCTCCGCGCCCCACTCCAGCAGGGCGGCCTGCCGGGCGATGATGTCGGCCAGCTCGCCCCCGCCCCCGATGACCACGTACGGGGCCGACGGGTACGCCTCGACGAGCACCAGCCCGGACTCCCCGTACAGCGCGTCCCGCCCGGGCCGCCGCGTGCGCAGCAGCTCGCCGGCCCGCCGTCCGGCATCATCACGCGCCTCATCGGTGGCCCGTACCACCTCGCTCACCACGTGGTCGGCCCGCTCGCCCAGCCGCGTGACCAGAGCCACCCCGGCCCCCTGCCCGAGCAGCTCCCACCACTCGGCGGGTACCGAATCCAGCGACTGCAGCAGGATCTCCGCCTGCCCGCCGCAGGTCAGCCGCGCCTCGACGGCCTCGCCCGCACCCACCGAGACCTCACACACCCGCGCGTTCTCCCGGGCGCCCATGGCCTCCATGGCCGCCGCCTCGGCGACGAGCTCGGCATCGAACACCCCCCGGTACAGGGCCCCGACACACTCCCCCCGCGCATCGAGGAGCACGGCCCCGGCCGGATCCCGCGGCCCGAACCCCTGCTCGGTCACGGGCCGCGCCAGAAACGCCGCCCGCCCTTCAGCCACCCACAGCCGGGCCGTCTCCACCAGCTCACGCATCCGCACCGCCCCATCCTTCTGCGAGTCAACTCCCCGCAAAGCACCAGGTCAACGGCACAATGCGGCCTCACCACCCACCCTAAGCACGCCCCCCACCCCTACCCACCCCCCAAAACCCACAGACCCCACCCCACCCCCCTCGTACAGACCACCGGAACCGTCCGGGCCCACGCCGGACGGGTGCCGCCGCCGCGTTGACGCCTACGTCACCCGTTCGGGGCTGATCGGGGCCTTGGCACCCCATCCGGGCTAAACAGCCACATACCGCATGGCATGCTCGGGCGACCCGAAACCCCCTGCTCCGAAAGGTGTGTTCATGCTCCACACCACCCCTCGAACGGCCGCCCTGGCCACTGGCGGGGTTCTCCTCGTCACGGCCATGGCGGGTTCCGCGTCAGCCGTGGGCTGGGGGAGCATCACCGTGTCCTATGACGGCAAGCCCCGCGCGACGGCGTACGGCGACTTCCGCAACGATCAAAACATCAATGCGAAGAACAAGGTCATGTCGAAGGACCTCGCTGCGGACGGCAACACGGTCTACACGACGGGGCATTGGTACTTCGAGAACGGTGCCGAGGTCTACCAGCTGAATACGCCCGAGCACAACCACACGTATTACGTCACCCACTACGTGAAGCACCCGCTCGAAGCCACGGCGAAATCCGTCCGGGGAGGCACCCGGGCGTGCGTGCAGCTCGGCTGGCCGGTTCCCGATACCTGCTCGGCCCAGGCGCTTCCCTCGTTCGACTACTGAGACACCGAGGACATCGCGATGATCAACTCTCCTCGGCGCGGGGACGGCGCACCGGATGAATCCGATCCTGTCCCCGACTCCGGCGACGGCGCCGCCCGCCTCCATGTCCGCGACCTTGTGGTCCGCTACCGGACCAGGACCGCCCTCGACATCCCGGCCCTCTCCTTCCGCCCCGGCGTCACCGCCCTCACCGGCTCCAACGGATCGGGCAAGACGACCCTGCTCAAGGCCTGCGCACTCCTCCTGCGACCCACGGCCGGGTCGGTCTCGCTCGGCGACCCGGGACCGGACCGTCGAACGAGCCTCCGCCGCTACCGCGAGGGCATCGGCTATCTTCCCCAAGCACCCGACTTCCCGGGCCACTTCACTGTTCGCGAAGCAGTGACGTATGCGGCGTGGCTGCGCGGTGTGCCCCGCAGCCGGCGCGCGGACGCCATCCAGCACGTGGTCGAGGACCTGAATCTCACCGACGTTGCCGATGCCCGCCTGCGCGGCCTCTCCGGAGGCAACCGCCAGCGCGCCCACATCGCCCAGGCCGTCGTTCACGAGCCCGGCGTCCTCCTCCTGGACGAGCCCACGACCGGCATCGACGTGGAACACCGCATCGAGCTGCGCACGTACCTGGCCCGCATGGGTCGCACGCGGTGCGTCGTCCTGAGCACGCACCACACCGAGGACATCGAGCTGCTGGCCGACCGGGTCGTCTCACTGCGCGAGGGCCGCATCGTCTTCGACGGCACGCCCACGGAGCTCATGGCCCGGGCCGACGGCGGCGCTGCCACCGCGACGGCCCGCTCGGTGGAACAGGCCCTCCACGATCTGAGCGGCGGCGGGAGCTCCGCCCAGGGTGTTGCGGGCGGTGGCCGTTGACCACCAGCGCTCTCCTCCTCCACATGCGCCGGTCGCTCGGCCGCACCGCCTTCCCCTTCTTCCTTCTCCTCGTAGTCCTCAACACCCTCCTGCGCTCGATGGCCTGGCGGCACGAGCCCATGTGGGCGGTGTACCAGTACAACTTCACCGTGATGCTGCTCGGCCCGCTGCTGGCAGGCGTGGCAGCTTGGGAAGGCCACCGCCTCTCCCGGGCCAACGCCTTCCTCAACGCCCACCACCGCCCCCTTGCGATGCTGGCGGCAGCCTGGGCCGCCCTCCTCGCCTGGTCCTCCGCGGCCTTCCTCTCCGGGCTGGCCCTGGTCCTCGGCCTGGTGGCCTGGGCCGGTACCCCACCCGCCCTCGGCCTTCCCGAACTCCTCACCCCCCTGCCCGCACTTGGACTCCTCGGCCTCGCATGCGCCGTCGGCCTCACGGCAGGCTGGCTCGGCGGTGACGGTGGCAAGCTCGCCGCTCCGATGGTGGCGATCGCCGTGTTCCTCGCCTTCCTCCTCCTTTACGCGGGTGACCTCTCCGAGTTCGTGATGGTCGGCGGAGCCACGAGCTCGCTCGTCGGGTTGCGCCCCAAGGCAGGCACCCAGACGTCCCAGGTGGCGTTCTACGTGGCCGCCACCCTCCTCGCGCTGCTCGCCGGAGCCTGGAGCGCCGCCCTCCACCGCCTGCGGCCGCGACACTTCCTCGCCGCGGCCGCCACCGCCGTGCTGTGCGCACTCTCGGCCGGCCACCTCGTGTCGGCCGACCCCCTGTACCTCGAAGCCCGTCCCGGCGATGTCCGCTGCCACGGCGCCAGCCCCGAGATCTGTCTCGGCCGCGGCTACACCTCGTACGAGCCCCACCTCCGCACGAGCCTCACCCCCTTGGTGCGGGCCATGGCGCAACTGGACCTCCCGGCCCCGTCCTCCTTCCGCCAGGACGCCCTGCGCAGCTCCACGAACACCGGACAGCTCTCCCGGGACACCCTCACGGGCGACCGCGAACTGCTGCTCGACATGTTCCTGGGCACCTACTACGGCTCCGACTGCGCCATCGAGCCCGGCAGCGTCATGGAACGCAATCACGTCAACGCCCGGTACTGGCTCTCCGAAGCCGTAGGCGTCCCCCCGTACGAGGACCCGGCCCTGGACCCCCGGCTCGCCACCGGCACCAGCGCCGAGCGGATCTCCGTAGCCCGCGCCGCGTTCCAGGGCTTGGCCGCCTGCGATGGCTAGCCTCCTCTACGTCCGCCGCTGGCGCCTCCGCCGCCAGGCGCTCGCAGCCCTGTTCTGCGCACTGCTCTGGCTCGCCACCCCGCTGCGGCTGTACGACGTACCGGCCCGCGACGGCGTACAAGGCGCCCTCTGGCCGATGGTTCCCGCCCTCTACGCGGCCTTCCTGCCCTCGGTCCTCGCCACGGCGGCCGAGGTCCAGGAGCAGATCACCCCAAGGGCCACCCGCATCCGGGCCACGACCACAGCGCTGGTCCTCGCCCTCGCAGCGGCCCTCGCCCTCACCGGCGCCGCCAACGACCCGGCCGTGGCCTTCCGCAACACCCTGCTCCTGACCGGCCTGGCCTTCTCCGGCTCCTGTCTCCTCCCGCCGGCGGCAGCCTGGACACCCCCGGTGGCCATCCCGATGATCATGTGGCTGATCGGCACCAAACCCCAGGCCCACGTGGAGCCCTGGTCCCTCCTCCTACTCCCGGGCACGGTTCCCTACACCTGGACCGTCACCACGGTCATCACGGCAACGGCCCTCACGGCATACCTCGTCCGCGGCCCCCGCCCCTGACCGCCGGGCAGGGGGGACCGGTGGGCCCAGGCCCGTACCTCCCTGGGTGAACACACCGCCGGCACCTCACCGGCAGCGGGCCAGGTGCCCCTACGCCCCGGCCCACCACCCGCGCCCTGCTTCTCCTTTGAACCCGAACCGCTGACCCCAGTACTCGGCCAAGCGGGGCGGCAGCGCTCGGATGATCTCAGCGGAACCCACCGGCATTGTCCGGCCGTTTTACTAATGTGATCGCTAAGGGGAGTGATCACATGGCACAGGTACGCGGCGAGGCCGCTGGCGGGCGTACGGAGATCCAGTGGCTTCTGCAGCCACGGGGCGGCAGCAAGCAGGCGCGCGAGCACTACGCGCATTCGATCGAGACGGGCATTCGGCTGTCCGAGTACGCGGGTGTGCTCGGAGAGCAGGCCGGCGAACTGCACGAACGGTTCCCGCAGGGGCTCGCTCGCTTCTGGGGAGCCACTCGGGCGAAGGGCGCCCACTCGAAGAACACGGCCATCGACTGCAGCAAAGCCGGTGATGAAGTGCTGTTCCACACGAACGGCACGTTCATCGCCAGGGCGACGGTCGTGAGTGTCTTCCGGAACCGTGCGCTGGCAGAGCGCATCTGGGGGCTGGAGAAGGACGGCCGGGCCTGGGAACACATGATGGCTCTGGATGACGTCGTGGAGATCAACGTGCCGGCGGGTCCCATCCTTGAAGGCCTGGGCTACGAGGAGGGCAACACCCAGGTTCGCTCCCTGACTTTGAGGTCGGCGGACGACCGGCTACGGCTCCTTCATCTGCTGGACGAAGCCAACGACGATGCACGGCAACCGTCCGGACAGCCGGCGTTCCCGAAGCAGAGACAGGGACAGGGTCAGGGACAGGGACAGAAGCCGCTGCCCGCACCGAGGCTCGGGCGCGAGGACGTGCTGCGCCTCCTCGGCAGCCTGAACACCTTCGTTCAGCCCGACGGCAACCCGGCCCGCCACAAGCCGCTGGCGCTGCTCTGGGCCATCGGCCGGCTGACGGCCGGGCGCGAGCGGTTGGCCCACTGGGAGGAATTCGAGGCGGAAGTGGGCGCCCTGCTGGACGAGTTCGGTGGGACACATGACCGTAGGACGCCCGAGTACCCCTTCTGGCACCTGCGGAGCAGCGGGTTGTGGGAGGTCGAGGGCATCGACGACAGCGGGTTCAAGCCCACGGCCGCGGCACTGCGCGCAGCGAAGGCCCGAGCAGGTTTCAGCAGCGACGCGGCGAAGCAGCTCAAGCGCGCCCTGACCCGGGCCAGGGCAGTCGGTCGGCTGCACTCCACCTACTTCGCCGAGTCAGGCATCGACAAGGACGTGCTCCTCGACCGGGCCGGCCTCGGAGGGTACAAGAGCGCCAGTGGACGGCGTCCGGACGCTCCCGCTGTGCCCGGCCCCGTCAGTCGCCGACCGGCCACCGGAACGGAGCCCGACCGCAACCGGAGCCTCCCGGACGAGGTCAAGATCCTGCACGAGGACCGGTGCCAGGTGTGCGACCAGCAGTTGGAGACACGCGACAGCCACTACAGCGAGGCCGCGCACATCCAGGGCGTCTCCAGCCCACACCTGGGACCTGACGTGCTGGAGAACCTGCTCTGCCTCTGCCCCAACCACCACAAGCAGTTCGACCACTTCGGCATCTACATCGATGTGGACTGGGCCGTCCGGAACACCAGGAGCGGCAAGCAGGTCGGAACCCTCACGCTCATCCCCGAGCACCGGGTGGACCCGGAGTACGTCGAATACCACCGCGACCTGTGTCTTCGTAGCTGGTAAACGGCTGGATCTCGTCCCCCCGGACGGCGGGCGCGCGCCTCCCGCGCGCCCGCCGCCGGCCACTAGGGTGATCCAACTCGTGGGGCGGGAGCTGGATGACAGCGCGGGCGAGCGGCAGCGCAGGGCGGACATCGTGCGGTACTGGCGCGCCGTGGAGATGTTCAGCCCGCAGCAGGTGGGGAAGACCGACCCGCGCAAGGGGATGTACCCCGTCGACGCGGGCACGCCCCTGCCATGGGAGCAGGGGCACCCGGTCCGGCGTCGGCCGGTGGACAGGAATATGGCCCGCCAGCACACCGTCTACTGCGGGGTCTACCGGATCGCCGCCGTACGGGACGTCTTACTCGAAGTCTTCGGCGGCGGCGAGGAGGATCACGACGGGCGCCTCGACGGAGACAGCGCGATGCTCGCCTTCGAGGTCACCGACGACGGGCTCCTCGTCCAGGACTCCATCGTCTTCTCGGCCTGCGCATGGGCCACGGGCCGTGCGCGCAAGCCCGGGCCCGGCGCCCGGACCTGGCTGGACGGCTTCGACGAGGAGAAGGAGGACTGCGAGCGCACGCTCCTTGACCTCGGTGTCGGCAAGCTCGACGTCGTGGACAGGGTCGCGGGCCGCGCCGTTCCGTGCGCCGGACTGGTCTGCCAGATCGCTCTCGGCGCGGTGGGAGGAATCCTCCCCCCTCGCCGTTCCGGTCGTCTCCACCACGTTCGCCTCGTTGGACCGCATGTTCGCGGGGCTGGGCGCCGGCGCACTCGGCTGGGTTCTGATCGACGAGGCGGGTCAGGCGACCGCCCAGATGCCGGCCGGTGCGCTCTGGCGGGCCAAGCGGGCGGTCATCGTCGGCGATCCCCTCCAACTGGAGCCGGTCGTCACACTCCCGCACACCGGCCAGCAGGGGCTACGTCGAACCTTCGGAGTGGACGAGGAGTGGGCCCCTGCCAGGACCTCGGCGCAACGCGTGGCGGACCGTTTGAACCGGTACGGGACCTGGCTGCCCGCCCCGAGTGGAGGGGAAGAGGAACGTGTATGGGTCGGCTCGCCGCTCCGGGTGCACCGGCGCTGCGAGAACCCCATGTTCAGCATCAGCAACGACATTGCGTACGAAGGTCTCATGGTCCACGGCGTCCACCACGACCAGGAGTACCCGATCGCCCGCCGCAGCGTGTGGTGGCATGTCGGTGCGGGCACGTCCGACGGAAAATGGAGCCCTGGGGAGGGCGAGGCAGCGAACGTCATCGTGCACCGACTGATGGATCAGGGCCTGGAACCTGGGCAGATCTTCGTGGTCAGCCCGTTCCGCGATGTCGTCGGCGGTCTCAAACGCAGCCTCTGCCGAACTGTCCTGCGCGACCGGATCGGCACCGTGCACACCACTCAGGGCAAGGAAGCGGACGTCGTCCTGCTGGTACTCGGATCCGGCGCCAAGGCCGGACCGCGGATCTGGGCCTCGTCCACCCCGAACCTGCTGAACGTGGCGGTCAGCCGCGCCCGCCGCCGTCTGTTCGTCGTGGGAGACCACGACGCCTGGAGCCGGCACCGCTACTTCGACGTCCTGGCCGGTTCTCTCACGCGCATGACCCTCGAAGACCAGGCCGTCATGCGCCGCCTCGCCCCCACCGCGCTGCCGGAGAGCTGCCGCTGCTGAGCTTGGAGGGCCGGCCTGGGATATCCGCCAGAGTCGAGCGCGAGGGTCCCCAAGCTGCGTTCGGCATCCGCGTTCATGGCAGATCCGTCCTGAGCCGCGCCCTGGATCGCAGCCCAGCCGGTTCAGCGGAGTCGGTCGGCCAGTTCGGAGAGCCAGGCGCCGGGGCCGTAGGACGCGGGAGGGTCAACCTCCATGCCCAGTTCCGCCAGCGCGACGGCGTAGTCCGACTCGTCCAGCGGTAGCGACAGCAGGTCGTGCAGCTCCCCTCGGAGCTGGGCGATCAGGCCGGGGTCGGTGCCGTCGAGGTAGTCCTGCAGCGCCGAGTCGTGGTCCTCGAACTCGTCCGGCATGTCCTGGGAGAACCAGCCACCGAGCAGCTGCCCGAGTTCGGGGAAGCGGGCATGCCACTCCCAGTGGGTCCGGGGGGTGGCGGGGGGTGGAGCCGATCCAGTCTCCACGCTCTCCTTCAGCCGGTCAGCCAACCGGACGAGCCAGTTCTGGATCTCCGTGTCGGGCAGGCCTACGTCCGGCACGGGATAGAACTCGCCGAGGCGCAGCCGGAGCCGCCCGGGCGGGTTCTGCGCGTACTCGCGGAGCTGGTGTTCGGCGATCGCGATGGCCCAGGGCCGGGTGCGCCAGCAATGCCGGAGGTAGGCGGTGAGGGCTTCCTCGTCATCGGCGGTGCGGCCCAGATGTGCCTGGATCACCTGGTCGAGTTCGCCGTACTTCCGGTCGTGTTCGAGGGGCTTGAGGGACACGAGGCTGCCTCTAGAGGTAGATCGGGAAGGTGCCGTGGACGGTGAAGCCATGCGGGCTCGCCGCATTCCGCCTGAGTACGACGCGGGCCGCGCGCACTTCGAACGCGTCCCGGCCGGCCAGCATCATGGCCTGGAGCAGGACCCGGCCGACCGGCTCGGGGAGCGATGGCCAGGCGGCCTCGATGGTGAGGCGTTGCCGCGTGGACTGCGCCAGCCAGCGGTGGATCGTCTGCTCGTTGCGGGTGACGACGTGCTGGGTGGCCCACTGGGCCGTCTCGCGATCCGGGTAGGTGGCGGCTCGGTTCGCGAGGGGTGCCGTGTTCTCGGCAGGGGTCATGCGTGCTCCCGCTGCATGTGGTCGTTGATGGTCTCGATGAGCTCACGCATGCGATCGCGGGTGCCCCAGTGGTTGTGGCCTTCGAGGCATCGCTCGCCCGGGAAGAGGACGAGGGCGCGCTGCGCCTCCGTGGTGAGCCCGACGGCACGATCGAAGCAGTACGGATGTTCGTTGGTCACGAACCTCTGGACAATACCTGCGAAGGGGAGGTCTCCCTCGTCCATCAGAACGGCGTCGAGCCCGAACAGGTTCGGGAACAGCTGGAGAAACTCCCAGCCCGCCATGGGCAGTTCCTCGTATTCGGGCGGAGGTTCGCGGTCGAGGATGCGGACCATTTCAGCAAGGAAGTGAAGGTACTCTGCGGGTTCCATCGAGCCCGCCGCCTTTACGACCTTTTCCCGAAATTCTGGCGGGTGCGTGTCGAGTGAGCCGGATGCTGCAATGGACTCGCTGGCGAAGTCCAGGATGGCAGCCGAAGCATAGACTGAGCAATTCCAATTTGCAGTCGTGTTGTTTCCGACTACTCGAACATATCGCCGAATCTCGTCGTCCAGCGAGAGTTTTCCGCCCGACTCCTGAACCGAGATGGCCAGATCGATGAGCCGAAGTGCTGGGCCGCCCGAGAAGAGGGCGGCAAGGGATGGCTGCACGTGACTGCGACCTTCCTAGGGGGTGCTGGGTGTGGCAGGGGGGCCCTTGTGTGGCATGGCGGTGAGGACGATGAACGGCGGCTCCAGGCCTTCCTTATAGATAAGTCGTACCTGGACCCAGTTCTTGTCGGTGGCCTGGGCGTTCATGCCATCGGTATTGTAGTCATCCCGCGAGACGCTGCGCCCGACGGGTTCCTTGAATTCCAGATAGACGGGAGGGATCTCGGATTTGTTCGGGTCGTAATTCGGATTATTCTGCTTCTTCTTTTCGACGCTCTCGATCCATTTTGCTATGCGATCCGCATTGTTGATGTCCTCAAGTGCTGCTTGGGTGAATTTCTGTGCGGAGGCGAGATCCTTGAAGGAGGAGGCGGCAGGGGCGCCCGGCTGGTCCCGAAGGCGCTGCCTGAGTTGGTCATCGGTCAGGCCGACGTGTTTGTCGACGGGATGACTGTCGTAGAGGCCTTCCTGGTTCGCCAGGTCCAGCGGGTAGAACATGTTGTCCGGATCCTGCCCGGGGACGGTGAAGCGGTGCTCCGGTTTGAAGTCGTTCAGCGAGCGCGCACCGAAGGCCTGAGCCCGGCCTTCCTCCGCCTGGAAGGTCGGCGCGCTCCGGTACGCCTCGTCGAGGGCCGGCAGCAGCGCGGTGAGTCGGCTCTCCACGCCGCGCAGTTCGCCTTCGTACAAGGAGACCGCTCGGTTGATCGCAGCGGTGTCCACTTTGAGCGTGATGCCGATGGCCACCTCCTTGCCTATGCCGAGCAGGCGCTTGCCGATTTTCTTTACATCGTCGAAATCGGGCAACTGCTTCAGATCCGCCAGCGCGTCCCGGATGGCCTTTTTGTAGATGCGCCAGACCTCGTGACGCATCTTCTCGGCCGACTCGGCGAAGGCCCGCATCGCCTTGCTGACTTCCTGAGTGGTGTCGAAGAGCACACTCATCACGGGATGGCTGCCCGTGCCCTGTCCGCCGGCGGTGTCGTGCTTCCACTGGTAGTTCACCGTTGACGTGCCCCACGCCGTCGTTCCCCAGAGAGAGCTGGTGAACTGGCGCATCGCGGCCTGCCACTCGCCGTTGTTGGGGTCCGAGATGGAACCGACCAATCCGGTCAGTGCGCTCTCCACCTGTGTGACGGCGAACCCCGGCTGGAGCCAAGCCAGGGCGATCTTGTCGATCTGTAGATAGTCGGGAAGGGGAAGGATGTCGGCGGCCTTTCCCCATCGGCCGACGTGGTGCAACAGCCCCCGCACGATGTCCATCGCCCAGTCCGGAACGCCCTCCAGCAGCCACGAGATGAAACCGCTGCTGTAGTCGTCCATGTCACCCCACCGCAGATCAGTGATCTGTTGGTACTTCGGGGGCGTGTCGATGACCTTGGGGACCGGGAACTGGACAGGTTTGGCAGTGCCCGATGGGTGGCTGGCCGCTTCCGCCTTGGAGTAGTTGTTCGCCGTCGTGACGAATCCGACCGCGACGCCCCCGACACTGGCGACGCTCTTGGCCCATACGTCGAGGAAGCGGTTCCCCACCTTCACGTATGCGGCGGACATGGACTGCGCGGCACTCCCGTACCCCCCGCAGTCCATGTACTCCACGAGCTCGTAGAGGAAGTCGTTCGCCGCCTTGTTGAGCATGTTCTGCTGCAGGACCACATTCCCCGCAACGCTGTTCAGCTGGGTCGGCGTCACATCGAACCCGCCTGCCTGAGCGGGCGCCGTGGGACCGGCCATCAGGACGCCCCCCACCCGCGCAGCACGGCTTGATGAGCGGCGGTGTAGTTCGTCTGCCCCGTCTTCACGACCTCGTGGAGCCACCTCTGGGCGGCTTGGAGGTCCTGCATCTGGCGGTCCCAGCGGTCGAGTTCGTCGACGAACGCCTCACGAGCCTGGCCGTCCCAGCTCAGGACCGCCTTCTCGGTGCGCTTGTAGAGCGCCTCGAGCTTTTCGTCGAGTTCCCGAAGGATGCTCTCCAGTTCCTGGGCAAGCCCCTGAAGGGTGCCGAAACTGACCCCTATGTGGTCGTCGGACATGGAAGTCCGCCCTCCCCCCGAAGTAAACGTGATCAGATGTCTTGCAGGCCGCTGTGCGCCACCGGCGGCGCCGTGCCCTCGGAGAGCCTGTCCACCTCGCGTGCGACGTCCACCGCACTGTGCACCCTGCGAAACGACTGGAGGGTGTCCAGCTCCTGCTGGGTGAACCCGTCACGGCTCATCCGTACGGCCTCCTCGAGGACGACGAGGATCTCCCGGATACGCACGGTGTCCTCGGCGGCGGCCCGGTGCAGAGCCCGGTACGCAGCGCCCGTCTCGCCTCTCCACCCGGCCTCGATCCGGTCGACGACCGCGTCCATCCGACGCACTTGGCGGTCGAGGTACCGCTGCATCGAATCCATGTCGTCGGCGAGCTTCGTCAGACCGTCCTCTGACACGTTCAGATCGGCGTCGATTGTCATGGCCCCCGCCCTTCATCGCTTGCACAACCCTAACAACGGGGTCCGTCAAGGAGGAGGATGCGCATCGCCAGGCCATGGCCGGATACGCGAAGACCCCGTCTCAGCTAAAGCGCTGATGGCGGGGTCTTTGGGCACTTCCTGCGAAGTGCCCCCGGCAGGATTCGAACCTGCGCACACGGCTCCGGAGGCCGTTGCTCTATCCCCTGAGCTACGGGGGCGCGGTCGCTGGTGTTGCTGCGACGGGTTGAACACTACCAGCTTCCCCGGGGTGATCAGGAACCGGTTTGCGGGGGAGGGGAGGGTGGGTCGCCCGCAGGGGGTGGAAGTGGCGAAAACCCGGACGCGGGGGCTTGGGCCGACCTACTCTCGAGTTGTGCCAGGCGCCTCAGGTCGGGTGCTTGTTGTCGACGACAACAAGGTCATCCGGCAGCTGATCAAGGTCAATCTCGAGCTGGAGGGCTTCGAGGTCGTGACCGCGAATGATGGTGCCGAGTGTCTGGACGTCGTCCATCGCGTGTGTCCCGATGTGATCACCCTTGATGTGGTCATGCCGCGGCTGGACGGGTTCGGGACGGCCGCGCAGTTGCGGGCCGATCCGCGGACCAGGGATGTGCCCGTGGCCATCGTGAGCGCCTGCACGCAGCAGGAGGTCGAGGCCGGGATCGCCGCCGGGGTGGACGCGTTCCTCGCGAAGCCCTTCGAGCCCGCCGAGCTGGTGCGCGTCGTGCGGCGGCTGGTCGAGCGCAAGGATCGGCGTGACGGGAGGAGAGGGGCCCCCGCCGGAAGGGGGCGGGGCTGATCTTTCTCAGCCTGCTGTTCACATGGCGAAACCCTTCGTGGGATGAGAGGGCGTCTCGCCTAGGCTGGTCCCGTGACCCCCGCCGACCTCTCCCGTTGCGTCGTACGCGCCGTGCGCTGCGCCGTCGCGGACGGGGAGCTGCCGGCGGAAGGGGCCGTTCCGCAGCGGGTCGTCGTCGAGCGGACCCGGCCCGGTGGGGTGGGGGACTACGCCACCCCTGTTGCCTTTCAGGTCGCCAAGAGTGCCGGATGCCCGCCTCGTGACGTGGCGGACGTACTGGCCCGCCGGCTCGCCGCGGAGCCGGAGATCGAGCACGTCGAGGTCACCGGCGCCGGGTTCCTCAACTTCGTGCTGCCGGCGCCTTCCGCCCCCTCCCTCGTCCGGGACGCGATCGTCTGGGACGTCGTGATTCGGGATGTGCGGGGAGGGGCTGCTGCCCTCGTCGCCGCCGATGCCGGAAACGGCCTCGGGCTGCGTGAGCGGGTCGTACGCCGGAGTGTGCTGCGGCTCGTCCGCGCCCAAGGCGGCAGTGAGTGCGACGTGCCCGTGGACCGCATCGCCCCCGTCGCCCAGCGGGACGGGGACGTCGTGGCGCGGTACGGGGCCGATGCCGCTGCCTGGGCCATGCTCACCGTGCCCGCCCGCGAGACCCCCGTGTTTTCCGACGTGCTGCTCGCGCAAAGCGAGAGCAGTGAGTTCTTCCGGGTGCGGTACGCCCACGCCCGCAGCGTTGCGCTCGTATGGAATGCCGAGCAGATCGGGTTCCGCGCGGAGGTCGGCGATGTCGATGCTCCCGAGCTGCTGCGCGCCCTCGCTGACCGTCCCCTCGTCCTCGAAGCCGCCGCGCACCACCGTGCGCCCGAGCGGCTCGCCAGGCATCTCGTCGAGCTGGCCGACGCGCTGCTCGACTTCCAGCACCGCGTCCTGCCCAAGGGGGACGAGAAACCCTCGGCCGCCCACCGTGCCCGGCTGGCTCTTGCCGAAGCCGCCGGGACGGTGCTGGCCGGCGGCCTGGCCCTGCTCGGCATAGACGCACCGACACGCCTGTGACCTGCGAAGAGAGATACCGATGAGCCGTTCCGCGCACCCCGCCGGGCCCCGTCACGCCGATGTCCTGCCCGAGGGGCACTACTCCCCGCCGCCTGCTGATCTCAATGCCCTCGACGAGAAGGTCTGGGCGCGGACCGTCGAGCGCAGCGCCGACGGCGTTGTCGCCGTCGGCGGGATCGAAGTGACCAAGCTCGCCGAGGAGTTCGGGACCCCCGCCTACTTCCTCGACGAGGAGGACTTCCGGGCGCGGTGCCGGGCCTGGGCGCACGCCTTCGGCAAGGACGCCGATGTCTTCTATGCCGGTAAGGCGTTTCTTTCCAAGGCCGTCGTGAAGTGGCTGAAGGAAGAAGGGCTGAATGTCGATGTGTGTTCCGGCGGGGAGCTGACGACCGCGCTCGCCGCCGGGATGCCGGCCGAGCGGATCGCCTTCCACGGGAACAACAAGTCCGAGGGTGAGATCCGCCGGGCCGTCGAGGCCGGGGTCGGGCGCATCGTGCTGGACTCCTTCCAGGAGATCGCCCGCGTCGCGCACATCGCCCGCGAGATGCGCGTACGGCAGCCCGTGCAGATCCGTGTGACGGTGGGCGTCGAGGCACACACCCATGAGTTCATCGCCACCGCTCATGAAGATCAGAAGTTCGGGATCGCCGTCGCGGACGGGTCCGCCGCCGAGGCGGTGCGGCGCGCGCTCGGGCACGACAGCCTCGAGCTGCTCGGCGTCCACTCCCACATCGGCTCGCAGATCTTCGACACTTCCGGTTTCGAGGTCAGCGCCAAGCGCGTCGTGCAGTTGCTGGCCGCGGTGCGTGATGAGCACGGGGTGGAGCTGCCCGAGATCGATCTCGGGGGTGGGCTGGGGATCGCGTATACGTCGGACGACGACCCGCGCGAGCCGCACGAGATCGCCAAGGCGCTCACCGAGATCGTGGCGCGCGAGTGCGAGAGCGCCGGGCTGCGGGCTCCCCGTATCTCCGTCGAGCCCGGGCGCGCCATCGTCGGCCCGACCGCGTTCACGCTGTACGAGGTCGGGACGATCAAGCCGCTGGAGGGGCTGCGTACCTACGTCAGTGTCGACGGCGGGATGTCCGACAACATCCGGACCGCCCTCTACGACGCCGAGTACTCCGTCTCCCTCGTCTCGCGTACCTCCACCGCCGAGCCCATGCTCGCGCGCGTCGTCGGCAAGCACTGCGAGAGCGGTGACATCGTCGTGAAGGACGCCTTCCTGCCCGCCGACCTCGCGCCCGGCGACCTGCTCGCCGTCCCCGCCACCGGCGCCTACTGCCGCTCCATGGCCAGCAACTACAACCACGCGCTCCGCCCGCCGGTCGTCGCCGTGCGTGACGGACAGGCCCGAGTGATCGTCCGCCGGGAGACGGAGGAAGATCTCCTGCGTCTCGACCTCGGATGATGAAATAGGTGTCTCACTCAATGGACCGAGGATGGAAACTGCTGTCCATTGAGTGAGACTGGTTCCACCCGGCGTGCAAACCGCGCGCGGGGTACTGATGGAAGATCGAAAGGCGTAGGTCGAATGATGCGTACGCGTCCGCTGAAGGTGGCGCTGCTGGGCTGTGGAGTGGTTGGCTCGGAAGTAGCTCGCATCATGACGACGCACGCCGACGACCTCACGCAGAGGATCGGCGCGCCCGTCGAACTCGCCGGCGTGGCCGTGCGCCGTCCCTCCAAGGTGCGCGAGGGCATCGACCCGGCCCTGATCACCACCGATGCGACCGCCCTCCTCAAACGCGGCGACATCGACATCGCCATCGAGGTCATCGGCGGCATCGAGCCCGCCCGTACGCTGATCACCACCGCCTTCGAGAACGGCATCTCCGTCGTCTCCGCGAACAAGGCGCTGCTCGCCCAGGACGGCGCCGCGCTCCACGCCGCAGCCGAGCAGCACGGGCTGGACCTCTACTACGAGGCCGCCGTCGCCGGCGCCATCCCGCTGGTCCGCCCGATGCGCGAGTCCCTCGCGGGCGACAAGATCAACCGGGTGATGGGCATCGTCAACGGCACGACGAACTTCATCCTCGACAAGATGGACTCGACCGGCGCCGGGTACCAGGAGGCCCTGGACGAGGCCACCGCCCTCGGGTACGCCGAGGCCGACCCGACCGCCGACGTCGAGGGCTACGACGCCGCCGCCAAGGCCGCGATCCTGGCCGGCATCGCCTTCCACACCCGCGTCCGTCTCGACGACGTGTACCGCGAGGGCATGACCGAGGTCAGCGCCGCCGACTTCGCCTCGGCCAAGCGGATGGGCTGCACCATCAAGCTCCTCGCCATCCTGGAGCGTGCGGCGGACGGCGAGTCCGTCACCGCCCGCGTCCACCCGGCGATGATCCCGCTCAGCCACCCGCTCGCCTCCGTCCGCGAGGCGTACAACGCCGTCTTCGTCGAGGCGGAGGCCGCCGGGCGGCTCATGTTCTACGGGCCGGGCGCGGGCGGTGCGCCGACCGCGTCCGCGGTCCTCGGCGACCTCGTCGCCGTCGCCCGCAACCAGCTCGCCGAGGCAACGGGGCCCGGCGAGTCCGCTTACACCCAGCTGCCGGTCAGCCCCATGGGCGAGGTCGTCACGCGCTACCACATCAGCCTCGATGTGGCCGACAAGCCGGGCGTCCTCGCCCAGGTCGCGACCACCTTCGCCGAGCACGGCGTCTCCATCGACACCGTGCGGCAGCAGGGCAAGGACGGCGAGGCCTCCCTCGTCGTCGTCACTCACCGCGCACCCGACGCCGCCCTCTCCGGGACCGTCGAGGCGCTGCGGATGCTGGACACCGTCCGCGGTGTCGCCAGCATCATGCGTGTTGAAGGGGAGTAAGGACCCATGAGCAGCAATCGCACCCACCAGTGGCGCGGCATCATCGAGGAGTACCGGGACCGCCTGCCGGTGACGGACACGACTCCCGTGGTGACGCTCCGTGAGGGCGGCACTCCCCTCGTCCCCGCGCAGGTGCTCTCCGAGCGCACCGGCTGCGAGGTGCACCTCAAGGTCGAGGGGGCGAACCCCACCGGGTCCTTCAAGGACCGCGGTATGACCATGGCCATCACCAAGGCCAAGGAGGACGGCGCGAAGGCGGTCATCTGCGCCTCCACCGGCAACACTTCCGCCTCCGCCGCCGCCTACGCGGTGCGCGCCGGCATGGTCTCCGCGGTGCTCGTGCCCCGCGGCAAGATCGCGCTCGGCAAGATGGGCCAGGCCCTCGTGCACGGCGCCAAGATCCTTCAGGTGGACGGCAACTTCGACGACTGCCTGAACCTGGCCCGCGCGCTCTCCGACAACTACCCGGTGGCGCTGGTCAATTCGGTCAACCCGGTGCGCATCGAGGGTCAGAAGACGGCCGCGTTCGAGATCGTCGACGCGCTCGGTGACGCCCCCGACATCCACGTGCTGCCCGTGGGCAACGCCGGCAACATCACCGCGTACTGGCGTGGCTTCAAGGAGTACAAGGCCGACGGCCTGGCCTCCCGTACGCCCCGCGTGTGGGGTTTCCAGGCGTCCGGTTCCGCGCCCATCGTGCGCGGCGAGATCGTCAAGGAGCCGCACACCATCGCCACCGCGATCCGGATCGGCAACCCGGCCTCCTGGGAGTACGCCCTGCAGGCGCGCGACGAGTCGGGCGGTTTCATCGACGAAGTGACGGACCGCCAGATCCTCGCCGCCTACCGGCTGTTGGCCGCTCAGGAGGGCGTCTTCGTCGAGCCCGCCTCGGCCGCCTCGGTGGCGGGTCTGCTCAAGGCCGCCGAGCTGGGCCTGGTCGACCCGGGTCAGAAGATCGTGTGCACCGTCACCGGCAACGGCCTGAAGGACCCCGACTGGGCGATCGCCGGCGCTCCGCAGCCGGTCACCGTTCCGGTGGACGCCGAGGCCGCCGCGGTCCGCCTCGGCCTGGTCTGACCGCACGACGATGTGAGCCCCGCCGGGTTCCTTCAGTCCCTCCCGGGGGCGTGAAGGAACCCGGCAACTCACCCCGTACGACGACAAAAGTGCGGCCGAAGCCAGTCGAAGTCAGTCGAAGTCGACGACACGCATCGTGCGCCTCCTGTGCGCCCTATGTCGCGAGAGAACCTTCCTTCGATACGCTGTACTTACATCCGCCACCGCGCATATGACTGCGGTGCTGCCCCGAGGGCCTTCGGGTGTCGTACGTTCTCCAGTACATTCGCAGCGAGCCAGCGAAGAGCGAAGATCTCGCACAGTCACAAGGAGTGTCATCGGACGATGGCCGGTCCAGCGTTCCGCGCCGCCGCCGTACGGGTGCGCGTCCCCGCCAGCAGTGCCAACCTCGGCCCGGGCTTCGACGCCCTCGGCCTGGCCCTGGGGCTCTATGACGACGTAGTCGTCCGGGTGGCCGACTCCGGCCTGAACATCGACATCGCGGGCGAGGGCGCCGACACCCTCCCGCGGGACGAGAGCCACCTGCTCGTACGCTCCATGCGCACCGCCTTCGACCTGCTGGGCGGACAGCCGCGCGGCCTCGAGGTCGTCTGCGCCAACCGCATCCCGCACGGCCGCGGCCTCGGCTCCTCCTCCGCCGCCATCTGCGCGGGCATCGTCGCCGCCCGCGCCGTGACCATAGGCGGCGAGGCCAAGCTCGACGACGCGGCGCTGCTGGAGCTCGCCACCGAGATCGAGGGCCACCCCGACAACGTCGCCGCCTGTCTGCTCGGCGGTTTCACCCTGGCGTGGATGGACGGGGGCAGTGCCAAGGCCATCCGGATGGAGCCCGCCGAATCCATCGTTCCGGTGGTCTTCGTACCGTCCAAGCCGGTCCTGACGGAGACCGCGCGCGGCCTGCTGCCGCGCACCGTCCCGCACGTGGACGCGGCTGTCAACGCGGGCCGCGCGGGCCTGCTCGTGGAGGCCCTGACCAGGCGTCCCGAGCTCCTGCTGCCGGCCACCGAAGACCGGCTCCACCAGGAGTACCGGTCCCCGGCGATGCCCGAGAGCGTGGCACTCGTCAACCGGCTGCGGGCGGACGGCATCCCCGCGGTCATCTCCGGCGCGGGCCCCACGGTCCTCGCGCTGGTCGACAACGGTGCGGCCGACAAGGTCGCGCAGCTCGCGGGCGAGGGGTGGGCGGCCAACCGGCTCGCACTCGACGCCGCGGGCGCGAGCGTACTTCCGCTGGGCACTCAGGGCGGCTAGGTCTTTCACCAGGGAGACAGGGCTTCCTGTTCGCGAGAACACGAAGACGGGGCTTCCGGAGGGCACGCCCTCCGGAAGCGCAGCCGGCCAGGGGCGGGCGGCCAGGGCAGGCCGCCCGCGCTGAACAGCGCGATTGCCGGTGATTGAGAGGGGGAATATCTATTGGATCCGGTAGTGTTAGTCTCAAGTGCGCATCGGCAGCCGCCATGGCTCCGTGCTCAGTGTCCCCCTCCGGGACCACATTTCTTCCGGGAGCCTCCCCGACTGCTTTGATCACTTCCAGCAGTTTCGAGCACGCTCCGGAATCGGCGTGACATTCCCACGCTTTCAGCTCGGGGGCTTCTCGCCGGAACCACCCACGCACGTTTCTCTCCGCCGTATCTCTATCGGCGGACCACCGCCCCGGCACGGTCCACACCTAGGACTGTTGTCGGACAGCACAACCGGTCGCCGAGCCAGACAGGCCGACGTCCGCTCCAGGGAAGGACCCTTCGTGAGCGACACCACCGATCTGATGGGCGCTGCCGACACCTCTGTCGACACCAGTGCCCCCGCCGCGGGCGCCGCACCCAAGCGTCGACGCACCGGCACCGGCCTTGACGGCATGGTCCTGGCCGAGCTGCAGCAGGTCGCGTCGGGCCTCGGGATCAGGGGCACCGCGCGGATGCGCAAGAGCCAGCTGATCGAGGTCATCAAGGAGGCGCAGGCCGGCAGCGGTGCCCCCAAGGCCGCGGCCTCCGCCGACACCGCCGAGGCCAAGCCGAAGCGCCGCGCCACCAGCAAGGCCCGTACGGGTGAGGCCGCCGCCGAGGCGCCCGCCGAGAAGCCTGCCGCGCAGGCGCAGATCGAGATCCCGGGCCAGCCGGCCAGCGAGGACGCCCCGGTCGGCGAGCGCCGCCGCCGTCGGGCCACGGCCCCCTCCGGCAGCCCGGAGGCCTCGGCCCCCGTCGCCGTGCAGGTCGAGCAGAAGACCGAGACCGTGACCGCCGCCACCGCGCCGGCCGAGGTCAAGGCCGAAGCCGCCACCGCCGTGTCCGCCGGCCAGGCGCAGGGCCAGGACGGCGAAGGCCGTGGCCGTCGCGACCGCCGTGACCGCGGTGACCGCGCCGAGCGCGGTGACCGTCAGCGGGACCGCCGTGACCGCGGTGCCAAGGCCGACGACCAGGGCCAGGGCGCCCAGGGTCAGGGCCAGGGCGCGCAGGGCGGCCAGGGCGGACAGGGCGGCGGCCGTCAGGACCGCGCCGACCGTCAGGACCGCCAGCAGCAGGGCGGCCGGGGCCAGGGCCAGGGCCAGGGTCAGCAGGGCCGTCAGGACCGTCAGGACCGTCAGGACAACGGTCCCCAGGACGACTTCGACGGCGAGGAAGGCCGTCGTGGCCGCCGCGGCCGCTACCGCGACCGCCGTGGCCGTCGTGGCCGCGACGAGTTCGCGCCGAGCGAGCCGCAGGTCGCCGACGACGACGTCCTGATCCCCGTCGCGGGCATCCTCGACATCCTCGACAACTACGCGTTCATCCGGACCTCGGGCTACCTGCCCGGCCCCAACGACGTGTACGTGTCCCTCGCTCAGGTCCGCAAGGCCGGCCTGCGCAAGGGTGACCACACCACCGGTGCCGTGCGCCAGCCCAAGGACGGCGAGCGCCGCGAGAAGTTCAACGCCCTTGTGCGGCTGGACTCGGTGAACGGCATGGCGCCCGAATCCGGCCGCGGCCGACCGGAGTTCCAGAAGCTGACCCCGCTCTACCCGCAGGACCGGCTCCGCCTGGAGACCGACCCGGGCGTGCTGACCGGCCGGATCATCGACCTGGTCGCACCGATCGGCAAGGGCCAGCGTGGTCTGATCGTCTCGCCGCCGAAGGCCGGCAAGACGATGATCATGCAGTCGATCGCCAACGCGATCACCGTCAACAACCCCGAGTGCCACCTGATGGTCGTCCTGGTCGACGAGCGTCCGGAAGAGGTCACCGACATGCAGCGGTCGGTCAAGGGCGAGGTCATCTCCTCGACCTTCGACCGCCCGGCCGAGGACCACACCACCGTCGCCGAGCTGGCCATCGAGCGCGCCAAGCGTCTCGTCGAGCTGGGTCACGACGTGGTCGTCCTGCTGGACTCCATCACCCGTCTGGGCCGCGCGTACAACCTCGCGGCGCCCGCCTCCGGCCGCATCCTGTCCGGTGGTGTCGACTCGACCGCGCTGTACCCGCCGAAGCGCTTCTTCGGTGCCGCGCGCAACATCGAGGACGGCGGCTCGCTGACCATCCTGGCCACCGCGCTGGTCGAGACCGGCTCGCGCATGGACGAGGTGATCTTCGAGGAGTTCAAGGGCACCGGCAACATGGAGCTCAAGCTCGACCGGAAGCTCGCCGACAAGCGCATCTTCCCCGCGGTGGACGTCGACGCGTCGGGCACCCGCAAGGAGGAGATCCTCCTCAACAGCGAGGAGCTCTCCATCACCTGGAAGCTGCGCCGGGTGCTGCACGCGCTCGACTCGCAGCAGGCGATCGAGCTGCTGCTCGACAAGATGAAGCAGACGAAGTCGAACGCCGAGTTCCTGATGCAGATCGCGAAGACGACCCCGTCGGGCAAGAACGACGACTGAAGTCCGAACGCCTGACGCCACAGCCGCCCCCGCCGCACCCGCGGTCGGGGGCGGCTGTGCGCGTGTACGGGGCTCCGTACGGCCCTGCGGGGCTGTACGGGGCCCCGTGCGAGCTTCGCCACACCCCCGCCCCCGCCGAACCTCGGCGCGCCCTCCCGCGGCCTGCGGCAAGACCGCAGGTGAATCCGGGATCACGGAGCGTTTGTCCCGCTGGTGACCTCGTCGGCGCCGGCCAGGGGGTTCCGCCGCCGTGGAACCCTGGAGGACGTTAGGCCGTCTGTGTCAGAGGAACCGTGAGGTGGATGCGGGCCGGAACGGACCAGGGGACCGGACTCAGGACTGAGGAGAGCATGACCGAGGACAGCAAGGGCGGCGGCCACCGTGCCGCGGGCCGGCGCCGACGCAAACCGGCGAAGGGCCGCAGGGCCCTCGTCATCGTCGCCTGGTGCGCCGCGGGTGTGGTCCTGCTGGGCGGCGGGGGCCTCGGCTACTTCTACTTCAAGCTCAACGGCAATCTGAAGACCGTCGACATCGACCAGGCCCTGGGCACCGACCGCCCGCAGAACGTGGACAACGGCTCGATGGACATCCTCGTCCTCGGCTCCGACTCCCGCGGCGGCGAGAACTCCGAGTACGGCCGGGACGACGGCGGCTCCGCGCGTTCCGACACCGCGATGATCGTCCACCTGTACGAGGGCCACAAGCAGGCCAGCGTCATATCGATACCGCGCGACACCATGACCGCCCGCCCCGAATGCGCCGTCGGCAAGGGGAAGACCGACCCCGGCGGCCCGCGCAAGCAGTTCAACGAGGCGTACACCATCGGCGGAGCGGCCTGCGCGGTCAAGACCGTCGAGAAGATGTCGGGGATCCGCATGGACCACTACATCGAGGTCGACTTCACGGGCTTCAAGAAGATCATCGACAATCTCGGCGGCGTCGACGTGACCACCACCAAGCCGATCAAGGACGGTGCCAGCCACCTCGAACTCGCGGCCGGCCCGAACCACCTCAACGGCGAACAGGCCCTCGGTCTCGTCCGGACCCGCAAGAGCGTCGGCGACGGCAGCGACCTGGGCCGAATACAGCTCCAGCAGGCCTTCATCAAGGCGCTGATCAAGCAGGTCAAGAGCATCGGGGTGTTCGACAACCCCAAGCGCCTGGTCGACCTCGCCGACTCCGGGACCAAGGCGCTCACCACCGACAAGGCGCTCGGCGACGTGAAGTCCCTCATGGGCTTCGCTCAGGGCCTGCAGGGCATCGACGCCCAGAACATGCACATGATCACCCTGCCGGTGACCGTGGACGCACGTGATTCCGACCGCGTCGCCCCACTGACCAAGGAGTCGAAGCTGGTCTGGGACGCCCTGCTGGCGGACCGGCCGATCCCGGCCGAGGCCACCGCGAACTCCATGGGGGACAAGGGCACGGTCGGCGGCATCGTCCAGTAGAGAGCCCCTGTTCAGGCGGCTTGCGGACGGATCGCGCGGGGGTGTGGAATAGATGGCGACCCCTCTCCGTTGAGGGAGGCGTCCTCAGAATTTTGACAGGCAGCCCGGTCCTGGCAGACTGGTCTGTCGGCCCCGGTTCACGCAGTGCGCAATTCGGCTCCTGCGACCCGGCGCCCTCCCGAATCTAGGAGACACCTTGAAGCGCGATGTTCACCCCGAGTACGTCGAGACCCAGGTCAGCTGCACCTGTGGCGCGTCGTTCACCACCCGTAGCACCCTGACCGAGGGCTCCATCCGAGCCGAGGTCTGCTCCGAGTGCCACCCGTTCTACACGGGCAAGCAGAAGATCCTCGACACCGGTGGCCGCGTGGCCCGCTTCGAGGCGCGCTTCGGCAAGGGTGCGGCCAAGAAGTAGCGCGACCCAGGCGCCGGTCTCCGGTCGCCCCCTGTCCACTCGGGGGCGGCCGGACCGGCGCCTTTGTCGTCGGTCTGCCAAGTCACCCCTTTCGTACTTTCACCACAGGAGCCCCCGATGTTCGAGGCGGTCGAGGAATTGGTCGGCGAACACGCCGATCTTGAGAAGAAGCTCGCCGACCCTTCGGTCCACTCCGATCAGGCCAACGCGCGCAAGCTGAACAAGCGCTACGCGGAGCTGACCCCGATCATCGCGACCTTCCGTGCGTGGAAGCAGTCGGCCGAGGACATCGAGACGGCCAAGGAGTTCGCGGCCGACGACCCGGACTTCGTCGCCGAGGTCAAGGAGCTGACCCAGCAGCGCGAGGAGCTCACCGAGAAGCTCCGCCTGCTGCTGGTCCCGCGCGACCCCAGCGACGACAAGGACGTGCTCCTCGAGGTCAAGGCGGGCGCGGGCGGCGACGAGTCGGCGCTGTTCGCCGGCGACCTGCTGCGCATGTACCTGCGCTACGCCGAGCGCGTGGGCTGGAAGACCGAGATCATCGACGCCACCGAGTCCGAGCTCGGCGGCTACAAGGACGTCCAGGTCTCCGTCCGCACCAAGGGCGGCAACGGCGCCACCGAGCCCGGCCAGGGCGTGTGGGCCCGCCTGAAGTACGAGGGCGGCGTGCACCGCGTCCAGCGGGTTCCGGCCACCGAGTCCCAGGGCCGCATCCACACCTCCGCCGCCGGCGTGCTCGTCACCCCGGAGGCCGAGGAGGTCGAGGTCGAGATCAACATGAACGATCTCCGCATCGACGTGTACCGCTCGTCCGGCCCCGGCGGCCAGTCCGTCAACACCACCGACTCGGCCGTGCGCATCACGCACCTGCCCACCGGTGTGGTCGCCTCCTGCCAGAACGAGAAGAGCCAGCTCCAGAACAAGGAGCAGGCGATGCGCATCCTGCGCTCGCGCCTGCTGGCCGCCGCCCAGGAGGCAGCCGAGCAGGAGGCCTCCGACGTGCGCCGCAGCCAGGTGCGCTCCGTGGACCGCTCCGAGAAGATCCGGACGTACAACTACCCGGAAAACCGGATCTCGGACCACCGCACCGGCTTCAAGGCGTACAACTTGGACCAGGTGCTCGACGGCGACCTCGACTCGGTCATCCAGGCCTGCGTGGACACCGACTCCGCGGCCAAGCTCGCGGCCGCGCACTGATCTGAACCCTGCTTCACCCCCCGTACGACAGCAGCCCGGAGGACCAGCGTGAACTTGCTGCTTGCCGAGGTGGCCCAGGCCACCCAGCGGCTGGCCGCCGCCGGCGTGCCCTCACCGCGCTTCGACGCGGAGGAGCTCGCGGCCTTCGTGCACGGCGTCAAGCGGGGGGAACTGCACCACGTCAAGGACGCGGACTTCGACGCCCGCTACTGGGAGGCCGTCGCCCGCCGCGAGGCGCGCGAGCCGCTCCAGCACATCACCGGCCGCGCCTTCTTCCGGTACCTGGAGCTCCAGGTCGGGCCCGGGGTCTTCGTGCCCCGGCCCGAGACCGAATCGGTCGTGGACTGGGCCATACACGCCGTCCGGGCGATGGACGTGGTCGAGCCGATGATCGTCGACCTGTGCACCGGTTCCGGTGCCATCGCGCTGGCCATGGCGCAGGAGGTGCCGCGCTCGCGCGTGCACGCGGTCGAGCTGTCCGAGGACGCCCTGCGGTGGACCCGCAAGAACGCCGAGGGCTCCCGGGTCACCGTCCACCAGGGCGACGCCCTGAGCGCGCTGCCGGAGCTGGACGGCCAGGTCGACCTGGTCATCTCCAACCCGCCGTACATCCCGCTCACCGAGTGGGAGTACGTGGCCCCCGAGGCCAGGGACCACGACCCGGAGATGGCGCTCTTCTCCGGCGAGGACGGCCTCGACACCATCCGCGGCATCGAGCGCACCGCCCACCGGCTGCTGCGGCCCGGCGGCATCGTCGTCATCGAGCACGCCGACACCCAGGGCGGCCAGGTCCCGTGGATCTTCGCCGAGGAGCGGGGCTGGGCCGACGCGGCCGACCACCCGGACCTCAACAACCGCCCCCGCTTCGCGACCGCGCGCAAGGCACTGCCGTGACCGGCGCGACCATTCCCGCCACCCCCCTGCTGCACGAGGAGGCCCGCTGATGGCCCGGCGATACGACTGCAACGACGCGACGGACCGTAAGACGGGCCTGCGCGAAGCCGCATCCGCCGTGCGTCGCGGCGAGCTCGTCGTGCTGCCCACCGACACCCTGTACGGGATCGGCGCGGACGCCTTCAGCCCGGAGGCCGTCCACGACCTGCTCGCCGCCAAGGGGCGGGGCCGCGGCATGCCGACCCCGGTGCTCATCGGCTCCCCGAACACCCTGCACGGCCTCGTCACGGACTTCTCCGAGCAGGCGTGGGAGCTCGTCGACGCCTTCTGGCCGGGCGCGCTCACGCTCGTCGCCAAGCACCAGCCCTCGCTGGCGTGGGATCTGGGGGACACCCACGGCACCGTGGCGGTGCGCATGCCCCTGCACCCCGTCGCGATCGAGCTGCTGACCGAGGTCGGCCCGATGGCGGTGTCCTCGGCGAACCTGTCGGGGCAGCCGGCGCCCGAGGACTGCGACGCGGCACGCGAGATGCTCGGGGACTCCGTCTCCGTGTACCTGGACGGCGGGCCGACGCCCGGCATCCAGCCGTCGTCGATCGTCGACGTCACCGGGAAGGTTCCCGTCCTGCTGCGCGAGGGGGCGCTCACCGCCGAACAGCTGCGGGAGGTCGTACCCGACCTCGAGGTCGCCCCGTGAGCCCTGAGGGGCGTGGCATAGCCAGGGGGCACCACCCAGCGGTAGCTGGGGGAGACTCCTTCCGCATACTCCACGTCAGCACCGGCAACGTGTGCCGCTCGCCCATCACCGAGCGGCTGACGCGGCACGCCCTGTCCCACCGGCTGGGCGGTCTCGTGACCGGCGACCTCATCGTGGAGAGCGCGGGCACGTGGGGCCACGAGGGCGCGCCCATGGAGGCGAACGCGGCCGCCGTGCTGGCGGACTTCGGGGCCGACGCGACCGGATTCACCGGGCGGGAGCTGCTGGACGAGCACGTCATACGCGCCGACCTGGTGCTGACCGCCACCCGCGACCACCGGGCCCAGGTCATCTCGATGGGCCACTCGGCGGGGCTGCGGACCTTCACGCTGAAGGAGTTCACCCGGCTGGTGCGGGCCATAGACCCGGCCACGCTGCCGCCGCTGGACGACGGGATGGCGGAGCGGGCGCGGGCGCTGGTGCGGGCGGCCGCGGCGCTGCGGGGGTGGCTGCTGGCGCCGTCGCCCGACGCGGACGAGGTGTACGACCCGTACGGGGCGCCGATCACCTTCTTCCGCTCGATCGGCGACGAGATCAACCAGGCGCTGGACCCTGTGGTGACGGCCCTGACGGGCGTCACTGCTTCACGTTGACCTTTGGCGCCGCTGCCGGGGCTCTGCCCCGGACCCCGCGCCTCAATCGCCGGCGAGGCTGAAAGATCGGGCTCTGCCCGGACCCGCGCCTCAATCGCCGGCGAGGCTGAAAATGTCGGCGTAGCACAGCCAAAATCCAGCCCCTCCGGCGTTTGAGGAGCGGGGTCTGGGGTGGAGCCCCAGGAGACGGCCTGCCGCGAGGCGCCATGTGCGTGGTCGGCCTACAGTGGCTGGTACCCGGTACCCCCCTGGAGTCGCGCCATGAGCGTCATCACCCAGCCCACGGACCTGCTGCGCAGGCAGGACCCGCAGATGGCCGACGTACTCGCCGGGGAGCGGCAGCGGCAGGCCAGTACGTTGCAGCTGATCGCCGCCGAGAACTTCACCTCCGCCGCCGTGCTCACCGCGCTGGGGTCCGCGCTCGCCAACAAGTACGCCGAGGGGTACCCCGAGGCCCGCTACCACGGCGGGTGCGAGTACGCCGACCTGGCCGAGCGGGTGGCCGTGGAGCGGGCCAAGGCGCTGTTCGGGGCCGAGCACGCCAATGTGCAGCCGCATTCGGGTTCCTCCGCCGTGCTCGCCGCGTACGCCGCGCTGCTGCGGCCCGGGGACACCGTGCTGGCGATGGGGCTCCCGTACGGCGGGCACCTCACCCACGGCTCGCCCGCCAACTTCTCCGGCCGCTGGTTCGACTTCGTCGGGTACGGGGTCGACGCCGAGACGGGGCTCATCGACTACCGGCAGGTCCAGGACCTCGCCCGCGCGCACCGGCCCAAGGCGATCGTGTGCGGGTCGATCTCCTACCCGCGCCACCCCGAGTACTCCGCCTTCCGGGAGATCGCCGACGAGGTCGGGGCCTATCTGATCGCCGACGCCGCCCATCCGATCGGGCTGGTGGCCGGCGGGGCCGCGCCCAGCCCCGTGCCCTACGCCGACATCGTCTGCGCGACCACGCACAAGGTGCTGCGCGGGCCGCGCGGCGGGATGATCCTGTGCGGTGCCGAGTTCGCCGAGCGCATCGACCGGGCGGTGTTCCCCTTCACCCAGGGCGGCGCCCAGATGCACACCATCGCCGCCAAGGCCGTGGCGTTCGGCGAGGCGGCCCGCCCGGCCTTCACCACCTACGCCCACCGGGTCGTCGCCAATGCCCGGGTGCTGGCGGGCGCGCTGGAGGAGCGCGGGTTCGCCATCACCACCGGCGGCACCGACACGCACCTGATCACCGCCGACCCCGCGGCGCTCGGCATGGACGGCCCGACCGCCCGCGGCCGGCTGGCCGCGGCCGGGATCGTGCTCGACACCTGCGCCCTCCCGTACGGGGACCAGCGGGGCGTGCGGCTGGGGACGGCCGCGGTGACCACGCAGGGGATGGGGGAGGCGGAGATGCTCCGGATCGCCGCGCTGTTCGCCGCCGCGCTGCACGGGGACGCCGCGAAGACACGTACGGAGGTCAATGAGCTCACGCTGGGATTTCCCCCTTACGGGGAGTAAGCGGGACAAGAGGGGTGTACCGCAACCGGGATACCGCCCCCTCGCGTCCTCGGGGGAGGGGACATCGCAGCTAATGTGTGGGGCTGAGATGGCCGGCGATACATCTGGGGCAGCCCGTGCGTGAATATCTGCTGACGCTTTGCGTCACGGTCGCGGTGACCTACCTGCTGACCGGGCCCGTGCGGAAGTTCGCGATCGCGGCCGGGGCCATGCCGGAGATCCGTGCCCGCGACGTGCACCGAGAGCCCACACCACGGCTGGGCGGCATCGCCATGTTCGGCGGTCTGTGCGCCGGCCTGCTGGTCGCCGACCACCTGCGGAACCTCAACGGCGTCTTCGAGCTGTCGAACGAACCGCGGGCGCTGCTCTCCGGAGCGGCCCTGATCTGGCTGGTCGGCGTGCTCGACGACAAGTTCGAGATCGACGCCCTGATCAAGCTCGGCGCGCAGATGATCTCCGCCGGCGTGATGGTCATGCAGGGTCTGACCATCCTGTGGATCCCGGTCCCCTTCATCGGCTCGGTCTCGCTCACCCAGTGGCAGGGCAATCTGCTCACCGTCGCCCTCGTCGTGATCACCATCAACGCGGTGAACTTCGTGGACGGCCTCGACGGCCTCGCCGCCGGCATGGTCTGCATCGCCGCCGCGGCGTTCTTCCTCTACTCGTACCGGATCTGGTTCGGCTACGGCATCGAGGCGGCCGCGCCCGCCACCCTCTTCGCCGCGATCCTGATGGGCATGTGCCTCGGCTTCCTGCCGCACAACATGCATCCCGCGCGCATCTTCATGGGCGACTCCGGCTCGATGCTCATCGGCCTGGTGCTCGCCGCGGCCGCGATCTCGATGACCGGCCAGGTGGACCCGGACGCGATGGCCCTGTTCGCGGGCGGTGAGCGCAACGCGACCCACGCGATGCTGCCGGTCTTCATGCCCCTGATCCTGCCGCTGACGATCATCGCGATCCCGGTGGCGGACCTGATCCTGGCCATCGTGCGGCGTACGTGGAAGGGCCAGTCGCCCTTCGCGGCGGACCGCGGGCACCTGCACCACCGGCTGCTGGAACTCGGGCATTCGCACAGCCGCGCGGTCCTGATCATGTACTTCTGGTCGGGGCTGATCGCCTTCGGCGCGGTCGCGTATTCGGTGCATTCCAGCTCGATGTGGATCGTCCTGGCGATCGCCGCGCTGAGTGCGGTGGGGCTGATCCTGCTGCTCCTGCCGCGCTTCACACCGCGTACCCCGCGGTGGGCGGAGGGCCTGGTTCCGCCGCGTTACCGGCACGCCGCACGGGCGGCCGAGGCAGCCGCCGAGGCGGCCGCGCAGGACGTCTCGGGTGCGGAGCCGGAGCCCGTCAGGCCGATCGCCGTGGGTGTCTCCGGCGTCAACGGAGCGACCGCCGTGGGCCCCCGTTCGCGCTTTCCCGACCGGCGTAAGGCTGAATCCACTCGCTGACCGCCGGGTCGCATGTCGGACATGAACCCCCTTTACCACGCAAGGCGGCCGCCTGTCCTGCACACACGCGCAGGGTCCCTCTCATGTGTGACAGTCAGCACACCCGGCAGGTAAAGCTCTCATCAAATAGTTTGTGATACCGTTCACTAAACCCGGCGACAGAGCCGAAGGACCGTAGTGCGACGGTCCCTTGGCCCGAGGTTCTCTCTCGGACCGGGCTTACGCTCGTCCCGTACGAGTCCAGTGCCCCCACCACCACGCGGAGCAAACCGCCATGCGGTCAGATGACGTCCGATCCCTCCTTCAAGCTGCCGTACCCACCGCTGTCGCAGGCGCTGTAGCCGCCTTGATCAGCGGGCTGGTCGTCGGCGGCAAGGGTGCGGTCGGTGCCATCGTCGCGACGCTGGTCGTGATGCTGTTCATGGGCATCGGATTCGTCGTTCTGCAACGCACGGCGAAATCACTTCCGCACCTTTTCCAGGCCATGGGGCTCATGCTCTATGCGACCCAGATCCTGCTGCTCTTCGTCTTTCTCGCCGCGTTCAAGAACACCACCCTGTTCAACCCCAGGGCCTTCGCGATCTCGCTCGTCGCCACCACCCTCGTGTGGATCGGTGCGCAGACCCGTGCTCATATGAAGGCCAAGATCCTTTACGTCGAACCGGACTCGGTGAAGGGCGACAAGCCCGAAAATCCGGGGTCCAAGTCGTGAAGGGTAGGGTCGGGATAAGTGCGCCTACGGTGTCCTGCTATCGTCCGGTGCCAACTGCGGCACTGCGGGCGCGGGCATCTGAGCTGACGCCTGTCCCATCGCGAGGCTCGATGCCTGACTGCCGCCCCACCATCCGTTACACCAGTCCAGTGCCGAACCGCGGCTGCGCGCCGCGCCGACACAACGAGGTTGCCGTACCTATGCGCCACGCTGAAGGAGCCCGCGGTGAGTGCTGACCCGACGCAGGTCCTCGCTTTCGAGACCGACTGTCACATCTTCGACGGATGTGGCTTCCCCGGCCCGGGCCTGCACTCGTTCCTTTTCGAGCCGCTGTGGGGCGAGCCTGGCCTGACCAGCACGTACTTCAACAAGCCGATGCTGCTGGCCCTCCTGGGCTCCGTCATCATCGTGGGCTTCTTCTGGGCCGCCTTCGCCAAGCCGAAGGTCGTCCCCGGCAAGCTCCAGATGGTCGCCGAGGCCGGCTACGACTTCGTGCGCCGCGGCATCGTGTACGAGACGCTGGGCAAGAAGGAGGGCGAGAAGTACGTCCCCTTCATGGTCTCGCTGTTCTTCTTCGTCTGGGTCCTGAACCTCTGGTCGATCATTCCGGTGGCCCAGTTCCCGGTGACGTCGATCATCGCGTACCCCGCCGGCCTGGCTCTGATCGTGTACGCGATCTGGATGAGCGTCACGTTCAAGCGCCACGGCTTCGTCGGCGGCCTCAAGAACCTGACGGGCTACGACAAGAGCCTCGGCGGCGTGCTGCCGCTCGTCATGGTCATCGAGTTCTTCTCGAACGTCCTGGTGCGGCCCTTCACCCACGCGGTCCGACTGTTCGCGAACATGTTCGCCGGTCACACCCTGCTGCTGCTCTTCACGATCGCCAGCTGGTACCTGCTGAACGGCATCGGCATCGCCTACGCGGGTGTCTCGTTCGTGATGGTCATCGTGATGACCGCCTTCGAGCTCTTCATCCAGGCCGTCCAGGCGTACGTCTTCGTCCTCCTGGCCTGCAGCTACCTCCAGGGCGCGCTCGCCGAGCACCACTGAGCCAGGCCCGCCCCGCTCCGCCCCCCGTATTCGTCCGGTGGCCAACCCCCACCGGTCCGTGAAAGAGAAGGAAGAACTGGCATGTCCCAGACCCTTGCCGCCGTCACCGGCTCCCTCAGCTCCGTTGGTTACGGTCTTTCGGCCATCGGCCCCGGCGTCGGCGTCGGCATCATCTTCGGTAACGGCACCCAGGCTCTCGCCCGCCAGCCCGAGGCTGCCGGCCTGATCCGCGCCAACCAGATCCTCGGCTTCGCCTTCTGTGAGGCGCTCGCCCTGATCGGTCTGGTCATGCCGTTCGTCTACCCGACCTCCTGATCCTCGGTCTCGACGAACAGCCCACTAGACGAAAGGCACTGATGTGAACCTCCTGGTTCTCGCGGCAGAGACGGAAAATCCGCTCTTTCCGCCGATCCCCGAGCTCGTCATCGGTCTGATCGCCTTCGTCATCGTCTTCGGTTTCCTCGCGAAGAAGCTCCTCCCGAACATCAACAAGGTTCTGGAAGAGCGCCGCGAGGCGATCGAGGGCGGTATCGAGAAGGCGGAAGCCGCTCAGACCGAGGCTCAGAGCGTGCTGGAGCAGTACAAGGCCCAGCTCGCCGAAGCCCGGCACGAAGCCGCGCGCCTGCGCCAGGAAGCGCTGGAGCAGGGCACTGCGCTCAAGGAAGAACTGCGCGCAGAGGGCCAGCGGCAGCGTGAGGAGATCATCGCTGCCGGCCACGCCCAGATCGCGGCAGACCGCAAGGCCGCCTCTCAGGCGCTGCGCCAGGACGTGGGCAAGCTCGCCACCGACCTGGCCGGAAAGCTCGTCGGCGAGTCCCTTGAGGACCACGCCCGGCAGAGCCGCACGATCGACCGCTTCCTCAGCGAGCTTGAGGAGAAGGCCGAGGCGGCCCGATGAACGGAGCGAGCCGCGAGGCGCTGGCCTCCGCGCGCGAGCGTCTCGACGCGCTGACGGACAACACGTCCGTCGACGCGGCGAAGCTCGCCGGTGAGCTGGCAGCCGTCACCGCGCTGCTCGACCGTGAGGTCTCGCTGCGTCGGGTCATTACGGACCCGGCGCAGTCCGGCGAGGCCAAGGCCGAGCTGGTGGGCCGACTGCTGGCCGGCCAGGTGGGCGGGGAGACCCTCGACCTGGTGTCCGGAATGGCCCGGTCGCGCTGGTCGCAGTCCCGTGACCTGGTGGACTCGCTGGAGGAGCTGGCGGCCACCGCCGACCTCACGGCGGCCCAGCAGGGCGACGCTCTCGACAACGTCGAGGACGAGGTCTTCCGGTTCGGCCGGATCGTCTCCTCCAACACGGAGCTGCGCGCCGCGCTGACCGACCGTACGGCCACCATCGCCGCCAAGAGCGAGCTGCTGCGCAGCCTGCTCGGCGGCAAGGCGAACGCCGTCACCGAGCGTCTGGTCACGCGTCTGGTCACCCGTCCGCGTGGACGTAGCCTGGAAGCGGGACTCGAGTCCCTTTCCACGCTCGCCGCCGAGCGCCGCAACCGCATGGTCGCCACCGTGACCACCGCAGTTCCGCTCAGCGACGTGCAGAAGGCGCGTCTCGGCGCGGTACTGGCCAAGCTGTACGGCCGCCAGATGCACCTGAACCTCGACGTGGACCCCGAGGTCCTCGGCGGGATCTCGGTGCGAGTCGGCGACGAGGTCATCGACGGCACCATCGCGGACCGCCTTTCCGAGGCGTCCCGCCGCATGGCCGGCTGACCAGCCACCAAAAGAACAAAAGCATTCCTAGCGGCCCGGTTGGGCCGTGCAGAACTTGCAGAAGATTCCTGGGGGTCGCCCCCAGACCCCTAAGAAGCTTCAGGCCCAACAAGGAGAGCAGGGAACCCAGATGGCGGAGCTCACGATCCGGCCGGAGGAGATCCGGGACGCACTGGAGAACTTTGTCCAGTCGTACCAGCCGGACGCGGCCTCGCGCGAGGAGGTCGGAACGGTCAGCGTTGCCGGCGACGGCATCGCGAAGGTGGAGGGCCTGCCCTCCGCCATGGCGAACGAGCTGCTGAAGTTCGAGGACGGCACCCTCGGTCTCGCCCTCAACCTCGAGGAGCGCGAGATCGGTGCGGTCGTCCTCGGCGAGTTCAGCGGTATCGAGGAGGGCCAGCCGGTGCAGCGCACCGGTGAGGTGCTCTCCGTCGGCGTCGGCGAGGGCTACCTCGGCCGCGTCGTCGACCCGCTCGGCAACCCGATCGACGGTCTCGGCGAGATCGCGACCGAGGGCCGCCGCGCCCTCGAGCTGCAGGCCCCCGGCGTCATGGTCCGCAAGTCGGTCCACGAGCCCATGCAGACCGGCTACAAGGCCATCGACGCGATGGTGCCGGTCGGCCGTGGCCAGCGTCAGCTGATCATCGGTGACCGTCAGACCGGCAAGACCGCGCTGGCCGTCGACACGATCATCAACCAGCGCGACAACTGGCGCTCGGGCGACGTGAACAAGCAGGTCCGCTGCATCTACGTCGCCATCGGCCAGAAGGGCTCGACCATCGCGTCCGTTCGCGGCGCCCTGGAAGACGCCGGCGCGCTCGAGTACACGACGATCGTCGCCGCCCCGGCGTCCGACCCGGCCGGCTTCAAGTACCTGGCGCCGTACACCGGTTCCGCCATCGGCCAGCACTGGATGTACGCCGGCAAGCACGTCCTGATCATCTTCGACGACCTGTCGAAGCAGGCCGACGCCTACCGCGCCGTGTCGCTGCTGCTGCGCCGCCCGCCGGGCCGTGAGGCCTACCCGGGTGACGTCTTCTACCTGCACTCCCGTCTGCTGGAGCGCTGCGCGAAGCTGTCCGACGACATGGGTGCCGGTTCGATGACCGGTCTGCCGATCGTCGAGACCAAGGCGAACGACGTGTCGGCGTTCATCCCGACCAACGTCATCTCCATCACCGACGGCCAGTGCTTCCTGGAGTCCGACCTGTTCAACGCGGGCCAGCGCCCGGCGCTGAACGTCGGTATCTCGGTCTCCCGCGTCGGTGGCTCCGCCCAGCACAAGGCCATGAAGCAGGTTTCCGGCCGTCTGCGCCTGGACCTGGCCCAGTACCGTGAGCTGGAGGCGTTCGCCGCCTTCGGTTCCGACCTGGACGCCGCTTCGAAGGCTTCGCTGGAGCGCGGCAAGCGCCTGGTCGAGCTGCTCAAGCAGGGCCAGTACCAGCCGATGCCCGTCGAGGAGCAGGTCGTCTCCGTCTGGGCCGGTACCACCGGCAAGATGGACGACGTCCCGGTCGCCGACATCCGTCGCTTCGAGTCGGAGCTGCTGGAGCACCTGCGCCGCGAGCGCAAGGACCTCCTCACCTCCATCGCCGACGGCGGCAAGATGTCGGACGACACCCTGACGTCGATCGCTGACGCCATCGCCGGCTTCAAGCGCCAGTTCGAGACCTCGGACGGCAAGCTCCTGGGCGAGGACGCACCGGCCGTCAACGTCTCCAAGTGACGACGGAAGGGACCTGACTCATGGGAGCGCAGCTCCGGGTCTACAAGCGTCGCATCCGTGCCATCACGGCGACCAAGAAGATCACCAAGGCGATGGAGATGATCGCCGCCTCGCGCATCGTCAAGGCGCAGCGCAAGGTGGCGGCGTCGATGCCGTACGCGACCGAGCTCACCCGTGCGGTGACCGCGGTGGCGACCGGCTCGAACACCAAGCACGCCCTGACCACCGAGGTCGAGGCGCCGGTGCGCGCCGCGGTCCTGCTCATCACGAGCGACCGCGGTCTGGCCGGCGGCTACTCCTCGAACGCCATCAAGCAGGCGGAGCGGCTCACCGAGCGGCTGCGTGCTGAGGGCAAGGAGGTCGACACGTACATCGTCGGCCGCAAGGGTGTCGCCTACTTCGGGTTCCGCGAGCGCAAGGTCGCGGACTCGTGGACCGGCTTCACCGACAGCCCGGCCTACGCCGACGCCAAGCGCGTCGCCGGACCGCTGATCGAGGCCATCCAGCTGGAAACGGCCGAGGGCGGCGTCGACGAGCTGCACGTCGTCTACACGGAATTCGTGTCGATGATGACGCAGAACGCGGTGGACGGCCGGATGCTGCCGCTCAGCCTCGACAAGGCTCCGGACGAGGACGGTGCGAAGGGCGAGATCCTTCCGCTGTTCGACTTCGAGCCGTCGGCGGAGGACGTCCTCGACGCCCTGCTGCCGCGCTACGTCGAGAGCCGTATCTACAACGCACTGCTGCAGTCGGCCGCTTCCGAGCACGCCGCCCGCCGCCGCGCGATGAAGTCGGCGACCGACAACGCCGGGGATCTCATCAAGAGCCTCTCCCGGCTTGCCAACGCGGCCCGCCAGGCCGAAATCACCCAGGAAATCAGCGAGATCGTCGGTGGCGCGAGCGCCATGGCTGACGCGACCGCGGGGAGTGACAAGTAATGACGACCACTGTTGAGACGGCCGCCGCCACGGGCCGCGTCGCCCGGGTCATCGGCCCGGTCGTCGACGTGGAGTTCCCCGTCGACGCCATGCCCGAGATCTACAACGCCCTCAAGGTCCAGGTCGCAGACCCGGCCGAGGACGGCAAGCTCAAGACCCTGACCCTCGAGGTCGCGCAGCACCTGGGTGACGGCCTCGTCCGTACCATCTCGATGCAGCCGACCGACGGTCTGGTCCGCCAGGCCCCGGTGACCGACACGGGCGCGGGCATCACCGTTCCCGTCGGTGACTTCACCAAGGGCAAGGTGTTCAACACCCTCGGTGAGGTGCTGAACTACCCCGAGGCGAACGCCGAGGTCACCGAGCGCTGGCCGATCCACCGCAAGGCCCCTCGCTTCGACGAGCTCGAGTCGAAGACCGAGATGTTCGAGACCGGCGTCAAGGTCATCGACCTTCTCACCCCGTACGTCAAGGGTGGAAAGATCGGTCTGTTCGGTGGTGCCGGTGTCGGCAAGACCGTTCTGATCCAGGAAATGATCTACCGCGTCGCCAACAACCACGACGGTGTGTCGGTCTTCGCGGGCGTCGGTGAGCGTACCCGTGAGGGCAACGACCTCATCGAAGAAATGGCCGACTCGGGCGTCATCGACAAGACGGCGCTTGTCTTCGGCCAGATGGACGAGCCCCCGGGCACCCGTCTGCGCGTCGCCCTTGCCGGTCTGACCATGGCGGAGTACTTCCGCGATGTGCAGAAGCAGGACGTGCTGTTCTTCATCGACAACATCTTCCGGTACACCCAGGCGGGTTCCGAGGTGTCGACCCTGCTCGGCCGCATGCCCTCCGCGGTGGGTTACCAGCCGAACCTGGCCGACGAGATGGGTCTCCTCCAGGAGCGCATCACCTCGACCCGTGGTCACTCGATCACCTCGATGCAGGCGATCTACGTCCCCGCGGACGACCTGACCGACCCGGCGCCGGCGACCACCTTCGCCCACCTCGACGCGACGACGGTTCTTTCCCGTCCGATCTCCGAGAAGGGCATCTACCCGGCCGTGGACCCGCTGGACTCGACGTCCCGCATCCTCGACCCGCGGTACATCGCGGCGGACCACTACGCCACGGCGATGCGCGTCAAGGGGATCCTCCAGAAGTACAAGGACCTCCAGGACATCATCGCGATCCTCGGTATCGACGAGCTGGGCGAGGAGGACAAGCTCGTTGTCCACCGTGCCCGTCGCGTCGAGCGCTTCCTGTCGCAGAACACCCACGTGGCGAAGCAGTTCACCGGTGTGGACGGTTCGGACGTTCCGCTCGACGAGTCGATCACCGCGTTCAACGCGATCTGCGACGGTGACTACGACCACTTCCCCGAGCAGGCGTTCTTCCTGTGCGGTGGCATCGAGGACCTGAAGGCCAACGCCAAGGAGCTGGGCGTCTCCTGATCCGGCGCGCTCCTCACGGAGCGCATCCGGTTCGAAGGTTTCACGGAGAGGGGCGGGTGTGTCCCGTCCCTCTCCCCACGCCCATTAGAATTTGACCCAACACCCGGCTGACCCGCCGGGTGGTGACCCGAGGAGCCACCTTGGCTGCTGAGCTGCACGTCGAGCTGGTCGCGGCGGACCGCAATGTCTGGTCCGGCGAGGCCACCCTTGTTGTCGCCCGCACCACGTCCGGCGACATCGGCGTCATGCCCGGTCACCAGCCGCTTCTCGGTGTGCTGGAATCGGGCCCTGTGACCATCCGCACCAGCGACGGCAACACTGTCGTCGCCGCGGTGCACGGCGGTTTCATCTCGTTCGCGGACAACAAGCTGTCCCTGCTGGCCGAGATCGCCGAGCTCGCGGACGAGATTGACGTCCAGCGTGCGGAGCGGGCACTGGAGCGCGCGAAGGCGGAGGCCGATGCGGCCGCCGAGCGTCGCGCGGATGTCCGGCTGCGCGCCGTAACGGGCTGAACACCCGTCGGAGTTTGAACCGCTGAGTACCGGGGGGCGACCGCCGGTACTCGGCAGACCTCAGCCGCGGTCCGTTCTGGAACATTCCAGACCGGGTCGCGGCTGAGGCGATGCAGGTCGTTTTTCGTTGTGTGTCGATGAGCGAGGAGGTCGGTGAAGATGCTCCTCGCTCTGCTTGTGAGCGGCCTGGTCGTAGCCCTGGTGGTGATCGGGCTGTTTGTCTTCGGGCTGCGCCGCAGGCTCATCCAGCGTTCCGGCGGGACCTTCGACTGCAGCCTGCGCTGGGGTGTGGCCGAGGCGCCCGACATCTCCGGCAAGGGCTGGGTCTACGGGGTCGCGCGCTACAGCGGTGACCAGATCGACTGGTTCCGGGTGTTCTCGTACTCCCCGCGTCCGCGCCGACTGCTGGAGCGGTCCTCCATCGAGGTGATCGCCCGCCGCGCCCCCGAGGGCGAGGAGGAGCTGGCCCTGCTCTCCGACGCCGTCGTCCTCGGCTGTGTCCACCGGGGGACGCGCCTGGAGCTGGCGATGAGCGAGGACGCGCTGACCGGGTTCCTCGCCTGGCTGGAAGCCGCGCCTCCGGGGCAGAGGGTCAATGTGGCCTGAGGCATTTCAGACGTGAAGAAGCCGGGAGGACGGGGGCGGACCCGTCCTCCCGGCTTCGGTCTTTACCGGCCCTACCGGCTTACCGGCTCTACTGGAGACCGGTGTGGATCGCGTTCGCGAGCTCACCGTTCGTGGTGTCGCCGCTGAACTCCCAGAAGAAGGCTCCCTTGAGGCCCTGCTGCTTGGCCCACGTCATCTTCCCGGCGATGGTGGCGGGGGTGTCGTAGCTCCACCAGTTGCTGCCGCACTTGGCGTAGGCCGTGCCGGCGATGGTGCCGGTGGCCGGGCAGCTGGTCTTGAGCACCTTGTAGTCCTCGATGCCCTGCTCGTACGTGCCCGGGGCCGGTCCGGTGGCGGTGCCGCCGGGCGCCGCCTGGGTGACGCCGGTCCAGCCGCGGCCGTAGAAGCCGATGCCGAGGTTGAGCTTGGCGCCGGGGACGCCCTTCGCCTTGAGCTTGGCGATGGCGTCGGCCGAGTTGAAGCCGGCCTGCGGGATGCCCGCGTACGAGGTGAGCGGGGAGTGCGGGGCCGTCGGGCCCTGCGCCGCCCAGGCGCCGAAGAAGTCGTACGTCATGACGTTGTAGAAGTCGACGTACTGCGCGGCGCCGCCGTAGTCGGCCGCGTCGATCTTGCCGCCGCTGGAGGCGTCGGCGGTGATGGCCGCGGTGACCAGGTTGTTCGCGCCGAACTTGGCGCGGGTCGCCTGCATGAGGTTCTTGAAGGCGGCCGCGCCGCTGGTGTCACAGGACAGGCCGCAGGCGTTCGGGTACTCCCAGTCCAGGTCGATCCCGTCGAAGACGTCGGCCCAGCGCGGGTCCTCGACCAGGTTGTAGCAGGACTGGGCGAAGGCGGTCGGGTTGGCCGCGGCCTGCGGGAATCCGCCGGACCAGGTCCAGCCGCCGAAGGACCACAGCACCTTGATGTTCGGGTAGGCCTTCTTCAGCTTGCGCAGCTGGTTGAAGTTGCCGCGCAGCGACTGGTCCCAGGTGTCGGCGACGCCGTCGACGCTCTGGTCCGCGGTGTACGCCTTGTCGTAGTCGGCGTAGGCGTCACCGATGGTGCACTGGCCGTTCTGGACGTTGCCGAAGGCGTAGTTGATGTGGGTGATCTTGGCGGCCGTGCCCGAGGTGACCAGGTTCTTCACGTGGTAGTTGCGGCCGTAGACGCCCCACTCGGTGAAGTAGCCGAGCTTGACCTTGCCCCCCGGGTCCGGGGGAATGACCCCGCCGGTGGTGGTCACCGAGGCCGAGCCGGAGGAGGGGCCGGTCTGGTCGATGGTGTCGCGGGCGGTGACGCTGTAGCTGTACGTCGTGCCCTTGGTCAGGCCCGAGTCCGCGTAGCTGGTCCCGGTGACGGTGGCGATCTTGGCGGAGCCCCGGTAGACGTCGTAGTTCTTGACGCCCTTGTCGTCCGTGGCCGGGGACCAGCTCAGGGTCAGCGAGGTGTCGGCGACGTTGCTCGCGGTGGGGGTGCCGGGAGCCGTGGGGGGAGTGTCGCCGGGCTGGGTGCCGTCGCAGGAGGCGCCGTTGATCTTGCAGCCGCTCGGGGCGCCGGAGCCCGCGCCGTTGAAGCCGAAGCTGGCGGTGGCGCCGGGGGCGAGGGTGCCGTTCCAGCCGACGTTCTTTGCCGTCCAGTGGGTGCCGGAGCTGGTGACGGTGGCGTCCCAGGCCGAGGTGACCGAGGTGCCGGCCGGGTAGTCCCACTCCACGGTCCAGCTGCTGAGGGTGGTGGTGCCGGTGTTCTTCACCACCCACTTGCCCTCGAAGCCGCTGCCCCAGTCGGAGACCTTGGTGTACGTCGCGGTCGCGGAGGCGGCGGCCTGGGCCGGGCCGGCCAGTGCGACGAGCCCGGTGACGGGCAGGGCGAGCGCGGCCACGATCGCCGCGACTCTGGTGAAGAACCGGGTGCGCCCGGTGCGCGGTGGGGATGCTGTGCTCAAGGGTGATCCTCCGTAGGTCCGTCGCGGTCGTGGGGCCGACTTCGACATGGGGGTGGGACCTGCGCCGCCCGTGAGCACGCTTTGTCATGGCACGCTCACCACAGTGTTGTGCGGTGAGACTAGAAAGGTCTGGACCAACCGTCAAGAGGTCCAGACCGGTGCGCCAAAACACCCCTAGATGCCCAACTCCTGCGCCAGGACGGCGGCTTGGACGCGGCTGCGGAGGTCGAGTTTGCCCAGCAGGCGGCTGACGTGCGTCTTCACCGTCGCCTCCGCCATGTCCAGCCGGACCGCGACCTCCGCGTTCGACAGACCCTGGCCCAGGCAGGACAGCACCTCGCGCTCGCGGCGGGTCAGCGTCTCCAGGGCCGGCGGGGCGGCGGGCCTGGCCGGCGCTGCCGGAGCCGCGAACTCCGCGATCAGCCGCCTGGTCACCGCCGGGGCGATCAGGCCCTCCCCGCCCGCGACGGTCCGTACCGCCGCGATCAGCTCCGCCGCCTCCGCGTTCTTCAGCAGGAAGCCCGCGGCCCCGGCCCGCAGCGCCCCGAACACGTACTCGTCGAGGTCGAAGGTGGTCAGCACCAGCACGTCCGCCAGGCCCTCGGCGACCACCTCGCGCGTCGCGGACACCCCGTCGAGCCTGGGCATCTGCACATCCATGAGGACGAGGTCCGGCCGCAGCTCCCGGGCCAGGCGCACCGCCTCCTCCCCGTCGCCCGCCTCGCCCACCACCTCGATGTCGCCCGCGCTGCGCAGGATGAGCACCAGCCCGGCCCGTACCGCGCCCTGGTCCTCCGCCACCACCACCCGGATGGTCATGCCTCCACCGCCTTCTCGTCGGCGGGCAGGATCGCCCGCACCTGCCATATGGGACCGGCCCGGCCCGCCGCGAACGACCCGCCCAGCAGCTCCGTCCGCTCCCGCATGCCGATCAGCCCGGCACCCGAGCCGGGGGCGCGCGGGCCCGGCCGGTCCCCGTAGGGCGAGTCCACCCCCACCGTCAGCAGCCCGTCCGCGTGCGCCACGCGGACCGTGACCGTGCCCGGGGCGGCGTGCTTGAGGGCATTGGTCAGCGACTCCTGGACGATCCGGTACGCCGCCAGCTCCACCGGGGCCGCCGCCGGCTCCCCGGACGGCCGCTCGTCGTGGAGTACGAATTCCAGCCCGCTCGCCGAGCCGTTGGTCCGGGCCTGGCCGAGCAGGGCGTCCAGGCCGTCCAACGAGGGCACGGCGACCGCCTCCTGCTCGGCCCCCGCGTCGCGCAGCAGCCCGATCAGGCGGCGCATCTCGGCCAGGCCCTGCACGCTGTTCTCCCGGATCACCCCGAGCGCCTCGCGGCTGGTGTCGGCCTTGTCGATGGAGAGCGCCGCGGTGGAGTGGATGGCGATGGCGGAGAGGTGGTTGGCCACCATGTCGTGCAGCTCCCGGGCCATCCGGGCCCGCTCGGCGGCCACGGCCTGGCTGCGGTCCATCTCGGACAGCAGCGCGGTCTGCTCGGCGCGCAGCCGGGCGGCCACGGCGGCCTCGCGGTGGTTGCGCAGGGTGGCGCCGGTCAGGGCCGGGCCGAAGCTCACGATGCCGGTGACCACGCCGATCAGCAGGGCCTGCGGGGTGCGCAGCCACGCCACCGAGGCGATGGTGACGGCGATGGTGATCAGGCCGGTGCTCACCGGGAGCCGCCGGGCCATGGCAGGTTTCCCGTACACGACGGCGGCGTACATCAGGTCGGTGAAGATCAGGACGGTGGCGAGGCTGCCGACCGTGAACTGGTCGGCGATGATGCCGACGGTGCCGACGGGCAGGGTCACCGACGGGCGGGTGCGGCGCAGCAGCTCCATCGCGCCGAGGACCACGAGGGGGATCAGGGCGGCCCAGTCGGGGAAGAAGTGCCGGCTGCCGTTCTGGTGCACCCCGAGTGACCACATGGCGAGGCCCGCCAGCACGCTGACCACGGCCAGGAGGACGTCGTCGCGGTGGGGGCGGGGGATCTTCGTGGTCACGGTCCCATCCAACAGGGTGTGCGGGCCGGCCACCTCGGCGGAGAGGCGGAGGCGCGGGTACATCGAAGGATGCAGGCGCACGTCGTCACTGGCGACGACGCTTCGGGCCCGGCCGGACGGGAGTCTGAGGGGGAGTCCCACCCCCGAGCGGACGGAGAGTCCTGTGATCGTCGCGCTGATCATCGCCTGTGAGGTCGGCTTCTGGGTCCTGCTGGCGGCCGGCCTGGCCCTGCGCTACCTCGCGAGGATGCCCCGGCTGGGGGCGGCGGTCCTGCTGTGCGAGCCGCTGATGGAGCTGGTCCTGCTGGTGGTCACCACGCTCGACCTCAAGAACGGCGCCCCGCCGGACTGGAAGCACGGCCTGGCCGCGCTCTACATCGGCTACACCGTCGCCTACGGCCACTACACGATCAAGTGGCTCGACGGCCACGCCGCCCACCGGCTGGCCGGCGGGCCCAAGCCGGCGGGCGCCGGGTACGGGAGGGCCCGTACCGTCCACGAGTGGAAGCTGTGGGCCCGTACCGTCCTCGCGGCCGCCGTGGCCCTCGGCCTGCTCCAGGCGGCGATCTGGTACGTCGGCGACGCGGGCGACGTCAGCTCGCTCAAGGCGTGGCAGTTCGGCGCCCTGCGGGCCGTCGCCATCCACGGCCTGATCGCCGTCACCTACACGATCTGGCCGAAGAAGGCCCCCGCGGGCTACCGCTCGCCGCCCGGCACCCAGAGCACGTCCCCGACCTCCTTGTTGGCCACGCGGGCCAGGATGAACAGGAGGTCGGAGAGGCGGTTCAAGTAGGTGGCCGTCATCGGGTTCATCACCTCGCCGTGCACCTCCAGCGCCGCCCACGTGGAACGCTCGGCGCGCCGGACCACCGTGCAGGCCTGGTGCAGCAGGGCCGCGCCGGGGGTGCCGCCGGGGAGGATGAAGCTGCGCAGCTTCTCCACCTGCTCCAGGAAGTGGTCGCAGTCCGCCTCCAGCTTGTCGATGTAGAACTGCTCCACCCGCAGCGGCGGGTACTCCGGATTCTCGACGACGGGGGTGCACAGGTCCGCGCCGACGTCGAAGAGATCGTTCTGCACCCGGACCAGGACCTTCACGACCTCCGCCGACAGCCCGCCGAGCGCGATGGCCGTCCCCAGGGCCGCGTTGGCCTCGTTGGCGTCGGCGTAGGCGGCGATCCGCAGGTCGGTCTTGGCCGTGCGGCTCATGTCGCCGAGCGCGGTCGTGCCCTTGTCGCCGGTACGGGTGTAGATGCGCGTGAGGTTCACCATGCCGCCAGAGTAGTGAGGCCCGGTGGAAAATCGCACGCGGAGCCGCTCGCGTGCCCGGTACCGTCCGCAGCCGGGCCCGAAAGGGGCCCGGAGGGTGAAGAGATAGCGGTTTGACCGACATGTTCGGAATCTGGCAGCGGGCCGAACTGGCCAAGCGGGTCGACGTCTTGGCGGGCGACGCGGCGGCGCGCGAGGTCGGGCGACTGCGGGCGATCGAGGAGCGGTTGAGGGAACCGGGGGGCGGCTGACCCGTCCCGGTGTGATGTCCGTCATCTGAGACGTGACGCGTGTTACTTCGGGGTCACTCGGCACCGCCCGGACGCTAGTCTCCGCCGGAGGGGCCAGGAGACTGGGCCGTTTCGAGGCATGCTGGGCCGTATCAAGGCTGGGCCATATCAAATACGTGGGGTGTGCAGTGGCTGGGAAGCTCGCCGTCATCGGTGCCGGACTGATGGGTTCCGGGATCGCTCAGGTCTCCGCTCAGGCGGGTTGGGACGTCGTCCTGCGCGATGTCACCGACGCCGCGCTGACCCGCGGAACGGACGGGATCAAGGCCTCGTACGACAAGTTCGTCTCCAAGGGCAAGATGACGGCCGAGGACGCCGAGGCGGCGCTCGCGCGCATCACGACGACCACCGACCTCGACGCCGTCGCCGACGTCGACATCGTCGTGGAAGCCGTCTTCGAGAAGATCGAGATCAAGCACGAGATCTTCCGCGCCCTCGACAAGATCGTCCGCGAGGACGCGATCCTCGCCTCCAACACCTCCGCCATCCCGATCACCAAGATCGCGGCCGCGACGGAGCGTCCGGAGCGGGTCGTCGGCGCGCACTTCTTCTCGCCCGTCCCGATGATGCAGCTGTGCGAGCTCGTGCGCGGCTACAAGACGAGCGACGAAACCCTCGCCACCACCCGGGCGTTCGCCGAGTCCGTCGGCAAGACCTGCATCGTCGTCAACCGCGACGTCGCCGGCTTCGTGACGACCCGTCTGATCTCCGCGCTGGTCGTGGAGGCCGCCAAGTTGTACGAGTCGGGCGTGGCCTCCGCCGAGGACATCGACATCGCGTGCAAGCTGGGCTTCGGACACGCGATGGGGCCGCTGGCCACCGCCGACCTCACGGGTGTCGACATCCTGCTGCACGCCACCAGCAACATCTACACCGAGTCCCAGGACGAGAAGTTCGCGCCGCCGGAGCTCATGCGCCGCATGGTGGACGCGGGCGACATCGGCCGCAAGAGCGGGCAGGGCTTCTACAAGCACTGAGGCCGGGCCAGCCACTGAGCACCATCGTTCGAATGCCGTCACCCCTCAGGGTGATTTAGGTATCGGTTCGCTCACGGTCGGCAACTTCCCTGCCCGTGCGGCAGTCAGTTGCAGTGAGAGTTGCCGACCACGGACCAGTCGGACCATACGTACGCAGTACCGCCGGGAGTACACATGCACATCAGGGGCGACCACGCCGAACTCGCTGTCGGGGGCCGCCTCGACGTGCGCAGCGCGGCGGACGCCCGTACGGTCCTCCACACCGCCCTCGACGACGGCCACGGCGACCTCGTGCTCGACCTCACCGGGCTCGACTCCTGGGACGCGACCGGCCTCGGCGTGATCATGGGCGCGCACCGGAGGGCCGGCCGGACCGGACGACGCCTCGTCCTGCGCGGGGTGCCGCCCCAGATGCAGCGGCTGCTCGTGGCGACCCGGCTGCACCGGATCCTCGCGATCGAGGGCGGCCTGGAAGCCGAGTCCCTGCCCCGGGTCTGATCCCGCAAGCCGCTGACCTTTGCATTTCCTGCGGAAACGTAACGGTCCGGTGGTGATCGCACCCCTGCGGTTTCCCGCACGACCGGCCACGGTCTAGGGTTCGGGCGGAAACCGGACCAGGAGCGCCCGCGGGTGCGCGACGGCCGGGCGGTACGACGGCGAGGCGCGCGGCCCGCGATGGGGGACTTGGTCATGGACCGTACACAGGGGCATACCGGGCAGGACGAGCAGTCCGCGGGCAGCTCCGTGCCGCCCGTGCCGCCCATACCGTCGCCGCCCACGCCGGGAGCGGCGGGCGCGGCGCTCACGGCGGGCGCGGCGGCCGGGCCCGCCCGGGTCGTCAGCCTGGTCGCGGGCGACTTCACCCTCACCGTCAACCCGGTCGACGGCAGCGAGATCGAACCGCTGCGTCCCGGTACGCAGACCGGCCGCCCCGCCAAGCGCGACGCGGCCGCCCGCAGGGCCGCGGACGCCGCCGCGCGGCCGCCCGTGCTGCCGGGCCCCTCCATATCCGTCCGGCACCGGCCGGCACGCGAGGAGGAGCGGGAGCGGCTGGTCCGGCTGCTCGGCCGGGGCCGGTCCGTACGCCTGACCGGACCTTCAGGATCCGGTCGCAGCGCGCTGCTCGACGCGGTCGCCGCCCAGTGCGCGGGCCTCGCGCCCGACGGCGTCGTACGGCTCTCCGGATACGGGCACCAGCAGCCCGCGGAGCTGCTCCAGGCGCTCTACGCGACCGTGTACGAGGCCTCGCGCGAGCGGCCCGAGCGGGGCGAGCTCCTCGCCCGCGTGCGCGACATCGGGGCGATCGTCCTCCTCGACGACCTGGAGATGGGCGGCACCGCCCTCGACGAGCTGCTCCACGCCACCCCCGAGTGCGCCTATCTGCTCGCCGCGACCCCCGAGACCCGGGCCCCCTCCGACGACTCGCACATCGAGGAGGTCTTCCTCGGCGGGCTGGGCAAGCCCGACTGCCTGGAACTGCTGGAGACGGCCCTCGGACGGCCGCTGACGGACGCCGAGACCGCCTGGGCGGAAGACCTGCGGTTCGCCTCCGAGGGGCTGCCGCTGCGCTTCGTACAGGCCGCCGCGCTGCTGCGGCAGCGCGACGAGCTCAACCACGGAGCCGAGGACGACGAGGAGGAAGAGCCCGGCGTCTTCGAGGAGCGCCCGCGCGAGGCCGCCGAGGTCCCGCTGCCCACGCTCGCCGAGGGCGCGGCCCCGGCGGAACTGCTGGCCTCCCGGGTCAGCGAGTCGGCGCGCGCGGCCCTGCGGATCGCGTGCGCGCTGGGCGGGGAGCTGCCGCACCACGCGCACCTGCCGGCGCTGGTGGGGGACACCCACGCCGACACGGCCGTGGCGGAACTGCTGGCCTGCGGGCTGCTGACGCCCGTCGGAACGCGGTACCGGCTGGCCGCAGGGGTCGCGCGTCAGCTGGAGGAGGCCGGGTACGGGGACACCGCGGCCGAGGAGGCCCGCACGGCCGCCCGGCACTACGCCTGGTGGACCGGGCACGCCTCGGTGACCCCGGAGCGGGTCGCGGCGGAGGCGGACGCGGTTCTCGCCGCCCTGGCCGGCGCCGACGTGGTGGCGGCGGTGCTGCTGGCGCGGACGGCGGCCCCCGCGTTCGCGGCCTCCCTGCACTGGGAGGCGTGGGAGCGGGTGCTGCGCTCGGGCGCGGAGGCCGCGCGCAAGGCGGGCGAGGTCGCAGAGCAGGCGTACTTCCACCACGAGCTCGGCGTACTGGCCCTGTGCGAGGGACGCCTCGACCGGGCGCGGGCCGAGCTGGAGACCTCGATCGGACTGCGGGGCGCGCTCGCGGACAAGCGGGGCACGGTGGCGGGACGGCGGGCGCTGGCGCTGGTCGTGGACCGGGAGGCCGCTGGGGTGGCGGCGTCGCCGCCGCTGCGGCTGGAACCGCCGGCGCTCCCGGCGGCGGCTCCGGAAGCGGTGACGGTGGCGACCCCGGCCGCCCCGGCCGCCCCGGCCTCCAGGGCGGCGCTCCCCGCGGCTCCGGCGGCCTCGGTGGCTCCGGCGGCTCAGACCGCCCCGACGGCACGGATGACCCCGGTCGTCCCCGTCCCCGTCCGCGTCTCCGCCGAGGCGGTGACGCGGATGACGCCGGTGGTTCCGGTGAACCGGCGTACCGAGCCGCCCGCGACGCTGTCCGAGGTGTTCGAGGACGCCTTCCCGCTGTCGCCCAAGCCGTCGCCGGCCGTCGCCCCCGCGCCCGCCGCCGAACCGGCCCGCGATCCCCGCCGTCGCCGGCTGGTGCTGCTGGCCGGGGCGGGAGCGCTGACGGTGGTGGCGCTCGGCACGGTCGTGAGCCTCGCGCTGGGCTCCTCCGACACCTCGCCGCCGGCGCATGCGCCCGCGGTGTCCTCGACCCCGGGAGCGACGCCGCCGTCGCTGGTGCCGGGGACCAGCGGGAACGATCCTGCACCGGAGCCGCCCGTGTCGGCCCCGCCGTCGGAGTCCACGGCACCGGGGGAGAGCGTCGCCCCCAGCCCGGGCCGCACGCCGGGCCGGACCCCGTCCCGCCGCCCCTCCACGACGCCGCCGAACTCCCCGCCGCCGTCGTCCGTTTCGCCCCCGCCGACGAGCGCGGGGCCGTCCACGTCGCCGACGGAGAGCTCCGTGCCGACACCGACGGCCACCGCCACGGGTCCGGGAACGGCCACCGCCACGGGGCCGGTCACGCCCACCAGCCCGTAGCACGCCGACGGCTCCGTCCCTCGGGACGGAGCCGTCGACACGAGAAGGCCAGGGGCTAGAACAGGCGGAGCTTGTCGTCCTCGATGCCGCGCAGCGCGTCGTAGTCCAGGACCACGCAGTCCATCCCGCGGTCGGTCGCCAGCACCTTGGCCTGCGGCTTGATCTCCTGGGCCGCGAAGACCCCGCGGACCGGGGCCAGGTGGGGGTCGCGGTTGAGCAGCTCCAGGTAGCGGGTCAGCTGCTCGACGCCGTCGATCTCGCCGCGGCGCTTGATCTCCACCGCCACCGTCGCGCCGGAGGCGTCCCGGCACAGGATGTCCACCGGGCCGATCGCCGTCATGTACTCGCGCCGGATCAGGGTGTAGCCCTCGCCCAGCGTTTCGATGCGGTCCGCGAGGAGCTCCTGGAGGTGCGCCTCGACGCCGTCCTTGATGAGCCCCGGGTCGATGCCGAGCTCGTGGGAGGAGTCGTGGAGGACTTCCTCCATGGTGATGATGAGCTTCTCGCCCGCCTTGTTGATGACCGTCCACACACCGGCGTCGTCACCGCTCCCCTCTTTGAGGGTGCACGGGGGCGACATCCAGTTGAGCGGTTTGTACGCCCGGTCGTCCGCGTGGATCGAGACACTGCCGTCGGCCTTCACGAGGATCAGACGGGGTGCCGAGGGCAGATGGGCGGTGAGCCGGCCCGCGTAGTCGACGGAGCAGCGGGCAATGACGAGACGCATGGTCGGCAACGCTACTCGACCGACGGCCCTCCACGCGATTCGCCCCTGAAAGCCCCCTTCGCCGATGGCGCGTTGTATGCGCATTCTCCTGGTGCGCCACCCACGGGGCGCCTACCGTGGTGAGCGGGAGGTTGCGAACCGTGCACTCTGCGTCGCGACCTCCTTCCCTGCCCGTAAGACTCCGGCAACCCAATCAGCCGGGGTCGCGAGAGGAGAACCCATGTCGCTCGACGTCTCACCGGCCCTACTCGAACAGGCCGAGCGAGGCGAGGTCGACGAAGCCGCTTTCGTCGACTGCGTCCGGACCTCCCTGCCCTACGCATGGGAGATGATCAGCTCGCTGGTGGCCCAGCTGAAGGTGGACGGCGGACAGTTCGCCGACAACCAGACGCCGCCGCCCGACGAGCAGGCGCGTGGGCAGCTGCTGCGCGCTCTCGCGAGTGACGCGATACGTGGTGCGCTGCAGCGGCACTTCGGAGTGCGCCTGGCATTCCAGAACTGTCACCGGGTAGCGGTGTTCCCGCTGGATCCCTCGGTGGACGACCGGCTGGCCAAGTTCACTTCGATCCGCGGTCAGCTGCTCAACCAGTCGCCGGAACTGCGCGACTGCTAGGACGGACCCTGGGTACCGCCGGCGGATCTCAGCCGAGACGGGGCAGGACTTCGACGCCGAGTCGTCGTACGTTCTCCTCCGTCGCGGCGAGATCGCCGGAGCCCTCCGTCAGGAGTGCGAAGCGCGTGATGCCCGTCCGCTGCGACGTGGCCGCCAGCCGGTCCGCCGCCACCTCCGGGGTGCCCACCGGGTGCAGGTCGCACAGCAGTTCCGTGTACGCGACGGGATCCCGCATCGCGCGCTCCCGGCCGTCCACCGTCACGTGCGCGTCCAGGCCCTGCTTGAACCAGCCGGGCATCGCCTTCAGCAGGGTCTCGCGGGCGTCCGCCGTGCTGTCCGCCAGCTGGCACACCCCGGCGGAGACGTGTCCCGCGCGGGCCACGTGCTCCGGCGGGTGGCCCGCCGCCAGTGCCTCGGCGCGCCACAGCGCGACCATCTCGGCCTTGGCCTCGTCCCCGCAGTGCATGCCGAGCAGCATCGGCAGCCCCCGCCGCGCGGCCAGCCGTACCGACGTCGGCGAGGTGCAGGCCACGATGACCTCCGGGCCCGTCCCGTCCCCGTCCAGGGCCTCCGACGGCCGCGGTACCACGGCCACCTCGCGGAAGTCGTACCGCTCGCCGGCGGCTCCCACCCGGGCCTCGGTCAACCAGCGCCGCAGCAGGTCCAGGGCTTCGGGGAAGCCGTTCTCGTACGAGTCCAGGCCGCCCCCGAACACCTCCAGGTCGACCCACGGCCCGCCGCGGCCCACCCCGAGGGTGAACCGGCCGCCGGAGGTCACGTGCAGCAGGGCCGCCTGCTCCCCGAGGGCCACCGGGTGGGTGCTCGGCAGCACGCTCACCGCCGTGCCCACCCGCAGCCGCCGTGTGCGGCCCAGCAGCAGGGCGGCCAGGGTCACCGCCGAGGGGCAGACCCCGTACGGGACGAAGTGGTGCTCGGCGAGCCAGACCGAGTCGAGCCCGGCCTCCTCGGCCACTTCGGCGGTCCGCACCGCCCGGTGCAGTGCTTCTCCCTGTCCCTGACCCGGGAACTGGGCCGCCAGTACAAACGCTCCTACGCGCATCGCCTTTAGCCTCCTCGCGGCTGACGCGGCCTCCCCCAGGTGGACCGGTTCTTCCTATGGCAACAACGTCTGACACGTGCCAAAGGCACGGGCTGACACGAAAGTTATTGGGATTGTCGGGCCATTCCTCTTCGTACGGCAGCCGCTACCAGCCACCCTGCGGGTACCCGGTCTCGCTGCGCGTAGTCTGGGAGAAAGTCACTGCCGTCCGCCCATCCGTGAGGTATACGTGTCACCGCGCAACAACCGCCCCAAGGGCGGCGAGACTCCGGACGAACGCCCCAGCACCGGCCTCGACCGCTACGGGCTGGAGCGCACCGAGGAGTACCAGGGCGAGGACTGGAAGGTCCGGCACGTCGCGGGCGCGAGCGCGGCGGGCAAGCGCTACCGCTGCCCGGGCTGCGACCAGGAGATCCCCTCCGGCACCCCGCACTTGGTGGCGTGGCCGGAGTACGGCGGCGTCGACGACCGGCGGCACTGGCACAAGGCCTGCTGGAACGCGAAGGACCGCCGCACCTCCAAGGTGCAGCGGTCCCGTAACGCGCCCCGGTACTAGCCCGCGCGGCAAGATCCGAAAGGCGTAGGCCCGGACAGGGTCTAGACGTCCCGGCGGCCGACCGACACGTACGAGGCGGTCACCGCGGCGCCCGTGACCAGCAGGATCAGCGCCAGGTGGGAGAAGTCGCTGGGCATCACGCCCAGGTCGTTGCCCGTAGGCATGCCGAACAGCTGCATCAGGGCCACCGGCGCGTTGTTCTGGAGGATCGCCCGCCCGACGGGTGCCACGGCCTCCCAGATGCTGAGCATCGCCCCTATCACCGGCGGCAGCGTGACGAGGCCGAGCATCACGGCGATCGCCCCGGCCGAGTGCCGCACCAGCGCGCCGACGGCGAGGGCGAGCACGCCGAGCAGGGTGACGTAGAAACTGCCCGCCAGCGCGCCGAGCCACTCGCTCGCCCCGTGCCGTCCGGCGGCGGCCCCGCCGTGCGTGATCCGCGCGGACACCCCGACCACGAAGACGGCCGCGGCGGTCGTGAGGAAGGCCGTGATGCTGAAGACGAGGTACTTGGCGGTGAGCACCCGATAGCGGTCGGGGGCAGCGGTGAAGGTGGTCCGCGCCAGGCCGGTCGCGTGTTCCGAGCTGATCGTCAGGACGCCGAGGACCATCACCGCGATCTGCCCGATCAGCAGGCCGAAGAGCGCCGGCGTGATGAAGGAGATCCCCGTGTAGTCCCGGTCCATGGTCTGCACGACGAAGAGCAGGCCGAAGCCGACGACCGTCAGCACGAGCGAGCCGAGGGTCCACAGCGTGGAACGGACCGAGACCATCTTGGTCCACTCGGAGGCCAGGGCGTGCCCCAGGTGCGGCCGCAGCGCGGGCAGCGGCGAGCTGTACGTCGCGGCGGTCCGCGCGCCGGAGGGGCTGGTCATCTGGCGTCCTCGGGGTCGTTCTCGGCGGAGCGGGCGAGCTCGCCCGGCTTGCTGGGCATCAGGAAGGGCCGGCCGCCCGCTGCGGGGGGCGGCGGCGCGAAGAAGCCCGTCTGCGGGACCTCCGGGGCCGTCGGACCGTCCTCCCACGCCGGGACGGTGAGGGGCTCCGGCTCCCACAGCTCGGCCCGCGGGTCGTCGGTGGAGGTGTACTCGAGGGCGGACTGGGTCATCCGCATGTACGCCTCCTCCAGCGAGGCCCGGTGCGGTGACAGCTCCCACAGCCGTACGCCGGCCCCGTGGGCGAGATCCGAGATGCGGGCAAGCTCCAGACCGGTCACGCGCAGTGCTCCGTCGGGCTCCTGGAGGACCCGGCCGCCCGCCTCCGTGAGGATCGCACCCAGCGTGTCCCAGCCATCCGGATCAGTGTCGGCCGCGCGCACCCGAGCGAATCCGGCCGAGTTGTGCGCGATGAACTCCTGGGTGCCCATGTCGGCCAGCAGCCGTCCCCGGCCGATGACGATCAGGTGGTCGGCGGTCAGCGCCATCTCGCTCATCAGGTGCGAGGAGACGAAGACCGTGCGGCCCTCGGAGGCGAGCCGGCGCATGAGGTTGCGGACCCAGAGGATGCCCTCGGGGTCGAGGCCGTTGACCGGCTCGTCGAACAGGAGCACCTGCGGATCGCCGAGCAGGGCGGTGGCGATGCCGAGCCGCTGGCCCATGCCGAGCGAGAAGCCCTTCGTGCGCTGCCGGGCGACGTCCTGGAGGCCGACCACGGCCAGCACCTCGTCCACCCGCTTCTCCGGGATCCCGGAGAGCTGGGCCACGGACAGCAGGTGGGTGCGGGCCCGGCGGCCGCCGTGCACGGCCTTGGCGTCGAGCAGGGCCCCGACGTTCCGCTGGGCGTTCGGCAGCTCCCGGAAGGGGAGGCCGTTGATCGTGACCCGGCCGGACGTGGGCCGGTCGAGGCCCAGGATCATGCGCATGGTGGTGGACTTGCCGGAGCCGTTGGGCCCCAGGAAACCGGTGACGTGACCCGGCTTGACCTGGAAGGACAACTGGTCGACGGCGGTCTTGGCGCCGAAGCGCTTGGTCAGGCCGACTGCCTCGATCATCTTGCTGCCCCTTACCAGGCCGGGACGACTTTCGCCCGCGTAAGGGTTAAGAGGATATCGAGTCTCGTACGGTTCCGTCCCCTGCCGGATCCCTGAGCCGCCCCTGAGACCGACCCGGGCATCCCCCGTAGTCCTTCAGGAGGGCGCCGCCGTCACGCGTCCCTCTTCTTGAGGACGAGGTAGCCCCCGAGGACGGCGGCCAGCGCCCACAGGGTCATGATCCCCAGGCCGCCCCAGGGGCCGTAGGGCGACGGTTCGCTGCCCATCGCGTTCGGGACGACCTGCATGATCTTGCCGCCGGCCTGGTCCGGGAAGTACCGCGCGACCTTCCGGGTCGCCGGTACCGCCCCGAGGATGTTCGAGATCAGGAAGAAGAACGGCATCAGGATGCCGAGCGAGAGGATCGAGCTGCGCAGCATCGTGGCCACACCCATGGAGAGCAGGGCGATCAGTGCCATGTAGAGGCCGGCGCCGATCACCGCCCGCAGTACGTTCGGCTCGTCGATGCTGATGCTGCGCTCGCCCAGGATGGCCTGTCCGAGGAAGAAGGACAGGAAGCTGGTGGCCAGGCCCACGACGAGCGCGAGGGCGGTGGCCACTGTGAGCTTGCCGAAGAGCAGCTCCGCGCGCCGGGGCACGGCGGCCAGCGAGGTGCGGATCATGCCCGAGCTGTACTCGGTGCCGACCACCAGGACACCGAAGACGATCACGGCGAGCTGGCCGAGGGTCATGCCGGCGAAGCTCACCAGGGTCGGGTCGAAGGTGGCCCGCTCCTCGGGCCTCATCCCCTCGAAGCTGTTGTTGATGACCACGCACAGCGCGGCACTGATCCCGACGGTGACCACCAGGGCGGAGGCCAGGGTCCAGCTGGTGGAGGCGACCGTGCGGATCTTGGTCCACTCGGACCGGAGGACGGCGGAGAAGGCCATGCTCACGCACCGCCCTTGCGCGTCGCCTCGTAGCCGGCGCCCCAGACCGGGACCTCCGCGGCCTTGCCCGCGGGCACGGACTCGCCCGGCGCGTGGGCGTGGTACTCGACGGAGTCCGCCGTCATGCGCATGAACGCCTCCTCCAGCGAGGCCCGCTGCGGACTGAGTTCGTGCAGCACGATCCGGTACCGGGCGGCCAGCTCGCCGAGCTGCTGCGCGCTCACGCCGTCGATCTCCAGCGTTCCGGTGGCGGGGACGCTGACGGCGTCGATCCCGGCATCGTGCAGGACGTCCTTGAGCCGTTCCTGCTGCGGCGAGCGCATCCGGACGTAACTGCGGGAGTTCTGGTGGATGAAATCGGCCATCGACAGGTCCGCCAGCAGCCTGCCCTGTCCGATGACCACCAAATGGTCTGCGGTCAGCGCCATTTCGCTCATCAGGTGGGAGGAGACGAAGATCGTCCTTCCCTCCACGGCCAACCTCTTCATGAGATTGCGGATCCAGAGAATTCCCTCCGGATCCAGACCATTGACGGGTTCGTCGAACATCAGGATTTCCGGATCGCCCAGCAGTGCGGAGGCGATTCCCAGCCGTTGTCCCATGCCCAGCGAAAATCCTTTGGACTTCTTCTTCGCCACCGCGGTCAGTCCGACCAGGTCCAACACCTCGGAGACGCGGCGCTCCGGGATCCGGTTCGACCGGGCCAGGCAGAGAAGGTTGTTGTATGCACTTCGGCCACCGTGCATGGCCTTCGCGTCCAGCAGCGCCCCGATGTACTTCAGCGGCTCCGGCAGGTCCCGGTAGTGCTTCCCGTCGATCCGGACCGTACCGCTGGTCGGGTTGTCGAGATCGAGCATCATCCGCATGGTCGTGGACTTCCCCGCCCCGTTGGGGCCGAGGAACCCGGTCACCACCCCCGGCCTGACCTGGAAGCTGAGGTGGTCCACGGCGGTCGTGGCGCCGAATCGCTTGGTGAGGGCCTCAAGCTCGATCATGCGGCAACGCTAGAACGCCCGAGGGCCCTACGCCACCTCAAAAAGTGACATAGGGCCCTCGATCAGGCAAAGCGGGAGCTTGCGCGCCAAGCGGGCAAGCGGCTCGTACTAGCGGCTCTGCTGCGCCGGTACGCCGCGGGTGACCGGCTCGTCGTCGACGATCGGGTTGGCCGCCGCGACGGCCGCGCCGGTGAGCGTGGCCAGCATCTCGCGGACGTTGGTCAGCTGCGCGTTGATCGAGTCGCGGCGGTTGGTGAGCGCCGCCAGCTCGCGCTCGGACTCGCTGCGGATACGGTCCGCCTTGGCGTTGGCGTCGGCCACGATGTCCTCGGCCTGGCGCTGCGCGGTCTCCACCGTCTGGCGGGCCCGGCGCTCCGCGTCCGTACGCAGCTTCTCGGCCTCCAGGCGCAGCTGCTCGGCGCGGTGCTCGATCTCCGCGAGGCGCTTCTCGGCCTTGGCCTGACGCGAGGCCAGGTCGCGCTCCGACTGCTCGCGGCGCTTGGCCAGGTTGGTCTCGAAGTCCGCGGCGGCCTGGGCGGCCTTGGCGCGGGTCTCCTCGAACAGCGCGTCGGCCTCCTCGCGCTTGGAGGCCGCGTCCTTCTGGGCCTCGGCGCGCAGGGTGGAGGCGTCGCCCTTGGCCTTCTCGACGATGCGGACGCCCTCGTCCTCGGCCTTCGACTTGCGGTCGGCGGCGAACGACTCGGCGTCGTTGCGCACCTGCTGGGCGGCCGACTCGGCGAGCTCACGGTGCTGCTCGGCCGCGCGACGGGCCTCCTCGCGCAGGTCCTTCGCCTCCTCCTCGGCCAGCCGCAGGATCTTCTCGACCCGGGCGCCGAGGCCGGCGTACGACGGCTCGGCGTCGTTCACCTGGGCCTGGGCGTTCTGCGTTTCGAGGTGCAGCTCCTCGATCCGCTTTTCCAGAGAGTTGATACGTCCAAGGGCGCTGTCGCGGTCGGAGACCAGCTTGGTAATGCGGTCGTCCACCTGACCGCGGTCGTAACCGCGCCGCACGAGCTCGAAGCCGAAGGGGGAGGAAGGGTCGCTCATGGGGTTCCTGTCGAATGAGACCGATGAGGTACTGCGTGAGGTGTTAGGGGAATCCTAGGCGCCCGGGCGGCGTGTCTTCGAGTCAATCCGCGATTGATCTGGACAATGACACCCCTTTTGAGTGGCAAGGCGACAGAATGCTTGTCACTCGTTCGCCTGAACCTCCATCAGGAGCACACATCCCGGTGCGCCGACTAGCCCTCCGACGCCTTGCCACCCGAACGAGTGGAACCCGCTGCCGCGCCCGCCTTTGCACCCCCCGCGCCCTGGCCGCCGACCGTGGGCTTTCCGCCGCCCGAAGGTGCCTCGAATGATTCCAACGCCTCAAGAACGTCCTGGACACGGGAGATCTCCCCCTGAATGTCCTGCCGCCTGCGGACCAGGACCTCCAGCTCGCGGCGGCCCTCCTCGACGAGGCGTTCCGCCTCCGCCTTGGCCTCCGCGAGGGCCTTCTCGGCCTCCCGGGCCAGCTCCGCCTTCTTCTGCTCGGCCTCCTTCAGGAGCGCCTCCGCCTTGCGCACCGCGGCGATGCGGACCTTGCTCGCCTCGCTGCTCGCGTCCGACACCAGCTCCTTGGCCTTCGCCTCGGCCTCGACGCTCTGCTCGGTCGCCGCCCGCACCAGCTTGTCCACGCGTTCGCCGGCCGACTTCATCTGCTCGGCCGACTCCCGGCGGGCCCGCTCGTGCAGCTCCTCGACCTCGCCCTCGACGCGGCCGCGCAGCTCCTCCGCCCGCTCCCTTATGGCCGCCGCGTCCGAGCGCGCGCCGACCAGCAGCTCGTCCGCGTCCGTACGGGCCTTCTCCACCAGGGAGTTGCCCTCGATGGTCGCCTCCGAGGTGATCCGCGCCGCCTCCTTGCGGGCCGCGTCGACCATCGCGTCGGCCTGCTCCTCGGCCGCCGTGGTGGAGGCCAGGGCCTGCTTCTGCGCATCGGCGGTGAGCTTCTCGGCTTCCGCCGAGGCCTCGGTGATGAGCCGGTCGACCTGCTCCGCGGCCTCGCTGCGGCGCTTGTTGGCCTCCTCGCGGGCCTCGTCCAGCAGCCGCTCGGACTCCGTGCGGGCCTCGCCGCGGATGCGCTCCGCCGCGGTCGCCGCCTCCGCCTTGACCCGCTCGGCCTCCGACCGGGTGCGGGTGGCGTGCTCCTGCGCCGAGGACAGCGCCTCCGACGCCTCCGCGCGCAGCCGCTCGGCCTCGCCCGCGGCCTCGCCGACCGTGCGCTCGTTCGCCTTGCGGGTCTCGATCGTGAGCCGGTCCGCTTCCGCGGCGGCCTCGGCGGTGAGCTTCTCGGCCTCTGCCGAGGCCTCGGTGATGAGCCGGTCGACCTGCTCCGCGGCCTCGCTGCGGCGCTTGTTGGCCTCCTCGCGGGCCTCGTCCAGCGTCCTCGCGGACTCCTGCTCGGCGCTCGCCAGGGTCTCGTTCGCCGCGGCCGTGACACGCTCCGCCTCCGCGGTGGCCTCGCCGATGATCCGGCCGCCCTCCGCCCGGGCGTCCTCCAGTACCTGCGCGGCCTCCGTACGCAGCCGCTCGGCCTCCGCCGCGGCCTCGCCGACCGTGGCCTCGTTGGCCGCGCGGGTCTCGTCGACCAGCCGGTCGCCCTCGGTGCGGGCGTCGACCAGGACGCGCGCCGCGTCCCGCTCGGCCGCGACCAGCGTCTCGGCCGCCTGCGCCGTGAGCCGCTCCGCCTTCGCGCGCAGCGCCTCCGCGGCCGCCTCGGCCTCGCCGACCGTGGCGGCGTTCGCGGCCAGGGTCTCCTCGGTGAGGCGCTCGGCCTCCGCCGCGGCCTCGCTGACGAGCCGGTCGGCCTGCTCGGCGGCCTCGGTGCGCAGCCGGTTGCCCTCGGCGCGCGCCTCGTCCAGCGTGCCGGCGGCCTCGGCGCGGGTGGCCTCCGCGGCCTCCTCCGCCTCGGCGGCCAGCCGTTCGGCCTCCGCCGTCGCCTCGGCGGCGATCCGGGCGCCCTCGGCGCGGGACGCCTCCAGGGACTCCGCCGCCTCGCCGCGGATGCGGTTCGCGTCGTCACGGGCATCGGCCCGGGTACGGGCCGCGTCCCGCTCGGCCGAAGCCAGCGCGTCCGTGGCCTCCGTACGCACCCGCTGCGCGTACTCGGCGGTGTCGCTGCGCAGCTGCTCCGCCTCGGCGATCGCGTCGCCGACCGTCCGCTCCGCCAGTGCCTTCGCCGCGTCCGTCTCCGCGCGCGCCTCGCTGCGGATCCGGTTGGCGTCCTCGGTGGCCCGCTCCCGCTCCGCGTAGGCGTCGGAGCGGACCCGTCCGGCCTCTTCCTCGGCCTCCGTCTTCGTACGCTCCGCCGCGTGCTCGGCGGCGCTGCGCAGTCCGGCGATCTCCTCCTCGGCCTGCTCGTGCAGCCCGGCCACGGAGTCCCGTACCTGCTGGGCGGTGGTCTCCGCCGCCGACACCAGCTCCGACGCGCGCCGTTCGGCCTCCTCGGTCAGGCGGGCCGCCTCGGCCTGCGCCTCCTCCGAGCGGCGGCGGGCCGCGGCCAGCAGCTCCTCGCTCTGCTCGCGGGCCTGCGCCCGCTCCTGCTCGGCGTCCGTACGGGCCGACGCCAGGGTCTCCTCGGACTCCCGGCGACGCCGGGCCGCCTCCTCCTGGGCGGCGGCCAGCGCCTCCGCGGCTTCCTCGGCGACCCGCTCGGCCGCGGCCTTCGCCTCGGCGCGCAACCGGTCCGCGGTCTCCTGCGCCTCGGAGCGCACCCGCTCCGCCTCGGCCTCGGCCTCGCCGCGCAGCCGTACGGAGACCTGCTCGGCCTCCGCGCGCACCCGGCCGGCGTCCTGAGCCGCTTCGGTGCGCAGCTGGTCGGCCTCCGCCTCCGACTGCGACTGCAGGGTGCGGATCCGCTCCGCCGACTCGGCGCGCAGCCGGTCGGTCTCCTCCGTGGTCTCCCGGCGGATGTTCTCCGACGCCGCGCGGGCGTCGCGCAGGGTCTGCTCGGCCGTGGTCAGCCGGCTCTCGGCGTCCGTGTGGAGTCGTACGAGCTCCTCGTCGGCCTCGGCGCGCTTGGCGGCCAGGGCCTGCTCGGTCTCCGCGCGCCGCGCGAGGGCCGCCGCGTCCGCCTCGGCCCGTACGGCCTCGGCCTGCTCCTCGGCCTCGGCGCGCAGCCGCTCGGCCTCGGCGCGGGTGCGCTCCAGGGTCTCCTCGGCCTGCTTGCGCAGCGTGCCGGCCCGCTCGACGGCCTCGGCGCGGACCCGCTCGCTCTCGGCGGTCGCCCCGCCGCGCAGCTCGTCCGCGTCCGCCTTGGCCTTGCCGAGCAGTTCCTCGGCGGTCCGGGCCGCCTCCTCGATCTGCTGGACCGCCTCGCGGCGGGCCTCGCCGCGGATCCGCTCGCCCTCGGCGACGGCCTCCGCGCGCAGCTGCTCGGCCTCGCCGCGCAGCCGCCGGGCCTCCTCCTGGAGCTCGACCGTGCGGGCCCGGTACTCCTCGGTGTCGTCCTTCGCGGCGCCCTTGAGCTCGTCCGCCGTGGCCGCCGCCTGGAGGCGCAGCCGGTCGGCCTCGGTCTCGGCCTCGCGGCGGATCCGCTCGGCCTCCTCGGACGCGGCCCGGGTGGTGGCCCGGGCGTCCTCCGAGGCCTTGTTCAGCACGTCCTCGGCGGTGCGGGCCGCCTTCGCCAGCTGGGCCGCCATGTCCTCGGCCGCGGCCGTACGGGCGTGCTCGCCGGCCTCGGTGCGCAGCCGCTCGGCCTCCGCCCGGGCGTCGGCCAGGGCCTGCTCGGCCTCGGCCTTGAGGGCGTCGACCTCCTTGGTGGCCTCGCCGACCAGGCGGGCGACCTGCTCCTTGGCGGTACGGGTGCGCTGCTCGTTGACGGACTCCGCCGACGCGAGCTGGCGGGCCGCGCTCTCCTTGGCCTCGGCGAGCACCTTCTCGGCCTCGGCCCGGGCCTCGCGCAGCGCGGACTCGGCCTCCTGCACGCGGGACTCGGCCACCCGGCCGAGATCCATGGTCTGCTGGCGGGTCTGCTCGGCCTCGGCGGAGGTGGTGGAGCGCAGCCGCGCCGCGTGCTCGCTGGCCTCCTGGGCCTGCGCGGAGGCGGCGGTCAGCAGCCGCTCGGCCTCCTTGCGGGCGCGCAGCAGGGTGGCCTCGGTCTCCGCGCGGGCGGCCTCGGCGTCGGCGGCCATCCGGCGCCGGGTCTCCTCGGCGACCCGGGCGGCCTCGGCGCGGGCGGCGTTCAGGGACTGCTCGGCCTCGGCGCGGGACTCCTCCATGAGCCGGCGCGCCTGGGACTCCGTACGGGCGCGCAACTGCTCGGCCCAGGCCACGTTCTCGTTGACGTGCGCCTCGACGGTCTGGCGGCGCTCGTTGAGCTCCTGGTCCAGGCGCTGGCGGCGGTTGACGGCCTCGGCGTGCAGCTCGGCCTGGAGGCGCGACTGGTGCTCGGCGTGCTCCTGGAGGATGCGCTGGGTCTGCGCCCGGGCGTCGCGCAGCTCGCGCTCGGCGTCGGAGCGCATCTGGTCGGCCTGGATCTGGGCATTGCGAAGCAGCTGCTCCGCCTGGTACCCCATGTCCGCGCCGTCGTAGGCGGGCCGGGACGCCAGACTGCGGCGTACCTCGTGGAGCTTGGCGCGCAGCACCTCGACCTGGTACCCCAGGTCTTCAGCGTGCTGGACGGCCTTCCCGCGCTCCTTCTTCAGCCGCTCCATCTCGGCCTCGAAGCGCGAGAGATGGTCGGCCTCGGCCTGATGGCTCTCCTGGCTTTCGTAGCCCCGCACAGCGCGGTCCCATCCGTCCCCTGGTCGCAAGCTCATTCCCAAATGAGCATCGCTCGCCCGCTGAACGACGCCCCCGGGGGAATGGTGTCAGATACCGGGGCAGGGGTCACAGGCCCCGACCCCGTCTCCGCACCGAACCCCGGCCGAGCCATGGCCACTCTACCGGCCGGGGAATGGCGACATCAGTGGTCGGGGTTGGAGGTGACGAGCTCGGTGAGGACTCCGTGGCAGTCCTTGGGGTGCAGGAAGGTGATCGAGGAGCCCATCGAGCCGGTGCGGGGCTGGTCGTAGAGGACGCGGACGCCCTTGCCGCGGATGGCCTCCGAGTCTCCCTGGACGTCCTCGGTGCCGAAGGCGATGTGGTGGACTCCCTCGCCGTTCTTGGCCAGCCACTTGCCCACCGCGGAGTCCTCCCGGGTGGGCTCCAGGAGCTGGAGGTAGGAGGCGCCGCCGTCGGACGTCTCGTTGATCTTCAACATGGCCTCGCGGACGCCCTGCTCCTCGTTGACCTCGGTGTGGAAGACCTCGAACCCGTACGTGGCACGGTAGAACTCGACGGTCTTGTCCAGGTCGAAGCAGGCGATCCCGATGTGGTCGATCCTTGTCAGCATGGGACCAGTGCACTGCCGAAGAGGGTGGTTACGCAACGTGCCAGCGATCACACCGGCAGCCCGGTGACGGCGCGGGTACCGCTCAGTACATTCATGTAAACCCTCGTTCACTCCTCATCCAAGGGGCTGTGCCTCATGTCCGGATCGAACAACACCACTTCCGTGATCGTCGCCGGGGCCCGCACGCCCATGGGGCGGCTGCTCGGCTCGCTCAAGTCCTTCTCGGGTGCCGACCTCGGCGGCTTCGCCATCAAGTCCGCGCTGGACCGGGCCGGGATCTCCGGCGACCAGGTGCAGTACGTGATCATGGGCCAGGTGCTCCAGGCCGGCGCGGGTCAGATCCCCGCCCGCCAGGCGGCGGTCAAGGGCGGCATCCCGATGAACGTCCCCGCCCTCACCATCAACAAGGTGTGCCTCTCGGGCTTGGACGCCATCGCGCTGGCCGACCAGCTGATCCGCGCCGGTGAGTTCGACATCGTGGTCGCGGGCGGTCAGGAGTCCATGACCAACGCCCCGCACCTGCTGCCGAAGTCCCGTGAGGGCTTCAAGTACGGCGCCATCGAGATGCTCGACGCGATGGCCTACGACGGCCTCACGGACGCCTTCGAGAACATCGCGATGGGCGAGTCCACCGAGAAGCACAACACCCGCCTCGGCATCGAGCGCGCCCCGCAGGACGAGTTCGCCGCCACCTCGCACCAGCGGGCCGCGGCCGCCCAGAAGAACGGCGTCTTCGAGGCCGAGATCACCCCGGTCGAGATCCCGCAGCGCAAGGGCGAGCCGGTCGTCTTCTCGCAGGACGAGGGCATCCGCCCGGAGACCACGGCGGAGTCCCTGGGCAAGCTGCGCCCCGCCTTCGCCAAGGACGGCACGATCACCGCCGGCACCTCCTCCCAGATCAGCGACGGCGCGGCCGCCGTGGTCGTGATGAGCAAGGCGAAGGCCGAGGAGCTCGGCCTGGAGTGGATCGCCGAGATCGGCGCCCACGGCAACGTGGCCGGCCCCGACAACTCCCTCCAGTCGCAGCCGTCCAACGCGATCCTGCACGCCCTGAAGAAGGAGGGCCTGGAGGTCTCCGACCTGGACCTCATCGAGATCAACGAGGCCTTCGCGGCGGTCGCCGTGCAGTCAATGAAGGACCTCGGCGTGACCCCGGAAAAGGTGAACGTCAACGGCGGCGCCATTGCCCTGGGGCACCCGATCGGCATGTCCGGCGCCCGCGTGGTGCTGCACCTGGCGCTGGAGCTGGCGCGCCGCGGCGGCGGGGTCGGCGCGGCCGCGCTGTGCGGCGGCGGTGGCCAGGGCGACGCGCTGATCGTGCGCGTGCCCGGCGCCAAGGCCTGACAGCACCTCCGTACCGTACGAGAACCCGAGGAGCGCAGCACGTATGACGGCGGTGGACGTCCCCCAGCTGGTGGAGCAGGCACGTGAGGGCCGGCCGAGAGCGGTGGCCCGGCTGATCTCGCTGGTGGAGGGGGCGTCCCCGCAGTTGCGCGAGGTGATGGCGGCGCTGGCCCCGCTCACGGGCAACGCGTACGTGGTGGGGCTGACGGGGTCGCCGGGCGTCGGCAAGTCGACGTCGACCTCGGCGCTCGTGTCCGCCTACCGCAAGGCCGGGAAGCGGGTCGGCGTCCTCGCCGTCGACCCGTCCTCGCCCTTCTCGGGCGGGGCGCTGCTCGGCGACCGGGTGCGGATGTCGGACCACGCCTCGGACCCGGGCGTCTACATCCGGTCCATGGCCACCCGGGGGCACCTGGGCGGGCTGGCGTGGGCCGCCCCGCAGGCGATCCGCGTGCTGGACGCGGCCGGCTGCGACGTGATCCTGGTCGAGACGGTCGGGGTCGGGCAGTCCGAGGTGGAGATCGCCTCGCAGGCCGACACCTCCGTGGTGCTGCTGGCCCCCGGGATGGGCGACGGGATCCAGGCCGCGAAGGCGGGGATCCTGGAGATCGGCGACGTGTACGTGGTCAACAAGGCGGACCGGGACGGCGCGGACGCGACCGCCCGGGAGCTGAACCACATGCTCGGGCTGGGGGAGGCGCGGGGCCGGGAGGACTGGCGGCCGCCGATCGTGAAGACGGTCGCGGCGCGGGGCCAGGGCATCGACGAGCTGGTCGAGGCGCTGGAGAAGCACCGGGCCTGGATGGACGAGCGGGGCGTGCGGGCCGAGCGGCGGGCGGCGCGGGCGGCGCGGGAAGTGGAGACCATCGCCGTGACGGCGCTGCGGGCGCGGATGGCCGATCTGCACGGGGACGCGCATCTTGATGCGCTGGCCGCCAGGGTTGCCGTGGGCGAGCTGGATCCGTACGCGGCGGCCGACGCGTTGCTCTTGACGCTGACGGAGGGCTGAGGCGGGGGGCGCGGGGGCGGGTGCGGCGCCGTTGCCGGGGGCGCTGCCCCCGGACCCCCGCGCCTCAAACGCCGGCGAGGCTGAAAGAGCGCCTCAAACGCCGGCGAGGCTGGTTGTGGGGCGGGGAATCAGTAGTTCTCGTCCGAGTCGGTCGGCGCGGTGACCTTGGCCGTGGCGGGGTCCACGTGGCCGTTCCAGGTCTTTCCGTCGGCTGCCTTGACCTCGACGTTCCAGTACTTGGCGCCGCCGTCGTCGTCCCAGCTGACCGACTGGACCTCACCGGGGTGGGTGACCACGGCCGCCTTGATCGCCTGTTGGGCGGTGACCTTGGCTTCGAGCAGCTCCTCGTACTCGGTGCTGTCCTCGCTCTCCCGGTTCCGCTCGGTGACCGCGCCGCTCGCGGCGACCTCCAGCTCGGCGTGCCCCTTGCCGTCCTTGCTGATCACGTCCACGTGCCAGATGTCGCCGTCCTTGTCGAGTCCCTCGACCACACCCGGGTACTGCTTCAGGGCGGCCTCGGCGGCGGCTTCGGCCGTCACGCCGGCGGGGACGGCGGTGGCCGCGGAGACGGTTCTGGCCGTGTCGGCGGTTGCCGCCGAGGCGGCTGCCACCGGGCCTCCCGCCATCAGGACGACGGCCGCGGCCGCGGAGATGTACACGTTGCGCTTCATGGCTTGGACCTCCTCAGGCCGGCCATGGCGCTTACGGTTGCGCGGCGGCGGCCGGCAGCGGGCGGATACTGCCCATTGTCCGGCCGACCGCCGTGCGGGGCGCGTCGAGCGCCCGGAGCTCAGCCCTTGCCGCGGTTGCCGCGCAGGTGCTCGGCCACCGGGGTCAGGGAGGAGCGCAGCGCCGCCAGGGCCTCCGGCGGCAGCAGGTCGATGAAGTGCTGACGCACGGACGCCACGTGGTGCGGGGCGACCTTGCGCATCGTCTCCATGCCTTCGTCCGTGAGCACCGCGTACAGGCCGCGGCGGTCGGACTCGCAGTTCACCCGGCGGACCAGGCCCGCCGTCTCCATGCGCGTGATCTGGTGCGACAGCCGGCTCTTGGACTGCAGGGTGGCGGTCGCGAGATCGCTCATCCGCATCCGGTGGTCCGGCGACTCCGAGAGGTTCACGAGGATCTCGTAGTCGTTGTTGGTGAGTCCGAAGGGCTGGAGATCCTTTTCCAGCTGGTGCATCAGCAGTCTGCTGACGTCCAGGTGGGTGCGCCAGGCGCACTGCTCGGCGTCGGTCAGCCAGCGCGTGGCCGTCTCGGTCTCCATGGTCTCCATGAATGAACTCTACCTAAGAAGTTGAATTACGTACAAAAATCGGATGGTCTGAGGATTACAGTCCGAAGCGTCGCTGGAGATCACCCAGCTGCCCCGGCATCCGCGGTACGCCCAGCTGCCCCAGGGGACCCTGGCCGGCCCCCGGAACGCCCTGGGCGTTCCCCGTGGCCGCGCCGGCTCCGACGGCTCCGACGTTCTGCTCCGCCATCAGCATCTCCGAGGACTGCAGCAGCACCGTGCCCGCGCCGACGAACTCGAACTGGTGCTCCTCGCCCGAGGCGCCGCCGATGCCCGTCAGCGAGCGCAGTCCGCCCATCACGCCCGACATGTAGCCGTGGTCGTAGTGGTGGCACGGCGAAGGGCAGTCCGCCCAGCCCACCAGCGCCTGGGGGTCCACGCGCAGCGGCGGCTCCATGAACACCACCGGACCGTTGGACGCCGCCACGAACTTCCCGGTTCCGATCAGCGTCAGGAACCCCGGGACGATCGACTGCTTCAGGGCCAGGGAGGGCTGGTACGCGAGTAGGTTGCCTGACCGGATCGTCAGGTTCCCGTTGTCCAGGTCGTACGAGTTCACGTCGAAGGCCCGGTCGGCCAGCAGCATCTTGCCCTGGCCCTCGGCCACCACCCAGTCGCTGGCGTGCAGCGGCGAGTGGAAGCTGGTGCGCAGCAGGCGGTCGAAGCGCCCGTTGCCGATGCCGTTGAACTCGATGTGCCCGTAGTACGAGATCATCTTGCCCTTCTGCAGGAACCACTGGCTCCCCTTGAGCTCCACGCAGAAGGTGTAGGCGTTCACGTTGTCGTCGGAGGGCAGCGTGTACGGGTCGAAGACCGTCGGGCCGCCGGGTCCGCCGGTCACAGGGCCAAAGTTCACAGCTTCTCCTCCGAGGCCTGTACGTACACCGCGCCCTGGCCGGACAGCTCCAGCTGGAACGCCTCGCCGGAGCCGCGCCCCACCATGTCCCGCCAGCCGAGCGCGGTCGAGAGCTTGTTGCGGACGTCGCCGTGGTGGGCCACGTACGCCTGCGGGTCCACGTGGACCGGCCGCTGGGGGGTGATGGGGAGCTCGATGACTCCGCCGTGGGCCATCACGGCGACCGAGCCGTGACCCTTGAGCGTGGTGGTGAACAGGCCCTGGCCCGTCACCTGGCCGCGGACCATGCCCATGACCCCGCCCTGGGAGCCCATGAACATCGTGCCCTGCTGGAGGGTGCCGTCGAAGGCGAGCAGTCGGTCGGCCTCGACGTAGAGGGTCTCGCCGGTCAGGTTGATCACCTGGATGTGGTGGCCGCCGTGGCCGAACATCACCGTGCCGCTGCCCTCGACCGTCATCAGCGGGGTCTGCTCGTTCGCCACGCGGCGGCCGATCATGCCCATCACCCCGCCCTGACCGCCGGTCAGGCTCGGGGTGAAGGAGACCTCGCCGCGGTACGCGAGCATCGCGCCGCGCTGGCTGTACATCTTCTGACCCGGGATCACCTGGGCCTCGACCATCTTCGAGTTGATCTCGCGGAACGGCATCAGATGTCGCCCCCGATGGTGTTGCGCTCGCTGGGCTGCACGTACACCAGGCCCTCGCCCTCGAAGCGGATCTGGAACGACTCGCCCGAGCCCTCGCCGATCAGCGTGCGGAAGTTCACGCCCGACTGGAAGGACTGCTGGAGGTTGCCCGTGTGCGCGATGTACGCCCCCGGGTCGACGGAGAGCGGGTACTGGGCGCTCACGCGCAGCACCACCGCCGGGCCGTCGGACATGATCGCCGCCTGCCCCGAGCCCTCGACGGTCGTGGTGAACAGGCCGTTGCCCGTCGTCGCACCACGCAGACCGGTGAAGGTGGTGCCGGTCCGCAGACCGGCGTCGGTGCACAGCAGGTTGCTGGACTCGACGTAGAGCTTCTCGCCGCGCAGATCGACCAGATTGATCTCACTTGCGCGGTCGGCGAAGAAGCAGGTGCCGTGCCCCTGCACTTCCATCACCGTCATCTGTTCGCCGGTCAACCGGCGGGTCACCATGCCGCGGAGGCCTTCGCCGCCGCCGGTCATCTTCTTGAAGGCCATCTGCCCGTCGTACGCGACCATGGAGCCGTTCTTCGCTTTCACGGCGTCCCCGGTCAGGTCGACGGCCAGCACCTTGCTGCCTTGGAGTCGGAACTGAGCCACGGGATGACGTTATCGGCAGCGGGCGAGCCCGAACAGGGCCCGGTGGCCGATATATGCCACACGCGGTCGATATGGGGACGCCGGGCCGGCGTGATCCGGGCCCGCGGCGGACGGGGTGACCGGGGTGGGCGGACGGGAGAGGGGACGGGAGAGGGGACGGGAGAGGGGGCCGGTCAAGATCCCGCAAAGCGGCTGAGACACTGGGACGGACCCAGGCCGCCAGACACCCGAAGGTTCCACGTGGACATCAAGACCGCCTCCGCCCTGCACCGGCTGCGCCTCATCTCCGTCCCGGAGGCGTTGTCCTTCCCGGCCCTGCTGATCTTCGGCTCGCTGCTGAGCCGGGTCTCGGACATCGACTACCTGATGATGCCGCTCGGCATCGTCCACGGAATCCTCTTCGTCATCTACGCGATCCTCCTGCTGGACGTCTGGAACAAGGCGAAGTGGCCGTTCAAGAAGGTCCTGGTGTTCTTCGGGCTCGCGCTGGTGCCCTTCGGCGGGCTGTACGGCGACAAGCTGCTCAAGCGGGAAGAGGCCGACAGCGTGATAGCGGCCCGCGCGCGTGAGGCGGCCGAGGCGTGATCGTCGCGTTCTCGGTGACCCCGCTGGGGGTCGGTGACGAGGTCGGCGAGTACGTCGCCGACGCGGTGCGGGTCGTCCGGGAGTCCGGGCTGCCGAACCGGACCGACGCCATGTTCACCACCGTCGAGGGTGAGTGGGACGAGGTCATGGACGTGGTTCGGCGTGCGGTGGCCGCGGTGGAGGAGCGGGCGCCGCGGGTGTCCTTCATCCTCAAGGCCGACATCCGTCCCGGGGTCGTCGACGGGATCACCTCGAAGGTGGAGACGGTGGAGCGGCACCTCGCGGGGGGCTAGAGCGCCCCGCCGCCGTGTTTTCGAAGCGCCCCTGGCCTTGTGGCCGGGGGCGCTTTCGCGTGCGCGGGCCGTGGGGGTGGGGCTGGGCTGCGCCCGGGCTTCCTGGGGCTCCGCCCCAGACCCCGCGCCTCAAACGCCGGCGGGGCTGGTGTGGTGCGGCGGGGCTGGCCCGGGCCACCGCCGCCTCCTTCGTCGGCATCGAGCTGTACGAGGGGGTGGACCCGCAGGGCGCCGACAGCGCGCTCGACGCCCTGGAGCAGATCGCGGGGCTCGCCACCGTGCTGGAGGGGCTGGGGCCGCTGAGCCGGCGCGCGGTCCGGCACGGCCTGCGGCGCGGCGCCCGCGGCTGACGCACCGCCCGGCAGTGCGCGTCACCCGTACGGGCCTGCGTACCGGAAGCCGGGGAAGAATCGCCCGCTCGGCCGAGTCCAGTTCGCCCCGCCCGGGGTTGTCCCCTTTCGTAGGGATATCAACCTCGGGATCGAGTGCTGGGAGGGATCGTGCGGCCGGAAGGCTTCGACTACGAGTCCCACAGCCGTCTCGCGGGTCCCTTCGCGGATCCGGTCCCCGGTCCCGCGGGCGTCTACCAGGTCGCCTACCGCTCCCTGCTCTCCCGCGAGCAGCTCCGTACCCGAATACGGGCGATCGCCCTCATGACGCTCGCCCCGTGCGCCGCCGCCGGGCTGCTGCTCTACCTCGTGTGGCCCGCGCACTGGACCGTCCGGGAGGGCGCCGACCGCTGGCTGGTCGTGTGCGACGCGGTGATGCTCGGCTCCCTCGCGCTGATCATGCTGTTCACGCTGGTCAACGTGGTGTCGATCGCCCACGCCACGATGGTCGCCCGCGACCCGGTCCCCGTACCGGCCGAACCGGGCACCCGCGTCGCGTTCCTGACGAGCTACGTCCCCGGCAAGGAGCCGCTCGCCATGGTGCGGGCCACCCTCCACGGCGCGACGCGCATCCGCCACGACGGGCCGCTGGACGTGTGGCTGCTGGACGAGGGCGACGATCCCGAGGCCAAGGTGCTGTGCGCGCAGCTCGGCGTACGGCACTTCACCCGCAAGGGGGTACCCGGCTGGAACACGCGCAGGGGCGCCCACCGGGCCCGCACCAAGCACGGCAACTACAACTCCTGGCTGGCCCGGCACGGCGACGACTACGAGTTCTTCGCCGCCGTCGACACCGACCACGTACCGATGGCGAACTACCTGGAGCGGATGCTCGGCTTCTTCCGCGACCCCGACGTCGCCTTCGTCGTCGGCCCGCAGGTCTACGGCAACTACGCCGAGCCCGTCACCAAGGCCGCCGAGTCCCAGCAGTACCTCTTCCACGCCCTGATCCAGCGCGCGGGCAACCGCTACGGCGCCCCCATGTTCGTCGGCACCAACAACGCCGTGCGCATCAGCGCCCTCCGGCAGGTCGGCGGGCTCTACGACTCCATCACCGAGGACATGGCCACCGGCTTCGAGCTCCACCGCCGGCGCAACCCCGCCACCGGGCGGTTCTGGCGTTCCGTCTACACCCCCGACGTGCTCGCCGTCGGCGAGGGCCCCGCCTCCTGGACCGACCTCTTCACCCAGCAGCTGCGCTGGTCGCGCGGGACGTACGAGACCTTGTTCAAGCAGTATTGGAAGAGCTTCTTCCGGATGCCCCCGGGGCGCTGGCTCAACTACACGCTGATGCTGGTCTACTACCCGATGACCGCCGTGAACTGGCTGCTCGGCATCCTCAGTTGCGCGCTCTTCCTGTGGTTCGGCGCCTCCGGCACCCAGGTCTCCGCCAAGGTCTGGCTGATGCTCTACACCGACGCGGCCGCCCTCCAGGTGGGCCTCTACCTGTGGAACCGCCGCCACAACGTCTCGCCCCACGAACCGGCCGGCTCCGGCGGAGTGGCCGGCATGGCCATGTCCGCGGTCTGCGCGCCGATCTACCTCAGGTCGCTCGGCTCGGCGGTGCTGCGCACCGAGGGCCGCTTCGTCGTCACGCCCAAGGGCGGGGACGCCAGCCCCGACCGGCTGATGACCTTCCGCATCCACCTCTTCTGGGCGGCCGTCCTGATCGCCTCGCTGCTGGCGTCCGTCCGCTACGACCACACGCACGTGGCCATGCGGGTCTGGGCGGTGCTCGCGCTGGCCATCGCGCTCGCGCCGCTCACCGTGTGGGTCGTGACGCGGGTCCGGCCGAGGGCAGTGGGGAACTGAGCATGGTCCGCCGGCCCTCGAAGAAGTCCAGGAAGACCGCCCTGGGCATCGGCGCCCTGGTGGTGCTCGCCGCGCTCAACGCGCCCGCCGCGATCTCCTTCGCCGAGGACAAGTACCACGCGTACAAGATCGGGCAGCCCAGCTACCGGATCCAGTACGGGTCGTGGGGGCTGGTCGCACTCCCCGAGGAGTACCGGGTCAACGCCATGCACGCGGCCCTGCTGCACACGGGCAAGGTGCTGCTGATCGCGGGCAGCGGCAACAACCAGAAGAACTTCGACAAGGGCAGCTTCGACACCATCCTGTGGGACCCGAAGGACGACAGCTTCAAGAAGATCCCGACGCCGGAGGACTTCTTCTGCTCCGGGCACAGCCAGTTGCCCGACGGACGGCTGCTGGTGGCCGGCGGGACCGCCCGGTACGAGGTGCTCCGCGGGAAGGTCACCCGCGCGGGCGGCCGGATGCGGGTCAAGAACGAGAACCCCGACAAGGCCGTCAAGCTGCGCAAGGGCACCCGCTTCCGGTCCCCGTCCGGGGTGGAGTACGAGGCCAAGTTCGACGTGACCGTGCCGAAGGCCAGGAAGAAGTTCGAGATCACCTACGGGCGCGACGGGCAGGTGCTGCCGTGGAAGACCACGGTGGTGGCCGCCGAGGCGCGGGTCTTCGTGGAGGCCGTGAAGACCGGCGCCGAAGGGCTGACGACGGAGGCCGCGCAGTACGAGGTCCTCGGGCTGAAGGGCAAGGACGCCGCCAACGTCTACGGGCTCGCGGAGCGCCTGAGCGCCGACAAGCAGGACTTCCAGGGCATCAAGTCGGCGTACGAGTTCGACCCGAAGGCCGAGAGGTACGTGCCCGTCGACCCGATGCGGGACGCCCGCTGGTACCCGACGCTGGTGACCCTGGAGGACGGCCGGGCGCTCGCGGTCTCCGGGCTCAACGACGTGGGGGACGTCGTACCCGGCGACAACGAGTTCTACGACCCGCGGACGAAGAGGTGGTCGAAGGCTCCCTTCCACTACTTCCCGACCTATCCGGCGCTCTTCCTCACGCAGGGCGGCAGGCTCCTCTACACCGGATCGAACGCGGGCTACGGGCCGAAGAACAAGGGGCGCGAGCCGGGCCTGTGGGACCTGAGGACCAACGGGTTCACGAAGGTGGGCGGGCTGGCGGAGGCGGACCGGCTGGAGACCTCCTCCTCGGTGCTGCTGGCGCCGGCCCAGGACCAGAAGGTGATGGTCCTCGGCGGGGGCGGGGTCGGCGAGTCCAGGCTGTCGTCGAGCCGGACCGCGATCGTGGACCTGAAGGAGGAGAAGCCGGTCTTCCGGTCCGCGGCGCGGCTGCCGCGGGGAACCCGGTACCTGAGCAGCGTGCTGCTGCCGGACGACTCCGTCTTCACCACCGGAGGCTCAGGGGACTACCGGGGCCGGGGCGCCAGCGACATCCACAAGGCGCAGTTCTACTACCCGCGCACCGACGCCTTCGTGGCCGCCGCCGATCCGACGGTGGGCCGCAACTACCACTCCGAGGCGCTGCTGCTGCCCGACGGGCGGGTGGCGACCTTCGGCTCGGACCCGCTCTTCGCCGACAAGGACAACACCCGGCTCGGCAAGTTCGAACACCGGCTGGAGGTGTACACGCCGCCGTACCTGTACCGGGACCCCGCACGGCGGCCCGTACTGGGCGCGGGTCCGCAGGAGCCCGACCGCAGCGGGCGGGCCACCTTCGCGGCGGCGCACCCCGAGCGGATCGAGCGGGCCCGGCTGATGCGGCCCAGCGCGGTCACGCACACCACGGACGTGGAACAGCGCTCGATCGAGCTGGGGCTGACCAAGGCGGCCGACTCGGTGACGGTCGAGGTGCCCCGGGACCCGACGCTGGTGCCGCCGGGCTGGTACATGCTGTTCGTGACGGACGCGGACGGGACGCCCTCGGTGGCCAAGTGGCTCCGGGTGCGCGCACCGGAGCCGCCCGCCCCGCAGGCGGTGCCCGAATCGGACGGGTGGTTGACGCCGTAGGCGGCCGGCCGTGTCGGTCCCGGCGCGGAGTCACTCCCTGGCGCGGCGGGCCAGGCCCAGGGCGTAGTCCGGCCACCAGGTGCCGGCCGCGGGCCCGCCGCGGCAGGTCCCGTCGGACTCGCCGGGCCGCTTGATCCACAGGTACGCGTCGACGAGCGGGTCGCCCGTCCGGTCGGTCGGCGGCGTCCCGAGGGCGCGCCCCGGGGGATTGCACCAGGCCTGTGCCCGGTCGCCGGGCAGCGGACCCTCGCCGTTGCGGCTGGTGTCGATGACGAAGTGCTTGTTCTTGGTCCCCTTGGAGATCTTGGCGCCGTACGCCCGGGCGGCCGCGTCGGGCTGGAAGTTGGAGACGTTGAGGGCGAAGCCGTCCGCGCGCTCCAGGCCCGCCTTGTAGAGGGGCACCACCAGGTCCATCGGGTTGGGGATCCAGGCCGGATTGCCCGCGTCCAGATAGACCTTCGTGTTCTTGTTCTTCTTGAGCCGGTCGACGGCCTCGGAGAGCAGCTGGTAGCGCTCGGCGTGGTGTTCGGCCCGGGTGCAGCCGTCGATGATGTGCGGGATCGCGTCCGGCTCCAGGATGACGACGGCCTTGGTGTTCTCGATGTTGTCGGCGAAGGCGCCGATCCAGCTGCGGTAGGCCCGGGCGTCCCGGGCGCCGCCGGCCGAGTGCTGACCGCAGTCGCGGTACGGGATGTTGTACGCGGCGAGCAGCAGGGTCCGCCCGGTGGCCCGGGCGCCCGCGCGGGCCCGGCGGATCTCGGGGCCGGGGTCGCCGCCCGGGCCCCACAACATCATCGGCCGGTCGGCGATCCTGCGCAGCACCTGGGCGTCGCTGTTGCGGCCCGCGGCCTCCCAGGCGGTGACCTGGCGGGCGGCGTCGCTCTGCGGGTCCACCCAGTACGGGGACTCGGCAGGGCCGGCGGCGACGGGGGAGGGGGGCCGGGGCGAGGCGGCGGGGGTTCCCGGCTCCGGCGCGGACGCGTCCGTGCACGCGGGGGCGGCCGCCAGGAGCAGGAGGAGGCCGAGGCAGGCCTGGAGGCGGCGTCGTGGAACGGCGGGGGGCATCCGGCTTCCTCGGGACTCGGGACTCGGGACTCGGGACTCATGACGAAGGGTCGGGCAGCCAACCGGGATATCGTGACATAACGGTCAGGTGGCGGCCCCTTACGACACCTGAGGCTCACCTGTCGTGAGGGCGATGGCCAGAGGCGTGCGCTCGTAGCGGACCTGGTGGCCGTGGCGGGCGGAGATCAGCAGGCCCGCCGCGTGCAGGACCCCCAGATGGGCCGAGACCGTGGAGGGGGCCAGCCCCAGCCGGTGGGCCAGCGCCGTGGTGGTGGCCGGTTCCTCCAGCGCGCACAGCACATCGGCCCGGCCCCGGCCCATCAGACGGGCCAGCGCGGCCGGGGTGTCCTCCCGGGCCGGGGTCCACAGCGCGCCGATGCCGCGGGCCGGGTAGACGACGGTCGGCTGCCAGGGCGGGTCGAATCCTCCCGCGAGCTGCGGCCAGATGAAGGCGCTCGGCATGAGGAGCAAGCCCTGGCCGCTCAGGACGCGTTCGTGGTGACTGGGCCGTTCGATCGTCAGGGTGAGGGAGGCGGAGTCCCAGGAGAGGTCCGGGTGCAGACCGTCGAAGAGCGACTCCAGCCCGCCGTCGGCGAGGCGGCGCGAGTGGAAGAGGACGTCCGCCTCCAGCAGGGTCCGCAGCCGAGGCCAGTGCGGCTCGATCAGTACGCTCCAGGCCTGCTCCATCAGATCGGCCAGCTCGCGCACCGCCCGCGCCGGATCGGCGAGCAGGGCCCGGCCCAGGTCGCTGTCGAGCGCGCCCGGCGTACAGGCCAGTGACCTGCGCATGTCCTCGCGCGCCACGGCCGGATCCGACGCGCGGATCAGTGCGAGCTCTTCCTCGAAGGAGACACCGGGTCCGCTCGGCGGCGGGCTGATGAAGTCCGTACTGTGCCCCCGCCGCGGCATCAGCAGCCACAGCGGCCGCAGGTCCAGCCCGGCGGCGGCAGCGCGGATCCGCTGCAGCCAGGGCAGGTGATAGCCCTGCCGGTCCGGGCGGCTCAGGGTGCGGATCGCCTCCTGCGTCTCCCACGCGGGCGACAGCGCGAACCGGCACCGCAGCAGATCCCCGTGCCCGAAACGATGGTGCAACCCCATGCCGCGCCGCCTCGCTCGCCGGAACATTCGGCGCAGGCCGAATCTCTACGCCCGCCAGCCTAGGCCCGCGAAGCTCCCGGCATGGCAACCGTCACCCCCGCCCCCGGCGGCTATCGCTCGGTGTTCGGGATCCGGGAGTTCCGGCCCGTCTTCGCCGCGCACCTGATGTCCGTACTCGGCCTCGTCGTCGCCGAGATCTCCCTCACCGTCCTCGTCTACCGCGCCACCGGCTCGCCGCTGATGAGCGCGCTCACCTTCGCCCTCGGCTTCCTCCCGTACGCCCTCGGCGGCACCCTGCTCGCCGGGATCGCCGACCGGCACCCCGCCCGGCGGGTGCTCGTCACCTGCGACCTCATCTGCGCGGCCTGCGCGGCCGCCATGGTCCTGCCGGGCATGTCCGTGGCCCTGCTCCTCGTCCTGCGCTGCGCGCTGGCCTTCGTGGCACCGCTCTTCCAGGGCACGCGCAACGCCTCCCTCGCCGACATCGTCGGCACCGGCGACGCCTTCGTCCTGGGCCGCTCGCTGCTGCGCATGGTGGCCCAGAGCGCCCAGCTCGTCGGATTCGGCCTCGGCGGGCTGCTGCTCACCGTCCTCGCGCCGCGCGGGGCCATCGCGCTCACCGCCGCCGGATTCCTCGGCTCCGCGCTCCTGCTCCGCCTGGGCACGCGCCGCCGCCCCGCCCGTACGAGCGTCCGTACCTCGCCGCTCGCCGGAGCGCGCGCCGTCCTCGGCCGGCGCCGGCTGCGCGCACTCATCCTCCTGTTCTGGCTGCCGCCCGTGTTCCTCGTCGTACCCGAGGCGCTGCTCGCCCCGTACACCGCCGGCCTCGGCGCCGGCACCGTCACCCTCGGACTGCTGATGTGCGCGATGCCCGTCGGCACCATCGCGGGTGAACTCTGGGCCGGCTCCGCACTCACAGCCCGAACGCGATCGCGGATCGTGGCCCCGCTCGCCGCCACCGGTCTGCTGCCGCTCCTGCTCTACGCCGTCCGCCCGGGCGCGCCGCTCGTCCTCGCCGCGCTCCTGCTCGCCGGCCTGGCCCACGCCTACACCCTCGGGCTGGACCAGTGGTACGTCGACGCCGTCCCCGAAGAGCTGCGCGGCAGTGCGATGACCCTGCTCAGCACCGGTCTGATGACCCTCCAGGGCGTCGGCATGGCCCTGGCCGGCCTCGCCGCCGAGTTCCTCCCGGTGCACGCGGTCGTCACCGGCTCGGGGTTCCTCGGCACGGCCGTCGTCCTGCTGCTCCTGGCCGAACTCCGCGCAGCCGCCCGAGAGGAGGGAGGACTGAGGAATGAGACGGGCCTCGCCGTGAAGTGACCTCCCGGTAGGGTCGGGTGCGTGTCCAAGCCGCTCAGTCTTCCCTTCGACCCCATCGCCCGCGCCGACGAGCTCTGGCAGCAGCGCTGGGGACCGGTGCCCTCGATGGCCGCGATCACCTCGATCATGCGCGCGCACCAGATCCTGCTCGGCGAGGTCGACGCGGTGGTCAAGCCGTACGGACTGACCTTCGCGCGGTACGAGGCGCTGGTGCTGCTCACCTTCTCCAAGGCCGGCGAACTGCCGATGTCGAAGATCGGCGAGCGGCTGATGGTCCACCCGACCTCGGTGACCAACACCGTGGACCGGCTGGTGAGGTCCGGGCTGGTCGACAAGCGGCCCAACCCGAACGACGGCCGCGGCACCCTCGCCTCCATCACGGACAAGGGCCGCGAGGTCGTCGAGGCCGCCACGAAGGACCTGATGGAGATCGACTTCGGCCTCGGCGCGTACGACGCGGAGGAGTGCGCGGAGATCTTCGCGCTGCTGCGCCCGCTGCGCGTGGCCGCCGCCGATTTCGAGGAGTCGTAGGCGTCGCCGCGGTCCGCGTCCAGCCCGGGGCCGCGTCAAGATCTCGCAAAACGGACGGTTAGGCTCGTCCGCATGAAACCAAGCGTGCTGACCCGCTACCGCGTCATGGCCTACGTGACCGCGGTCATGCTCCTGATCCTCTGTGCCTGCATGGTGGCGAAGTACGGCTTCGACACCGGCGCCGACCTGACCTTCGCGGTCTCGCAGGCCCACGGCGTCCTCTTCATGATCTACCTGGTCTTCGCCTTCGACCTGGGCTCCAAGGCCAAGTGGTCCTTCGGCAAGCTCCTCTGGGTCCTCGTGTCGGGCACGATCCCGCTGGCCGCTTTCTTCGTCGAGCGCAAGGTCCGCGCCGAGGTCGAACCGCTGGTCAGGCGCTCTTTCGCCACCGCCGACGTCTAGAACGAGGCGCGCGTCACCCACCCCCGGGGCGACTCCCCGGGGGTTGCCCATCGACATTTACTAGGACGTCCTAGTAAATTCATCGGTATGGACGCTGACGCCATCGAGGAGGGCCGCCGTCGCTGGCAGGCCCGTTATGACAAGTCCCGCAAGCGCGAGGCAGACTTCACCACGCTCTCCGGGGATGACGTCGATCCCATCTACGGACCCCGGCCCGGCGACACGTACGAGGGATTCGAGCGCATCGGGTGGCCCGGCGAGTACCCGTACACCCGCGGGCTGCACGCCACCGGGTACCGCGGGCGGACCTGGACCATCCGGCAGTTCGCCGGGTTCGGGAACGCCGAGCAGACCAACGAGCGCTACAAGATGATCCTGGCGGCCGGCGGCGGCGGGCTCTCCGTCGCCTTCGACATGCCGACCCTCATGGGGCGCGACTCGGACGACCCCCGCTCCCTGGGCGAGGTCGGCCACTGCGGGGTCGCCATAGACTCCGCCGCCGACATGGAGGTCCTGTTCAAGGACATCCCGCTCGGCGACGTCACGACCTCCATGACGATCTCGGGCCCCGCGGTCCCCGCCTTCTGCATGTACCTGGTCGCCGCCGAGCGGCAGGGCGTGGACCCGGCCGTGCTCAACGGCACGCTCCAGACCGACATCTTCAAGGAGTACATCGCCCAGAAGGAGTGGCTCTTCGAGCCCGAGCCGCACCTTCGCCTCATCGGCGACCTCATGGAGTACTGCACGAAGGGCATCCCGGCCTACAAGCCGCTGTCCGTCTCCGGTTACCACATCCGCGAGGCCGGGGCGACGGCCGCGCAGGAGCTCGCCTACACCCTGGCCGACGGCTTCGGCTACGTGGAGCTCGGGCTCTCGCGCGGCATGGACGTGGACGACTTCGCACCCGGGCTCTCCTTCTTCTTCGACGCGCACCTCGACTTCTTCGAGGAGATCGCCAAGTTCCGCGCCGCCCGCCGGATCTGGGCGCGCTGGATGAAGGAGGTCTACGGGGCGAAGAGCGACAAGTCCATGTGGCTGCGCTTCCACACCCAGACCGCCGGGGTCTCCCTGACCGCGCAGCAGCCGTACAACAACGTCGTACGGACCGCCGTGGAGGCGCTCGCGGCCGTCCTCGGCGGCACGAACTCCCTTCACACCAACGCCCTCGACGAGACCCTCGCGCTGCCGAGCGAGCAGGCGGCCGAGATCGCCCTGCGCACCCAGCAGGTGCTGATGGAGGAGACCGGCGTCGCCAATGTGGCGGACCCGCTGGGCGGTTCCTGGTTCGTCGAGCAGCTCACCGACCGCATCGAGGCCGACGCCGAGAAGATCTTCGACCAGATCAAGGAGCGCGGGCTGCGCGCCCACCCGGACGGGCAGCACCCCATCGGGCCGATCACCTCGGGCATCCTGCGCGGCATCGAGGACGGCTGGTTCACCGGCGAGATCGCCGAGTCGGCCTTCCAGTACCAGCGGTCGCTGGAGAAGGGCGACAAGCGGGTCGTCGGCGTCAACGTCCACCACGGCTCGGTCACCGGTGACCTGGAGATCCTCCGGGTCAGCCACGAGGTGGAGACCGTCCAGGTGCGGGAGCTGGCCGAGCGCAAGGGCCGCCGCGACGACGCCAAGGTGACGGAGTCCCTGCAGGCCATGCTCGACGCCGCCCGGGACGGATCGAACATGATCCCGGCCATGCTGGACGCGGTGCGGGCCGAGGCCACGCTGGGCGAGATCTGCAACGTCCTGCGCGACGAGTGGGGCACGTACACGGAGCCCCCGGGCTTCTAGTCCCTGTTCGACCACGGACTCAACGGCCGGTCACGGCGCCCCGAGGCGGCGCCGTGACCGGCCTTCCGCTTCTCGGGCTTCACGAGGGGGGCTCAGGCCGGGGCCGGGCCGCGCAGTCCGTGCATCAGCAGGGCGGTGAAGGTGGCCACCCAGAGCTCGTCCACCGGCTCGGAGCTCACCAGGGCGCGGTGCACCACCGTGCCCGCGATCACGTCGAAGATCAGGTCCGTGGTGCGGCCCGCGAGGGACTCGTCCGCCTCGTACGGGAGTTCGCCGCGGGCCTGGGCCCGCGCGCGGCCCAGTACGACGAGACGTTTCTGCCGGTCCACGATCGCCGACCGGATCCGGTCACGCAGGGCCTCGTCCCGGGTGGACTCGGCGACGACCGCCATCAGGGCGGTACGGGCCTCCGGGCGCCGCAGCAGTTCCGCGAACTGCAGGACCACGTACTCGACATCGGCTTCGAGCGAGCCCCGGTCCGGCAGTTCGAGCGCGTCGAAGAGCTCCGCCACCGCGTCCACGACCAGCTCGTTCTTGCCCGCCCAGCGCCGGTACAGGGTGGTTTTGGCGACACCCGCGCGGGCCGAGACATCACCCATCGTCAGCTTCGACCAGCCCAGCTCGACCAGCGCGTCCCGGGTCGCGGCGAGGATGGCGGCGTCCGCGGCGGCGCTGCGGGGGCGACCGGTGCGGCCGGGGCTGGGGTTGTGCATGGCCGAGACCATACCCGCCGGTAGCCCGGCGAGCGGCTGTGGTTCAGATCACGCGGCGCGTATGGACGAGGAGGGGAGCGCGGAAGGCCGTGGAGAGTTACGCTACGGGTCGTAGCGTAAGAGCGACAACCACGCGAAGAGCTACAGGCGTCAGGTGGGGACCCGGCGCCGCAGTCCAACATCGCGATCAGGCCAACGCGACAGTACGGCCAATTCACGCGATCTTTTTCGTCGGCGCGCGCACACGGGGGAGGATGTACGCATGCAGCCCAGAAACATGTCCATGAGCGGCGTCGTCGACCTCGCCGCCGTGAAGGCGGCCGGCGAGGCCAAGGCCAAGGCCGAGCAGGCCCGCGCCGAAGCGACACGCCAGGCCGGCCAGGGTGGCGGGGCGGGTCCGTCCGCCGGCGCCGTGCCGCCTTCCGCCCTCGTCATCGACGTAGACGAGGCCGGCTTTGAACGCGATGTGCTCCAGCTCTCCGCCGAGGTCCCGGTCGTCCTGGACTTCTGGGCCGAGTGGTGCCAGCCGTGCAAGCAGCTGGGCCCGCTGCTGGAGCGCCTGACCGTCGAGGCGAACGGCCGCCTCGTGCTGGCCAAGATCGACGTCGACGCCAACCAGATGCTGATGCAGCAGTTCGGCATCCAGGGCATCCCGGCCGTCTTCGCCGTGGTCGCCGGCCAGGTGCTGCCGCTGTTCCAGGGCGTGGCCCCCGAGCAGCAGATCCGCGAGACCCTCGCCCAGCTGGTCCAGGTCGCCGAGGAGCGCTTCGGGATCATCGGCATCGAGGTGGACCCGAACGCCGAGGGAGCCGCTCCGGCTTCCGCCGAGGCCGAGGCCGAGATCCCGGCCGGCCCGTACGACGCGCTGCTGGAGGCGGCCGTCGTCGCGCTGGACGCCGGTGACCTGGGCGGCGCCGTGCAGGCGTACAAGAACGTACTGGCGGACGACCCGGGCAACAGCGAGGCCGCGCTGGGCCTGGCCCAGGCCGAGCTCCTCGCCCGCGTCCAGCACATGAACCCGCAGGCGGTGCGTGCCGCGGCCGCCGAGAACCCGCGCGACCCGGCGGCTCAGATCGCCGCGGCCGACCTCGATCTGGTCGGCGGTCACGTGGAGGACGCCTTCGGGCGTCTGGTGGACACCGTGCGCGTGACGTTCGGTGACGACCGGGACGCAGTACGGCTGCGGCTGCTGGAGATGTTCGAGGTGATCGGCGCGGACGACCCGAGGGTGTCCGCGGCGCGTACGGCGCTGGCGCGGGTGCTCTTCTAGACCCTCTGGAATCGGCCCGGGGAAGGTTCCGGGAGGCCGTCGATGTGTTGACACAGAGATAAACAGCGGCCGCACTTTGCCAAAACTTGGCAATCGCGGCCGCTGTTACTCGCAGTAAATCGAACCCCGTGAACTGTCCGGTGTGTTCACTCTTCCACCGGTCTGTCGTGGCCCTTGGTGACACCCTGTGTTGCTGCCCGACGGCAGTGGGTCGTTCCCCGGTTATCTGGCCGTTACCCGCCAGTAACGAACCCCCTTGTGCCCTGGCCGGGAATGGACCACGATCGGCCACGCTCGGTCCTTCCCGCAGAGCCGCTCACTCGGAGCCGCGGTGGAGGGTCCCCACCGAGCCGGCCTGTGGCAGTGCCACCGGCCGTGGGACAGGGGGGTCTCTGCCACACCGGCAGGGCCTGTCCTTCAGGTTGCGCGAACGCGTGGCCCAGTGGTTGTCGCTCGGGGGTGATCGCCGGTGTATCGGACGTGGCACAGCCGCGGCTCGGCCGCCTGCGCTCCTTCCCGAGGACGTAGCACTTCTCCCATCCCAGGACGGGTACGGCCCGGACCGGAGATGTACGTCCGAGAAGGAGGAACGAAATGAGTTCTCAGGTTCGTGGTGGGACCAGATGGAAGCGCTTCGCGCTCGTCATGGTCCCGAGCATCGCGGCCACGGCCGCGGTCGGTGTGGGTCTGGCGCAGGGTGCCCTCGCGGCGTCCTTCAGCGTCTCCGGCCAGGACTTCAAGGTCTCGGCCGACAAGCTCGACGGTGACAACCTCATTCAGTACGGCGGTATCGCCGAGGGTCACGACCTCAAGGGCAACCCGCAGAAGCACCCGGTCACCATCTCCGGGTTCAGCCACGCGGAAATCACCAACATGTGCCAGTCCCTGGTGACCCCGACGCCGCTCGGCAACATCACGCTGCAGCTGCGCACCGGTCACAAGGGCAAGCCGGCCGTCGCCGACAACATCTACCTGGATGTTGCGGAGCTCGACACCGACGCCGAGTTCAAGAACCTGGACATCGGTGTCGCGGTCGGCGACCCGAGCCACAAGACCAAGCCGCAGGCCGGCACGGTCGCCAGCCCGTACGCGTTCTCGCAGCGCGCCGACAAGGCGATCCTGACGAACGTGCGCCAGAAGGCGTGGGCGACCACGGCGGGCACGTTCAAGCTTCCCGACCTGAAGCTGCGCCTGCTCGGCGGCGACCAGCCGTGCTACCAGGACATCAAGGACTGATCCGTCCGTCCTGATGCGTGACCGGCCGGGCGGGCGACGCCGACAGTCGTCGCCGCCCGCCCGTCCGGGCTCCACAGAGTTCTCAAGTACCACCGTTTCCAGGGAGCTGTTGTCCATGAACCCCCAGGCCCCGGTTTACGTTCGCGCAGAAGACGACGCCTGGCTCACCGTGGTGTACTACCACTTCCATGCCTGGCGCGGACGCCGCCCCTTCTGGGCCGGGCTGTTCACGTTCGTCAGCGGCTTCCCGATCGCGTACTTCCCGTACGCGGACCTCCGCCTGGGCAACCTCAGTCTTGCCATGGCCACCACCGGCGGCGCCGGAGCCCTGATCATCGGGGTCCTGCTGATCACGCTGGGCCTGGCCCTCTGGTTCCAGCAGAGCATCCGCGTCTTCGCCGGAGTCGCCTCGATCCTGCTGGCCCTGGTGTCCCTGCCGGTGTCCAACCTCGGTGGCTTCGGCCTCGGCTTCGTGCCCGCCCTGATCGGCGGTGCCCTCGCACTGTCGTGGGTCCCGGCGCCGCCGGCGGAGGAGGAGCCGACGGGCCAGCAGCAGGCCGCGGTCAGCCTGGGCAAGACCGAGGCGATGGCGGGGATGGCGGGCCCCCAGGGCATCCCGGGACAGCGCGAGACGGAAACGCCTGCACACACGAGCGAGACGACTGCCCACGCCGATGGCGGGAGGAACAGTGCGGGGTGACGAGACGCAGCGGGGCGTGGCCCCAGGCGCAGAGTCCCGTGAGATCAAGGGGCCGCGGCACGCGGCGCCCAGGAAGTCGCTGCTGACCAAGTTCCAGATACCCGTCGGCAAGACGATGGCGCTGGCGGCGATGCCGACCGCGGTGTTCGTCGGGATGGGCATCGCGCCGAAGCTGGCGGTGGCCGACGAGACGGAGATACCCTTCGCGCCCGGGCCGTGTGTGACGCGGTCCGACGAACCCGCGGAGACCGAGTCGAAGTCGCCGTCCCCGACGCCTTCGACGACGGCCTCGCCGAGTGCGTCGCCCAGCGCGACACCCTCGCCGTCCGCGTCCGCGAAGCCGCAGCCGAGCGCTTCCCCGTCGGCGACCAAGCCCGCGACGGCGAACCAGACGGCCCCGGCCGCCACGCCGTCGCCGACCAAGACCACCAACCCGCTGGACCCGCTGGGCCTCGGTGACGCGCTCAAGGACCTGGTCGACGATCTCGGCCGGCCCATCAAGGACGCGAAGCCCACCGCGACGCCCACGCCCACACCGACGCCCACTCCCTCCAAGACCGCCACGCCGACCCCCGACCCGACCGCGGACGCGATCCGTGACGCGGCGAAGAAGGCGGGTGTCGACGTCTCGGACCTGACCGACGAGGTCAAGGACACCGAGAAGACCCCGAAGGACGAGACGGGCAAGGCGGACGAGGACGAGGACGAGGCGAAGAAGGACCCGGACGGGAAGGAACCCTTCCCCTGTCCGACCTACGACGCCCAGGCGCTCGCCGACGCCGAACTGGAGCAGGGCGTCCCGCTGCTCCCGGACGAGCCCTGGTACCTCGACAGCTCCAGGCTGACCCTCTACGGCCTGGACTACCACGGCATCGTCGAGGTGAAGACGGGCAGCGGCAAGATCAAGAAGGTCCTGAAGTTCACCGCGGACTCGCTGGACATCAAGGACCTCTACCAGACGGTCGGCAAGCAGGGGCAGGTCGCCCACCTGAAGTCCCGTCCGGGCTCCACGTCCAAGATCCGCGGCGGCACGGTGACGATGTACACCGAGAGCCTCAAGGGCAACCTCTTCGGTCTGATCCCGATCGAGTTCACCCCGAACAGCCCGCCGCCGCTGAACGTGCCGTTCGCGTTCTTCACGGACGTCAAGGTCGTCCAGGCCGGCCAGTTCGGCGGCACCCTGACGGTCCCGGGCCTGAAGAACTACATCGGCCCGCCGGAGTAGTCCCGTACGGCGCACCGCACCCGCGAAACACCGAGGGCGGCACCCCGCATCACTGCGGGGTGCCGCCCTCGGTCTCTGTGCGGCAGAGTGTCGGTCAGGCCTGGGGGGCGTCGCCGCCCAGGTGGTGGACCCGGACCATGTTGGTGGTGCCCGGGACGCCGGGGGGCGAACCGGCCGTGATGACCATGGTGTCGCCCTGGTCGTAGCGGCCCAGCTTGAGCAGCTCGCCGTCCACCAGGTCGACCATCGCGTCGGTGTTGTCCACGTGGGGGACCACGTAGGACTCGACGCCCCAGCTCAGCGTGAGCTGGTTGCGGGTGTTGACGTCCGTGGTGAAGGCCAGGATCTGCTGCGTGGCGCGGTAGCGCGACAGGCGGCGGGCCGTGTCACCGGACTGGGTGAAGGCGATGAGCGCCTTGCCGTCGAGGAAGTCCGCGATCTCGCAGGCCGCGCGGGCGACGGAGCCGCCCTGGGTACGGGGCTTCTTGCCCGGGACCAGCGGCTGGAGGCCCTTGGACAGGAGCTCCTCCTCGGCCGCCGTGACGATCTTCGACATCGTCTTCACGGTCTCGATCGGGTACGCGCCGACCGAGGACTCGGCCGACAGCATGACCGCGTCCGCGCCGTCGAGGATCGCGTTGGCGACGTCGGAGGCCTCCGCGCGCGTCGGGCGGGAGTTGGTGATCATCGACTCCATCATCTGGGTCGCGACGATCACCGGCTTGGCGTTGCGGCGGCACATCTCGATGAGCCGCTTCTGGACCATCGGGACCTTCTCGAGCGGGTACTCGACGGCCAGGTCACCACGGGCCACCATGACCGCGTCGAAGGCGGCGACCACGGCCTCCATGTTCTCGACGGCCTGCGGCTTCTCCACCTTGGCGATGACGGGGACCCGGCGGCCCTCCTCGTCCATGACCTTGTGGACGTCCTTGACGTCGTTGGCGTCGCGGACGAAGGACAGGGCGACCATGTCGCAGCCCATCCGCAGGGCGAAGCGGAGGTCGTCGACGTCCTTCTCCGACAGGGCGGGGACGTTCACGGCGGCACCCGGCAGGTTGATGCCCTTGTGGTCCGAGATGACACCGCCCTCGATGACGATGGTCTTGACCCGGGGGCCCTCGACCTCGGTCACCCGGAGCTCGACGTTGCCGTCGTTGATCAGGACCTGGTCACCCTTGGCGACATCGCCCGGCAGGCCCTTGTAGGTGGTTCCGCAGATGGACTTGTCACCCGGGACGTCCTCGGTGGTGATGGTGAACTCGTCACCGCGCACCAGCTCGACGGGACCCTCGGCGAAGGTCTCCAGACGGATCTTCGGGCCCTGGAGGTCGGCGAGGACGCCGACGGCGCGCCCGGTGTCCTCGGAGACCTTCCGGACGCGGTCGTACCGCTCCTGGTGTTCTGCCTGGGATCCGTGGCTGAAGTTGAATCGGGCCACGTTCATACCTGCCTCGATGAGCGCTTTCAGCTGCTCATACGAGTCGACGGCGGGGCCCAGCGTGCAGACGATTTTGGAACGGCGCATGGAGCGGATCCTATCCGGTTTGTTTCGTAGCGGAATATTCCGTCTGGTGGAAAGTCCAAGTGACTAGCCGGTAACCAGCGCGTACGTCTGGGTGGCGATCTCCAGCTCCTCATCGGTCGGGACCACCGCCACCGCCACCCGGGCATCCTTCGCCGAGACCAGCCGCGGCTCGGCGGAGCGCACCGCATTGGCCTCCAGATCCAGCGCCAGGCCCAGCTCGGCCAGTCCGGCCAGTGCCGCTTCGCGGACCTGGTGGGCGTTCTCGCCGACCCCGGCCGTGAACGCCACCGCGTCCACCCGCCCGAGCACCGCCGAGTACGCCCCGATGTACTTCTTCAGCCGGTGGACGTACGCCGCGAAGGCGAGGCTCGCCGCCTCGTCGCCCTCGCCCGCCCGCCGCATCACCTCGCGCATGTCGTTGTCGCCGCACATGCCCAGCAGACCGCTCTTCTTGTTCAGGAGCGAATCGATCTCATCCACTGAGAGGCCGCCCACCCGCGCCAGGTGGAAGACGACCGCCGGATCGAGATCGCCCGAACGGGTCCCCATGACCAGCCCCTCCAGCGGGGTCAGGCCCATCGACGTCTCCACGCACACGCCGCCCCGGACGGCCGAGGCGGAGGCGCCGTTGCCCAGGTGCAGCACGATCACGTTCACGTCCTGGACCGGCCTGCCGAGCAGCGCGGCCGTCGCCCGGGAGACGTAGGCGTGGGAGGTGCCGTGGAAGCCGTACCGCCGGATGGCGTACTTGTCGGCGGTCGCGACGTCGATCGCGTACCGCGCCACGTACTCCGGCATCGTCGAGTGGAAGGCGGTGTCGAAGACGGCGACCTGCGGGATGTCCGCGCGCAGCGAGCGCGCCACCTCGATGCCCGTCACGTTCGCCGGGTTGTGCAGCGGAGCCAGGGGGATCAGGTTCCGGATCTCCGCCAGCACCTCGTCGTCGATCACCGTCGGCTGGGTGAACCGCGTCCCGCCGTGCACCACCCGGTGCCCCACCGCGGCCAGTTCGGGGGAGTCCAGGCCCATCCCGTCGGCCGCGAGCTCCGCCGCCACGGCCTGGAGCGCGGCCTCGTGGTCCGCGATCGGGCCGCGCGTCTCCCGCTTGCCGCCCGCGGCGCCCGGCCCGGTCAGCGGCTCGTGCACCAGCCGGCCGGTCTCCTCGCCGATGCGTTCCACCAGGCCGACGGCGAGGCGGGAGTGGTCCGCCATGTCGAGGAGCTGGTATTTGACCGACGAGGAGCCGGAGTTGAGGACGAGTACGCGCGATGCGGTCACGGTGGGGTCTTTCCCTTTCGCAGACGGGGGAGGGGGGGAGGTCAGGCGGTGGGCGCCGGCGCGCCCTGCGCCTGGATCGCGGTGATGGCCACGGTGGTGACGATGTCCTGGACGAGCGCACCGCGCGAGAGGTCGTTGACCGGCTTGCGCAGACCCTGGAGCACCGGGCCGACCGCGACCGCGCCCGCCGAACGCTGCACGGCCTTGTACGTGTTGTTGCCGGTGTTGAGGTCGGGGAAGATCAGCACCGTCGCGCGCCCCGCCACCTCGGACCCGGGCAGCTTGGTCGCGGCGACCGAGGGCTCCACGGCCGCGTCGTACTGGATCGGACCCTCGACCGCCAGGTCCGGGCGCTGCTCGCGGACGATCTCGGTGGCCTTGCGGACCTTGTCCACGTCCGCGCCGCTGCCAGAGGTGCCGGTCGAGTACGAGAGCATCGCGATCCGCGGCTCGACGCCGAAGGCGGCCGCGGTCGCCGCCGACTGGACGGCGATGTCGGCGAGCTGCTCGGCGCCCGGGTCCGGGTTGACCGCGCAGTCGCCGTAGACGAGGACCTGGTCGGCGAGGCACATGAAGAAGACCGAGGAGACGATGGACGCCTCCGGCTTGGTCTTGATGATCTCGAAGGCGGGGCGGATGGTCGCCGCGGTGGAGTGCACCGAGCCGGAGACCATGCCGTCGGCCAGGCCCTGCTGGACCATCAGCGTGCCGAAGTAATTGGCGTCGGTGACCACGTCGTTGGCCAGCTCCACGGTCATGCCCTTGTGGGATCGGACCTGGGCGTAGTACTCGGCGAAACCTTCCCGCAGGGAGGAGGTCGCCGGGTCGATGAGCTGCGCGCCCGAGATGTCGATGCCGAGGTCGCCGGCCTTCTTCAGGATCGCCTGCTCCTCGCCCAGCAGCGTCAGGTCGCAGACCCCACGCCGCAGCACCACGTCCGCGGCGCGCAGCACGCGCTCCTCGGTGCCCTCGGGCAGGACGACCCGGCGGCGTTCGGCTCGGGCCCGCTCCAGCAGCTCGTGCTCGAACATCATCGGGGTGACGCGCTCCGAGCGGGCCACCGACAGCAGGTCGCGCAGCTCGCCGGTGTCCACGTGCCGCTCGAACAGGCCGAGCGCGGTCTCCAGCTTGCGCGGGGTCGCGGAGTTCAACCGGCTCTGCAGCGCGAAGAGTTCGGCGGCGGTCGGGAAGCTGTTCCCGGCGACCGACACCACGGGTGTGCCCGGCGCCAGCTTCGAGGCCAGCGTCAGGACGTCCTTGGTCGGGCGCTCGTTCAGGGTGAGCAGCACACCGGCGATCGGCGGGGTGCCCGAGGCGTGCGCGGCCAGCGCGCCGACGACCAGGTCGGAGCGGTCCCCGGGGGTGACGACCAGGCAGCCGGGGGTCAGGGCGTTCAGGAAGTTCGGCAGCATGGCGCCGCCGAAGACGAAGTCCAGGGCGTCCCGGGCCAGCCCGGCCTCGTCGCCGAGGAGCACCTCGCCGCCGAGCGCCCGGGTGATCTCGGCGACGGTCGGGGCGGACAGCGACTTGTCGTCCGGCAGCACGTAGCAGGGCACGGGCAGCCGGGCGGCCAGCCGCTCGGCTATGTGCTCCCGGTCCTCCGCGGCCACCCGGTTCACGACCATCGCGACGACGTGGCAGCCCAGGCTCTCGTAGGCCCGGTAGGCGTTGCTGGTCTCGGCGCGCACGGCCTCGGCCGGCTGCTTGGTGGCGCCCACGACGGGGACGACGACCGCGCCCAGCTCGTTGGCGAGGCGGGCGTTGAGCGCCAGCTCGTCGGGGAGGTTGGTGTGCGCGTAGTCGGTGCCGAGGACCAGCATGACCTCGTAGTCGCGGGCCACCCGGTGATAGCCGTCGACGAGCCGGGAGACGAGTTCGTCGGTGCCCTTCTCGGCCAGGATCGCCGAGGCCTCCTGGTACGACATCCCGTAGGCCGTCGCGGCGTCCTGGTCGATCCGGTAGCGGGCCTTGAGGAGGTCGAAGAGCCGGTCGGGCGCGTCGTGGAGCAAGGGACGGTAGACGCCGACCCGGCCCGTCTGGCGCGTCAGGAGCTCCATGATTCCCAGTTCGACGACCTGCCGGCCGTCCCCCCGCTCGATACCGGTCACGTACACGCTGCGCGTCACGCCCGCTCTCCGTCCCATGCTGTGAATGTCTGTTTGGTCTGGCTTGACCCCTTGACAATACCTCTGTCAATGGTTAGAGCGCCGCCCGGGAAAAGGCCTGGCCGGGAGGGCCGAAAGGCCCTGAGGGCGGAGCAGCCGAAAACGTGCGGCCCCCCGGGCCCGTGGAACAATCGGACAGGCTTCACCATTACGCCCTTCATATGTACGGCAGGAGACACAGCACGATGCGCATCGGAGTTCTCACCGCAGGAGGCGACTGCCCAGGCCTCAACGCTGTCATCCGGTCGGTCGTACACCGGGCCCTGGTGGGGCACGGGGACGAGGTCATCGGTTTTGAAGACGGCTTCAAGGGTCTGCTCGACGGCCACTTCCGCCCCCTCGACATCAATGCCGTCAGCGGCATTCTCGCCCGTGGCGGCACGATCCTCGGCTCGGCGCGCATGGAGCGCGCCCGCCTCCACGAAGCCGCCGAGAACGCGCAGGAACTGGCGACTCGCTACGGCATCGACGCACTCATCCCGATCGGCGGCGAAGGCACCCTGACCGCCGCCCGGATGCTGTCGGACGCCGGGATGCCGGTCGTGGGCGTGCCGAAGACCATCGACAACGACATCTCCTCCACCGACCGCACCTTCGGCTTCGACACCGCCGTCATGGTCGCCACCGAAGCCATCGACCGCCTCAAGACCACCGCCGAGTCGCACCAGCGCGTGATGGTCGTCGAGGTCATGGGCCGTCACGCGGGCTGGATCGCCCTGGAGTCCGGCATGGCCGGCGGCGCCCACGGGATCTGCCTGCCGGAACGCCCCTTCGAGGTGGACGCCCTGGTGAAGATGGTGGAGGAGCGATTCGCGCGCGGCAAGAAGTTCGCCGTCATCTGCGTCGCCGAGGGCGCGCACCCGGCCGAGGGCTCCATGCCGTACGAGAAGGGCGCGATCGACCAGTACGGTCACGAGCGCTTCGCCGGAATCGGCAACCGCCTCGCCGTGGAGCTGGAGCACCGCCTCGGCAAGGAGGCCCGCCCCGTCATCCTCGGCCACGTCCAGCGCGGCGGCACCCCCACCGCCTACGACCGCGTCCTCGCGACCCGCTTCGGCTGGCACGCCGTCGAGGCCGTCCACCGCGGCGAATTCGGCAACATGACCGCCCTGCGCGGCACCGACATCGTGATGGCCCCCCTCGCGCACGCCGTCACCGAGCTGAAGACGGTCCCCGAGAACCGCATGTACGAGGCCGAGTCGGTCTTCTAGGCCCGCCCTGGCGGGACCTTCGCCCTGACTTTGGCGGCCGAACGGCCCCGGGGGGGGGGGGGTTGGGGGGGGGGGGGGGGGGGGGGGGGTTTTTTTTTTTTTTTTTTTTTTTTTTTTTTTTTTCTTTCTTTTTCCCCTCCCTCCCTCCCCCCTCTGCCCACCCCA
>NZ_JBVIFS010000009.1:105495-201297 GCF_055571215.1 Streptomyces sp. NPDC030995
TTTCCCCCTGGTTTTGGCGGAAGAACTCCCCTGCCCCTCCGCTTTTCCCAGCGGCCCGGGGCCGTTCGCGTGTGTCCTGTGTCCTGTGTCCTGTGTCCTGTGTGCCGTCGCGCGGCCTACGCCGCACCGCCCGCGAGGTACCAGAAGCGGTCCACGATCTCGGCGAGGAACTCCCGGCCCGAGTCCCCGCTGCCGGCCTCGCCCTGGCCGCCGCCCCAGCTGAGCGTCGCGACCATCCGCGACTGGTAGTCCCCGTGCAGCTGCTCCAGGACCCGCTCCAGGTTGGGCTTGGGGACCGGCAGCAGCTTGCCCAGCGGCTTGACGTACGCCTGCCAGCGCGTGGTCACCGCACTGCGCAGCAGGTCGGCCAGCTCCTCGTGCTTGCCGGTCGCCGTCACGAACTGGGCCAGCGTCAGACCCAGCACGGTGGCGAGGGCGGCGGACTGCCGCTCGTTGCCCTTCCAGCGCCCGGTGTCCTCCATCTTCTGGTACGAGCCCGTCTCCAGGCCGATGCGCCGGGCCAGCTCGTCCGCCGCCAGCCCCCGGGAGATCCGGTGCTCCCGCAGGGTGACCGGCTCGGCGAGCAGCTCCCCGGGCGCGCACCACAGGACGCCGGCGAGCGCCGTGAGCTCGACGGACGAGGGCGATATCTCGCCACGCTCCCACGCCATCACGGTCTCGGGCGCGACGACGAGTCCGTACTGGGCGCGCAGGCCGTAGGCGACATGTCCGGGAGCCATGCCCAGGGCCGCGCGCAGACGACGCGCGGCGGGGGCATTGAAAGGTGGGCTGGAGTGCACACGGCACACGGTAGAAGTGGCCGGGCTGCGGCGCCTACAGACCAAACAAACAAGCCCATAACTCGTAGGAACGTCCTATGGAGTGAGAGGGCTTTCGGCGGGTTTCTCGGCGACTGTCCGGTAATCGGTGCGCTCGAAGATCCTTTCCATGGGTACGGTTCCAGCCAATGCCCGTCGACGCAAGAGCCGTCACACCCTTCACACAACTTGAACCGGCCACCTTTGCCATCCGTGCACCCTCACGGGGCCCTCGCATACGGGGGTGGCGAGGGCCCCGCCCCGCCCCCACTCGCGCCCCGCCCCCGTTCCCGCCCCTTGCCTTGACGTCGGCGTCAAGGAATACGGTCGCTCCATGCGCATCGGCGAACTGGCGGAGCGGGCCGGGACCAGCACCCGGACGCTCAGGTACTACGAGTCGCGCGGGCTGCTGCCCGCACGGCGGGCCGACAACGGCTACCGGACCTACGACGAGGAAGACCTGCGGCTGCTGGCCCAGATCCGCACGCTCCAGGACTTCGGCTTCGAGCTGGAGGAGACCCGGCCCTTCGTGGACTGCCTGAGGGCCGGCCACCCGGCCGGCGACTCATGCCCGGCCTCGCTCGCCGTGTACCGGCGCAAGCTCGCCGAGCTGGACGGCCTGATCGGCCAGCTGGCGGACGTACGGGACCAGGTCGGGCGGCAGCTGGCCGCCGCGGAGGCGGCGGCCGGCGAGGCCGCCGTGCCGCTCTGCGAGATGACGATACGAGAAGGGAACACGACATGATCCACGCACAGGGCGTGCCCGAGGTGACCGACGCCGACTTCGCGACCGAGGTGCTCGGGGAGCGGGGGCGGCCCGTCCTCGTGGAGTTCACCGCGGACTGGTGCCCGCCGTGCCGGCAGCTCGCGCCCGTGCTGTCGGCCGTGGCCGCCGAGGAGGCCGCCCGGCTGAAGGTCGTACAGATCGACGTGGACAGCAACCCCGGATCCGTCGCGCGGTACGGGGTGCTGTCCATGCCGACCATGCTCCTCTTCCGTGACGGCGAGCCCGTCAAGCAGATGATCGGCCTGCGCGCCAAGCGCAAGCTGCTCCAGGAGCTGGAGGAGGAGCTGGCGGCGGCCGCTACGGCCTGAACCAGAGCGTCGCCAGGGGTGGGAGGGTCATGCGCAGGCTCGCCGGGCGGCCCTGCGCCGGCACCGGCTCGGGCCGCAGCGGCCGCGTGTGGTGGATGCCGCTGCCCCCGTAGACCTCCATGTCGGTGTTGAGGACCTCCCGCCACTGCGGGACCTCCTCCGGCACCCCGATCCGGTAGCCGTGCCGCACCACGGGCGAGAAGTTCGACACCGCGAGCAGCTGCGAGCCGTCCTGCGCGTACCGCAGGAAGGCGAAGACGTTGTCCTCCGCGGCGTCCGCCTCCACCCAGGCGAAGCCCTCCGGCACGCTGTCCCGCTCCCACAGTGCGGGCGCCACCGTGTACGTACGGTTCAGGTCGCGCACGAGGCTGCGTACGCCCCGGTGGTCGCCGGCCGCCGCGTAGGAGTCGTCCAGCACCCACCAGTCCGGCCCGTACATCTCCGACCACTCCGAGCCCTGGGCGAACTCCTGCCCCATGAAGAGCAGTTGCTTGCCCGGGTGGGCCCACATGAAGCCCAGGTACGCCCGGTGCGCGGCCCGCTGCTGCCACCAGTCGCCGCCGGGCATCTTCGACACCAGCGAGCGCTTGCCGTGCACCACTTCGTCGTGCGAGATCGGCAGCACGAAGTTCTCGCTGAAGGCGTAGACCATCCCGAAGGTCATGTCGTGGTGGTGGTACTTGCGGTGCACCGACTCCTTCGACATGTAGCGCAGCGTGTCGTGCATCCAGCCCATGTTCCACTTCAGGCCGAAGCCCAGCCCGCCCGCGTCCGTCGGCAGGGTCACGCCCGCCCACGCCGTGGACTCCTCCGCGATCGTCACCACGCCCGGGCAGCGCCGGTACACGGTGGCGTTCATCTCCTGGAGGAACGCCACCGCGTCCAGGTTCTCCCGCCCGCCGTTCTCGTTCGGCGCCCACTCGCCCTCGGCGCGCGAGTAGTCGAGGTAGAGCATCGAGGCCACCGCGTCCACGCGCAGCCCGTCCACGTGGAACTCCTCGCACCAGTACACGGCGTTGGCGACGAGGAAGTTGCGGACCTCCTTGCGGCCGTAGTCGAACTCCAGCGTCCCCCAGTCCGGGTGCGCGGCCCGCCGCGGGTCCTGGTGCTCGTACAGGGGCCGCCCGTCGAACTCCGCGAGCGCCCAGTCGTCGCGCGGGAAGTGCGCCGGCACCCAGTCCACGATCACCCCGATCCCGGCCCGGTGCAGCGCGTCCACGAGGAAGCGGAAGTCGTCCGGGGTGCCCATCCGCGAGGTCGGGGCGTAGAAACCGGTGACCTGGTAGCCCCACGAGCCGCCGAAGGGGTGCTCGGCGACCGGCATCAGCTCCACGTGCGTGAAGCCCAGCTCCTTCACGTACGCCGGGAGCTGCTCGGCGAGCTGCCGGTACGAGAGCCCGGGCCGCCAGGAGGCCAGGTGCAGCTCGTACACCGAGAAGGGGGCCTGGTGCGGGGGCCGGGCGCCGCGCTCCGCCATCCACCCTGCGTCCTGCCACTCGTACCGGGAGGCGGTGACCACCGAGGCGTTCGCCGGGGGCACCTCCGCGGCCCGGGCCATCGGGTCGGCGCGCAGGGTGTGGCTGCCGTCCGGGCGCGTGATGTCGTACTTGTAGAGCGCACCGGCGCCCACGCCGGGCAGGAACAGCTCCCACACGCCCGTGGCGCCGAGCGAGCGCATCGGGTAGGCGACGGAGTCCCAGTACGAGAAGTCCCCGGTGACCCGCACCCCCTGGGCGTTCGGCGCCCACACCGTGAACCGGGTCCCCGCCACGCCCTGGTGCTCCATCGGCTCGGAGCCCAGCGCCTTCCACAGCTGCTCGTGGCGGCCCTCGCCGATCAGGTGCAGGTCCAGCTCGCCGAGGGCGGGCAGGAACCGGTACGGGTCGTGGACCTCCACCTCGTCGCTGTCGTACGTCACCAGCAGCCGGTACTCCGGCACCCCGGTCAGCGGCAGCAGCCCGGAGAACAGTCCGTCGCCGTCGTCGAAGAGCTCGGCCCGCAGCCCCTTGGCGACGATGGTGACCGCCTTGGCGTGGGGGCGCAGCACGCGGAAGGCCACCCCGCCCCGCTGGGTACGGGCACCCAGCACGGCGTGCGGATCGTGGTGGCGGCCCTCCAGCAGCCGGGCCCGTTCGTCACCGCCGAGCGCGGGCGCCTGCCGGACCCCGTGGGGCGGGGCGGCGCGGCGGGCCCGGGGCGCGCGGGCCTTCTTGGGGGCGGCCGGGGCGGCCGGAGCGGCTGGCGCGGCCGCGGTGGCCGGAACGGTTGCGGCTTCCTCGCGGACGGTCGGTGACGGCTGTCGTGCGGCGCTCACGCGAGCGGCCTCCTCGGGGGCTTCGGTCGGGGGGTGACGCCCGGGGTGGGCGGGGGCATGCGGTGGGCGGGGCGCTGCGGCTCCGAGAGCCGCCGGATCGCGGCCATCGGAACGTGCAGCCAGTCGGGGCGGTGCCGCGACTCGTAACGGGCCTCGTACACCGCCTTGTCGGTCTCGTACGCGCGCAGCAGTACGGGGTCCTCGCGAGGGTCCCGGCCGGTGGTGCGGGCGTAGCCCTCGCAGAAGGCGGCCCGGCAGTCGTCCGCCCAGGCGGGGGCGAACGGCCGGTGCGAGCGGGCGGCGTAGTCGAAGGAGCGCAGTATCCCGGCGATGTCGCGGACCGCCGGTTCGGGACGGCGCCGGTCGGCCAGCGGCCGGGCCGGCTCGCCCTCGAAGTCGATCAACGACCAGCTCCCGTCGAGGGTGCGCAGGGTCTGACCCAGATGGAGGTCCCCGTGGATCCGCTGGGCGGGCACCCCCGCCCCCCGGGAGGCGGCCAGCGCGTCGAAGGCCCCCCGCAGCCCCGCCTCGTAGGGCCGCAGCGCGGGCACCTCCCGGGCGGTGGCGGCGAGCCGCGCCGTCATCCCCGCGGCCAGCCGGGCGGTCTGCTCCGGGCCGAGCGCCACGGTGGGCAGGGCCGCGGCGAGCGCACTGTGCACCTCGGCGGTGGCCCGGCCGAGCGCGTGCGCCTCGGTGGTGAAATCGGCCCCGGCATCGAGCCGGCGCAGTGCGAGCTGCCAGCCGTCGTCGGAGCCGCGCAGATACGGCTGGAGCACGCCCAGGGTCAGCGGCTCGCTCCCGGGCAGCTCGGCCTCGTACCAGGCGACGGGCGCCGGGACGCGGGCGCAGCCGGCGGCGGCCAGCGCCCTGGGCAGCTCCAGGTCCGGGTTGACCCCGGGGCCGACCCGGCGGAACACCTTCAGGATGAACGAATCTCCGTAGATCAGGGACGAGTTGGTCTGCTCGCCGGACAGCGGCCGGGGCGCGAGCCCGGCCGGGATCGGCGTGGCCGGGTCCCGGTCGAAGCGCAGCGGGCCGAGCGCGCCGGGAGAGCGCAGCCGCTCCAGCAGCATGGCCGCGAGCCGGGGATCGCCCAGCGCCTCGTAGACCACCCGGCCGGCGTACGGGCCGTCCTCGGCCTGGCCGATCAGGGTGGGCGCGAGCGCGGGCGGCAGGGACGGGCGGATGCCCAGCAGCAGTTGGTAGCAGTCCCCGTCGACATCGAGGAGCAGGTGCAGCAGTCCGGGGGTGGAACCCGGCGGCAGCAGCTCGGCCGCCGAGACGGTCCTGAGCCTGTCGATCGTGCGGCCCTTGCCCGCGAACCAGCGCTGTGCGGGCAGCCAGGCCCTGAGCATCGGTTCCAACGGGCCGATCCCGGCGGCCCGGTCGGCCGTCAGCCGACTCCGGGCGGATGCAGCCTCCGACATGGCGTCGCGTCCTTTCCCCGGGCCGTCACAGAATGCGCAGAGTGTCCCGGATGCGCGGCAGTTGCTTATCCGGCATGTGCGAGTGTCGGGTCAGGATGATCCGTACAGGGGCGGGCGCTTGACCCATCCGAGTCACCCGCCCCGTACGCGTGGCTATTCCTTGCGCAGCCTGAACCAGTAGAAACCGTGCCCGGCCAGCGTCAGCAGGTACGGCCACTCGCCGATCGGCGGGAAGCGCACGTCACCCGTGAGCTCCACCGGGACCCGCCCGTTGAACGACCGCAGATCCAGCTCGGTGGGCTGCGCGAAGCGCGAGAAGTTGTGCACGCACAGCACCAGGTCGTCCCCGAACTCGCGCAGGAACGCGAGCACGGCCGGGTTGGACGAGGGCAGTTCGGTGTACGAGCCGAGTCCGAAGGCGGGGTTCGCCTTGCGGATCTCGATCAGCCGCCGGGTCCAGTGCAGCAGCGAGGAGGGCGACGCCATGGCCGCCTCGACATTGGTGACCTGGTACCCGTAGACCGGGTCCATGATGACCGGCAGGTTCAGCCTGCCCGGATCGCAGGAGGAGAAACCGGCGTTGCGGTCCGGGGTCCACTGCATCGGGGTGCGCACGCCGTCGCGGTCGCCCAGCCAGATGTTGTCGCCCATGCCGATCTCGTCGCCGTAGTACAGGATCGGCGAGCCGGGCAGGGACAGCAGCAGGGCGGTGAACAGCTCGATCTGGTTGCGGTCGTTGTCCAGGAGCGGGGCGAGCCGGCGCCGGATGCCGATGTTGGCCCGCATCCGCGGGTCCTTGGCGTACTCGGCGTACATGTAGTCGCGCTCTTCGTCGGTGACCATTTCGAGGGTGAGCTCGTCGTGGTTGCGCAGGAAGATGCCCCACTGGCAGCGGTCCGGGATCGCCGGTGTCTTGGCCAGGATTTCGGAGACCGGGTAGCGGGACTCCCGCCGGACGGCCATGAAGATGCGCGGCATGACGGGGAAGTGGAAGGCCATGTGGCACTCGTCCCCGCCCTTCGCGTAGTCCCCGAAGTAGTCGACGACGTCCTCGGGCCACTGGTTGGCCTCGGCGAGCAGCACGGTGTCCGGGTAGTGCGCGTCGATCTCCGCCCGGACCCGCTTGAGGAGCTGGTGGGTGCGGGGCAGGTTCTCGCAGTTGGTGCCCTCCTCGGCGTACAGGTAGGGCACGGCGTCGAGGCGGAAGCCGTCGATGCCGAGGTCGAGCCAGAACCGCAGGGCGGAGACGATCTCCTCCACCACGGCCGGGTTCTCGTAGTTGAGGTCCGGCTGGTGGGAGAAGAAGCGGTGCCAGTAGTACTGCTTGCGGACGGGGTCGTACGTCCAGTTCGAGGTCTCGGTGTCGACGAAGATGATGCGGGCGTCCTGGTATTGCTTGTCGTTGTCGGCCCACATGTAGTAGTCGCCGTACGGGCCCTCGGGGTCCTTGCGCGACTGCTGGAACCACTCGTGCTGGTCGCTGGTGTGGTTCATGACGAAGTCGATGATCACCCGCATGCCGCGGGTGTGCGCGGCGTCCACGAACTCCACGAAGTCGGCGAGGTCGCCGAACTCGGGGAGCACGGAGGTGTAGTCGGCGACGTCGTAACCCCCGTCGCGCAGGGGTGAGGCGAAGAACGGCGGCAGCCAGAGGCAGTCGACACCGAGCCACTGGAGGTAGTCCAGTTTGCCGGTGAGCCCCTTGAGGTCCCCGACGCCGTCGCCGTTGCTGTCGTGGAAGGAGCGGACGAGGACCTCGTAGAAGACCGCCCGCTTGAACCAGTCGGGATCGCGGTCCTTGGCGGGGGTGTCCTCGAAGGTGTCGTGGACGGGATCGTTGATCATCATGTGGTGGGTGACCCTCCGGTGGGCGGGGACGGTCGCAGAGCGGCCAGTACGTGCGCGGGCGTTCGGCCCGGCTCTAGGCGCACGTAGTTCGCCCTGCCCCAGTGATAGGTCTCGCCGGTGAGCTCGTCGCGCACCGCGAGGGACCCGTGCCAGTCGAGGCCGAGTACCGGCATGTCCAACGAGACCGTCGCCTCCTGGGTGTGGTGCGGATCGAGGTTGACGACCACCAGTACGGAATTGGCTCCGGCGTGCTTCGAATAGGCGATCACCTGTTCGTTGTCGGTCGAGTGGAAGTGGATGTCGCGCAGCTGCTGGAGGGCCGGGTTGCGGCGGCGCAGCCGGTTCAGGGCGGTGATCAGCGGGGCGATGGTGCGGCCCTCGCGCTCGGCGGCCGCCCAGTCGCGGGGGCGCAGCTCGTACTTCTCGGAGTTCAGGTACTCCTCGCTGCCCTCCCTGACCGGCTCGTTCTCGCAGAGCTCGTATCCGGCGTAGACCCCCCAGGCGGGGGAGAGGGTGGCGGCGAGCACCGCCCGGACCTCGAAGGCGGGGCGGCCGCCCCGCTGAAGGTACTCATGGAGGATGTCGGGGGTGTTGACGAAGAAGTTCGGCCGCATGACGGAGGCCGAGGGGGCGGCGGCGAGCTCGGTCAGGTACTCGGTGAGCTCGGCCTTGGTGTTGCGCCAGGTGAAGTACGTGTACGACTGCTGGAAGCCGACCGCGGCCAGCGCGCGCATCATCGCGGGCCGGGTGAAGGCCTCCGCCAGGAAGATCACGTCGGGGTCGGACTTGTTGATGTCCGCGATCACCTTCTGCCAGAAGACGACCGGCTTGGTGTGCGGATTGTCGACCCGGAAGATGCGGACGCCGTGCTCCATCCAGTACCGCAGGATCCGGCAGGTCTCCGCGACGATGCCGGCCATGTCGGTGTCGAAGTGGATCGGGTAGATGTCCTGGTACTTCTTCGGCGGGTTCTCGGCGTACGCGATCGTCCCGTCGGCGCGGTGGCGGAACCACTCCGGGTGCTTCTCCACCCAGGGGTGGTCGGGGGAGCACTGGAGGGCGAAGTCCAGGGCGATCTCCAGGCGCAGCTCGCGGGCGCGCGCGACGAAGGCGTCGAAGTCCTCGATGGTGCCGAGCTCGGGGTGAACGGCGTCGTGCCCGCCCTCGGTCGAGCCGATGGCCCAGGGCACACCGGGATCCCAACTCCCGGCGGAGAGCGTGTTGTTCGGGCCCTTGCGGTGGGTGGAGCCGATCGGGTGGATGGGCGGCAGGTAGACCACGTCGAAGCCCATCGCGGCGATCGCGGGCAGCCGTTCGGCAGCGGTCCGGAAGGTCCCGCTGACGGGGGCCCGGCCGGGCTCCACCACGGCTCCCTCGGAGCGCGGGAACATCTCGTACCAGGAGCCGAAGAGGGCCCGCTTGCGCTCCACGAGGAGGGGCAGCGGCTTGGAGGCGGTGACCAGCTCCCGGTACGGGCGCCGGGCGAGCGCCGCGTCCACGGCGGGGGCGAGGGCGGCCGCGTGCCGTTCCCCGGCCGGCCGGTCCTCGTCCCGCATGATCTCGGCGGCGGCCAGTACGGCCTCGCGGCCGTCGCGCTTGGGAATGCGGGCGCCTGCCCGCGCGTAGAGCTCCGCGCCCTCCAGCAGCACGAGCCCGGTGTCGATCCCGGCCGGGATCTTGATCGCCGCGTGGGCCCGCCAGGTGGCCACCGGGTCGCTCCAGGCCTCGACGGCGTACGTCCACCTCCCCTCGACCTCGGCGGACACCCGGGCCCCCCACCGGTCGGTGCCGGGGGCGAGCTCGCGCAGTGGCACGGGGGGCCGCAGCCGCCCGCTCGGATCTCTCAGGACGAGGTGCGCGGAGACCGCGTCGTGTCCCTCGCGGAACACGGTGGCGGAGATCTCGAAGACCTCGTCCACGACCGCCTTGGCGGGTCTGGCGCCGCAGTCGACGGCGGGGCGGACGTCCAGCACGGGAATGCGACCGATCATGATGGGATCACCTGGGGGCAGTTCGCAGGGCTCGGTGACAACAGGCCAGCCGGTGTCACGGCTGGTAGTGCACGCTCTGTTCGCTCTGTTTCTAGCCGCTCTGAAGACGGCTGGGCTGCGGGCATGGCCGCTCCTGTCCGCGTTCACTCGGGTGGCGGGGAGAGGGTTTGTAAGCGGGTGCGCCGTGCGTGTACGACGTGTACCCGGGGAGCCCTTCCCACTCTCACCGCGCCCAATCCGCACGTTCGGTCAACTACTCGTGCGTAGGGGAACGGGCCGTACCGGGGCCCGGGTCGACATCCGGTGAGCCTCCGTCAACTCGCCCGGGACCAAGTGCCGTAGGGGTGCGCAACGCCCGTCCCACCAGCCGCTCGGGCCACTCTGGAGGCCGTTGGGCGGGCCGCAGGGCGGGCCCAAGGGGCACAATGGCCCGTCGTCCCGAGTGGCGGGAACGGCCATGGGCGCGGGGGTCTTGAAAAGATGTGGTCGAAAATGTCCTCGGCTGCGGTGCCGGCAGCGGACAGGTTCGAATGGTTCGCCGATGTCGTCGCCACCGCGCTGGCGCCGACGCAACTCCACGAGCCCCACGGCGCCGACTTCCGGGCGGAAGCCGCCGCGCTCGATCTGGACCCGGTGGAGCTGTCGACCTTCGCCTGCACCCCCGTGCAGTCGCGTCGCACCGCGGCGCAGGTCCGGCAGAACGATCCGGAGCGCTACCAGTTCTCGCTCGTCACCGGATCCCCCATGTGGATGTCGCAGCGTCGCAACGACTCCGAGCTGACCGCCGGCGACATGGTGCTCCTCGACACCTCGCACCCCTACGGAGCGGGCGCGCGCGGCGACGACGGCCTCATCCGGAACATCGTCATTCAACTGCCCCGGCAGGCACTGCCCCTGCCGGCCGACAAGATGGACCGGCTGCTCGCACGGCGGATCTCCGGCGAGACGGGCATGGGGGCGATCCTGGCCGGATTCATGGGCACGCTGGGATCACACGCGGCCGAGTGCGGGCCCGCGGAGCGCAGCCGGCTGGGGAGGATCGCGCTCGACCTGATCACCGCATGCCTGGCCGAGCGCTGCGACGCCGACGAGGACGTGCCCGCCGAGGCGCGCACCCGCGTCCTGATGGAGCAGATCAGCGCCTTCATCGACCACAACCTCGGCGACCCGGGCCTGACACCGCAGGTCATCGCCGCCCGCCACCACATCTCGGTGCGCCGACTGCACCTGATGTTCCAGGACCAGCAGGACAGCGTCGCGGCCTCCATCCGCCGGCGCCGCATGGAACGCTGCCGCGCCGACCTCTCCCGGCCCGAACTGCTCGGCCGCCCCATCCATGCCGTCGCCGCCCGCTGGGGCTTCGGCAACGCCGCCTCCTTCAGCCGCGCCTTCCGCGAGGCGTACGGCATCAGCCCCAGCGAGCAGCGCGCGCGCCGTGGCGGCCTCGCGGGCTCCCCCTGAAGGTCACCCGTTTTGCTGCCCCCCGGCACGACGGCCCGGTTGACGCTGCCCGCTGCCGCGGACCGTCACCGGAGGCGCCATGGTCGGGAGGGAGTGCGCTCGCTAGCCTTCCGGGGGTGATGCATGGGCGCACAGCGTGGTGCGGCCGCTCCGATCCGTAATCCCCTGCGAAGGTGGAACACGTGAAGGCTATCCGTCGATTCACCGTGCGCCCCGTCCTCCCGGAACCCCTGCTGCCGCTCACCGACCTCGCGCGCAATCTGCGCTGGTCGTGGCATGCCGAGACCCGCGAACTCTTCCAATCCGTCGACCCCGAGGGCTGGCAGGCCGCCGGCGGCGATCCCGTCCGCCTGCTCGGCACCGTCTCCGCCGCCCGGCTCGCGGAACTGGCCGCAGACCGCCGCTTCCTGCGCCGGCTCGCCGTCGTCGCCGCCGACCTCGATGACTATGCGAACGGCGGGAGGTGGTACCAGGCGCAGGAGTCCGAAGGCGCCCTGCCCACCGGCATCGCCTATTTCTCCCCCGAGTTCGGCATCACCGCCGCCCTGCCCCAGTACTCCGGAGGCCTCGGCATCCTCGCCGGGGACCACCTGAAGGCCGCCAGTGACCTCGGCGTCCCGCTCATCGGCGTGGGCCTGCTCTACCGGCACGGCTACTTCCGGCAGTCGCTGTCCCGCGACGGCTGGCAGCAGGAGCACTACCCCGTACTCGACCCCAACGAGCTCCCGCTCGGCCTGCTCCGCCAGGACGACGGCTCACCCGCCCGCGTCTCGCTGACCCTGCCCGGCGGACGCGCCCTGCACGCCCACATCTGGCAGGCCCGCGTCGGCCGGGTGCCGCTGCTGCTCCTGGACTCCGACGTCGAGGACAACGACGCCGTGGCCCGCGAGGTGACCGACCGGCTCTACGGCGGCGGCAGCGACCACCGGCTGCTCCAGGAGATGCTGCTGGGCATCGGCGGTGTCCGCGCCGTCCGGCTGTACTGCGGACTCACCGGCCACCCCGACCCCGAGGTCTTCCACACCAACGAGGGCCACGCCGGCTTCCTCGGGCTGGAGCGCATAAGGGAACTGGAGAGGGAGCAGGGGCTCGGCTTCGACGCCTCCGTCGAGGCGGTGCGCGCCGGGACCGTGTTCACCACGCACACCCCCGTCCCGGCGGGGATCGACCGCTTCGAGCGGGCCCTGGTCGCCCGGCACTTCGGGGACGGCGGGGAACTGGCCGGCGTGCCGGTCGAGCGGATCCTGGAGCTGGGCGCAGAGACCTATCCCGGGGGTGACCCCGGGGTGTTCAACATGGCCGTGATGGGACTGCGGCTGGCCCAGCGGGCCAACGGGGTGTCCACCCTGCACGGCGCGGTCAGCCGGGAGATGTTCGCCGGGCTGTGGCCCGGCTTCGACCCGGCCGACGTGCCCATCACCTCGGTGACCAACGGGGTGCACGCCCCGACCTGGGTGGCCCCGGAGGTCGTCCGGCTCGGCGCCCGCCAGATCGGCGCGGGCCGGACCGAGGACGCCCTGTCGGTGGGCGGCTCCCAGCGCTGGGACGCGGTCGCCGAGATCCCGGACCAGGACGTGTGGGACCTGCGGCGGGTGCTGCGCGAGCAACTGGTGCAGGAGGTACGGGACCGGCTGCGGGCCTCCTGGCGCCAGCGCGGGGCCGCCGCCGCCGAACTGGGCTGGGTGGACTCCGTACTCGACCCGGACGTGCTGACCATCGGCTTCGCCCGGCGCGTGCCCTCGTACAAGCGCCTCACGCTGATGCTGCGGGACCCGGACCGGCTGCGCAGGCTGCTGCTGGACCCGGACCGGCCGGTGCAGATCGTGGTGGCGGGCAAGGCGCATCCGGCCGACGACGGCGGGAAGCGGCTCGTGCAGGAGCTGGTGCGGTTCGCGGACGACCCGCGGGTGCGGCACCGGATCGTCTTCCTGCCCGACTACGGCATGGCCATGGCGCAGAAGCTCTACCCCGGCTGCGACGTCTGGCTGAACAATCCGCTGCGGCCGCTGGAGGCGTGCGGGACCAGCGGGATGAAGGCCGCGCTGAACGGCTGTCTCAACCTGTCCGTGCTGGACGGGTGGTGGGACGAGTGGTTCGAGCCGGACTTCGGCTGGGCCATCCCGACCGCGGACGGACTCGGCGCCGACGAGGACCGGCGGGACCACCTGGAGGCCGGCGCCCTCTACGAGTTGATCGAGAACCGGGTCGCACCCCGGTTCTACGACCGGGTCGGCCGCACCGGGCTCCCGGTGCGGTGGATCGAGATGGTCCGGCGCACGCTGGTCTCGCTGGGTCCGAAGGTGCTCGCGGGTCGGATGGTGCGGGAGTACGTGGAACGGCTCTACGCGCCGGCCGCGCTGGCCCACCGCGCCCTCACCCCCGAGGCGGCGCGCGACCTCGCCTGGTGGAAGGGGCGGGTCCGGGCGGCCTGGCCGCGGGTCTCGGTCGAGCACGTGGAGGCGCTGGCCGCGGCTCCGGTGAACGGCACCGCCGAGCTGGGGGCCACGCTCACCCTGCGGGTGCAGGTGGCGCTGGACTCGCTCGCGCCCGAGGACGTGGAGGTGCAGGCCTTCGCCGGGCGGGTGGACCCGCAGGACGTGATCCGGGACGGGCGGACCTTCCCGCTCAAGCCGGCCGCGGGGCCGGACCTGGAGGGGCGCTGGGTGTACGAGGGCCCGCTCGCCCTCGACCGTACGGGGCCCTTCGGCTACACGGTCCGCATCCTGCCGGCGCACCCGCTGCTGGCCACTCCGGCCGAACTGGGGCTGGTCGCGGCCCCGGTCGACACGGACGCCGGGGGCGGCGTGCTGCTGCGGTGAGGGCGGGGGACGGGCGGCGGGCGGTGGGTCCGCCGGCCGCCCGTCCTCGGCGGGGATCCTGGGACCTCATGGGTGAACCTTCGAACGCGCTGGGCATGCGGAATCGTTTCGGCGGGTTCCGCTGCTCCTACGCTTCCCGCGGATGCCACCGGACCCGGCATCCGCGGAACCCGAGGAACGGACTCCCCATGCGTCTTCGCACCACAGCCGCCGTCTTCGTCGGCGCTCTCGCGCTCGTCCTGCCCACCGCCGGCCAGTCGCTGGCGGACGACCACGGCAGCAGCGGCCTCGGCACGCTGCACTACCGGTTCGTCGACGGTGGGGCCGAGCGCAGCGCGCAGATCCAGCCCGCGGACAACGACACCTGCTACGTGCTGACCCGCACCTCCGAGGACGAGCCCGCCGTCGAGGTGCGCAACGAGACGCAGTCGCTGGCGGTGCTCTTCGAAAACCGCGGCTGCAACGGCGAGGCGGAGAAGGTGCTGCAGCCGGGCGAGCGGGCCAACAGCGTGGAGGCCGTCTCGGTCTTCTTCAAGCCGGTGGTCGTGGACGGCGAGGGCCGCGGCGACGACAACGGCCGTGGTGACGACGGGCGCGAGGAACAGGCCCGCGAGGACCAGGGCCGTGGCGACCAGGGACGTGACGACCAGGCTCGTGAGGACCAGGGCCGTGAGGACCAGGGCCGTGAGGACCAGGCTCGCGAGGACCAGGCTCGCGAGGACCAGGGCCGTGGCGACCAGGGCCGTGAGGACCAGGCGAGTGAGGACCAGGGCCGCGGCGACCAGGGCCCTGCTGACTGGGATGGCCGGGACGACGAGGATGAGGACGACCTCTTCAGCGCCGTCTTCCGCGCCATCGGCTGACCCGGCGCCCGCAGGGCGGGGCCCCGTGGCGCGCGGGGCCCATGGGACAGGGCCGCCCGGGGAGGTCTTCTCCCGGGCGGCCCCGTGTCTATCTGTTCAGCTGTCCTTCACAGCACCCTGGGTGAGGGTCAGAAGGTGAGCTTCCAGCTGTCGATCTTGCCGGTGTCGATGCTCGCGTTGTCGTTGACCCGGAGCTTCCAGACTCCCTGGGCCACCTCGGAAGAGGCGTTGACCGTGTAGGCCTTGACGATGTTGTCCGCGCTGCCACCGGAGCGGTTGTGCAGGTTGTACACGGTGCCGTCCGGGGCGACGAGGTCGACCTTCAGGTCACCGATGTAGGTGTGGACGATGTTGACGTCCACCTTGAGGGTGCTCGGCGCGTTGCCGGTGCGGTTGACGGTGATCGGGGACTCGACGGTCGAGTTGTCCGCGATCGCGTAGTCCGTCGTGTTCTCGAAGACGGTCTGCTGGATCGTGCCGACCGTCCAGGTGAACGCCGCGGTGCCGGTCTGGTTCTGCGAGTCCTTCACCGTCACGGTCACGTTGGACGTGCCCGCGGTGGAGGCCGTACCGGAGATCAGACCGGTCGAGGCGTTGATCGACAGGCCGGCCGGGAGGCCGGTCGCCGAGTAGGTCAGGGCACCGGGGTTGGTGCTGGTGGCCTGGATCTGGAGGCTGACGGCGCTGCCCGTGGTGGTGTTCTGGTTGCCCGGGTTGGTGACGGAGACACCGACCTGGACGCGCGGGCCGACGCTGATGGCCGCCCAGGCGTTGGCCGCGTTGTTGTAGGTGGTCGAGCCGGCGCCGTACAGGTCGGCAGCCGCCTGCAGGGTGGCCACACGGGCCGCCGCGTAGTCGGTGGTCGACCGGAACAGACCGGTGGTCAGCGCGCGGAACCAGATCTTCGAGGCGGCGTCGCGGCCGATCGCGGTGACCGGGAGGCCGTCGGAGGTCGGCGAGTCGTAGCTCACGCCGTTGACGACCTTGGCGCCCGAGCCCTCGGAGGCCAGGTAGTACCAGTGGTTGGCCGGGCCCGAGGAGTAGTGGACGTCGATGTTGCCGATGCCCGAGTACCAGGCGTCCTTGGACGAGCCGTCCTTGCTGGGCTTGTCCATGTAGCGCAGCGGGGTGCCGTTGCCGCGGATGTCGATCTTCTCGCCGACCAGGTAGTCGCCGACGTCCTGCGGGTTGTTGGCGTAGAACTCGACGGCCGCCGCCATGATGTCGGAGGTCGCCTCGTTCAGACCGCCGGGCTCACCGGCGTAGTTCATGTTGCCGGTGACCGAGGTCAGGCCGTGGGTCATCTCGTGCGCGGCGACGTCGGTGGACGTGAGCGGCTTGAGGTTGCCGTCACCGTCTCCGTACGTCATGCAGAAGCACTGGTCGCTCCAGAACGCGTTCACGTAGTTGTTGCCGTAGTGGACCCGGCTGTACGGGGCCACGCCGTCGTTGCGCAGGCCGTTGCGGCCGTGCACGTTCTTGTAGTAGTCCCACGTGACCGCGGCGCCGTAGTGCGCGTCGGCGCCGGCCGTCTCCAGGTTCTGCGGCGTGTTGTTGCCCCAGATGTCGTCCGGGCCGGAGAAGAGCGTGCCGGTGCCGGTGCCGGTGCCGCGGTTGAGGTTGTACGTCTTGTGGGCGCCGCGCGCGGCGTCGGTCAGGTTCCAGGTGCTGCCCGACTGCGTGGTCCCGAGGGTCACCTGGCCGCTGTACATGGTGTTGCCGGTGCCGGTCTCGATGGCCTGCCACTCGGTGATCTTGGCGCCGGTCTTGGCGTCGGTCACCACGTGCAGCTCGTTCGGCGTGCCGTCGTGCTGGAGGCCGCCGACGACGGTCTCGAACGCGAGGACCGGAACGCCCGAGGCCGCCCAGATCACCTTGCGGGCGCTCTTGGAGGCCTTGAGGTCCTTGGAGCCCTCGGCGCCGGCGGCGGAGACGGCCTGGCTCTCGGCGGCCGCCGGGGTGACCGTGGCGTCGGTGTCCGCGACCTTGATCTCGTGGTTGGTCGCCTTGGTCACGCTCTTGGTGACGCCGCCCTTGGCGTGGACGGTGAGGTCACCGCCGAGGACCGGGAGTCCGTTGTAGGTGCGCTCGTACATGGTGTGCGTGGTGCCGTCGGCGTCCTGGACGACTTCGCGGACGACGAGCTGCTCGCCACTGCCGAGACCGAGCGCCTTGGCGGCCTGCGCGGTGGTCGAGTTGGCCTCGGCGAGGAGCGTCGCACGCTCCGAAGCGCTGAGAGTGCGGTTGGCCGCGCCCGGGTTGGACTTGGCGGCCGTGCGGGCCTCTGACGCGGTGGCGTCGGCGGTGGCGGTGCCTGTCTGTATGCCTACGGCGAGCATGGCTGCCGCGGCAACGAGAGCGCCGGCCGCGGTGGCACGCCGCTGGGGGGTGGACCTCAACGCAGGACTCCTTCTGCAAGGGGGGTTCCGGACGGCTGGGTAGGGCCTCCGGGCAGAACAGGGCTGGTGCGAAGAACGGTCGAAGATTGCCACTTGCGGAGCCGAATGTCAGGGCCGTGTCAAAGGATTGGCCGGAAATCGTTCGTTGTTCGAAGATACGTATCCGGTATGCGGACCATTCACCTTCGTGTGCGATAAGCGGGGCCCGGCATTCGGAACGGCTGGTACCGGTTGCTAACACTTGGGCAAAGAGAGGCTGCATTGCCTCGAACGGCATTTACCGTACGGGTGTTTGTCGTACTGTTTCCCGGTGCGGCAGATGTTCGTTGCCTGGGGAAGCCATGGACACCCGCCACTGTCATTGACCACGTGCCAGGGGGGCCCATGAGGCATGTCCATTTTCCTGCGCAAAGAGTGGCTAGTACGGCCCGGGAGTCCGCAGTGCCCGCACGGCGCCTCGGGGACAAGGCTCGTTGGTACCGCCCGGCCGCCGTCGCCGCCGACTTCCTCGGAGCCGCCCTCCCGGTAGGGCTCGTCTTCGAGGCCGCGCAGCAGGTCCGGCCGCTCTACTGCGCCCTCGCCGCCGCCGTGGCGTGGACCGGGGTGCAGGCGCTGCGCCGCCGGTACGCGGCCCGCGTGCTCGGGGAGTCACGCGGTGTGCTACCGGTCGTACATGACTGGCTGATTCTGATCGGTGTGCTGGCCGTGGCCCGCGTGGTGACCGAGGAGGACACCCCCCGGCTGTCGGCCCTCGGGGCCCTGCTGCCCGCTCTGCTCATCACGGTCGCCTGCCACAAGCTGACCTACCGCCACCTCTCGGCCGCCCGTCGCGAGGCCCAGGCCGTCAGCCGGGTCCTGGTCGTCGGCGAGCCCGACGCGGTCGAGGACGTCATCGCGCACCTCGCCGCCCGCACCGACCACCCGTACGTGGTCGTCGGCGTGGTTCCGGTCGGCAGCGGGTCCCTCGTCAGCGGCGTGCCCGTGGCGGCCCGGCTCGACGCGGGCCCGCCCGAGGCCGGGAACGGCGACTCCGCGGCCGTGCTCGGCGCCGTCCGCAGCCACCACGCCGACCTGGTGCTGGTGGCCCCCGGCGTACGGATCACGGGGGAGCGACTGCGCCGGGTCGCCTGGGCCCTGCACGACGCGGGGCTGGAACTCGCGGTCTTCCCCGGGCTGGTGGAGGTCTCCGTCAAGCGGCTGGAGACCCTGTCCGCGGGCGGGCTCGCCGTGCTGCGGGTCGCGCCGCCGGTCAGCCGCGGGGTGCAGACCCTGCTCAAGTCGGCCCTGGACCGGGTCGGAGCCGCGGCCGGGCTGCTGCTGCTGTCCCCGCTCTTCCTCGGCATCGTCCTGGCCATACGGTTCGGCTCGCGCGGCCCGGCGTTCTACCGGCAGCGGCGCATCGGCCGCGACGGGGCCCCGTTCGTCATGTGGAAGTTCCGCACGATGGTCGTGGACGCCGACGCGCGCAAGGCGGAGCTGAGCGGGGCCAACGAGAACGACGGCCTGATGTTCAAGATCCGCCGCGACCCCCGGGTGACCCGGGCGGGCCGGCTGCTCCGCCGCACCTCCCTGGACGAACTGCCGCAGCTGATCAACGTACTGACGGGCCACATGTCGCTGGTCGGCCCGCGTCCGCCGCTGCCGGAGGAGGTGGCGCGCTACGACGAGGTCGAGCTGCGCCGGCTCACCGTGCGGCCCGGGATGACGGGGCTGTGGCAGATCAGCGGGCGGTCCGACCTGTCCTGGGACGAAACGATCCAGCTTGACCTGCAGTACGTCGACAACTGGTCGTTCACCAGCGACGTCGACGTGATGGGCCGCACGCTCCGCGCCGTCGTCGACGGTCGCGGAGCGTACTGAGGGGCCGTGGCCGCCCGTGCGTTCAGCTCTGCCCGCGCCACCACTCGTACGTGGCGGCGATGCCCTCCCGCAGCGGGATGCCGGGCTTCCAGCCGAGCGAGGTCAGGCGGCCGACGTCCAGCAGCTTGCGCGGCGTCCCGTCCGGCTTGGAGGTGTCCCAGGCGAGCCGGCCCCGGAAGCCGGTCACGTCGGCGACCGTCTCCGCCAGCTCCTTGATGGTCAGGTCCTCGCCGCAGCCGATGTTGACGGGCTCGTCGCCGTCGTAGGTGTTCAACAGCACGGCGCAGGCGGCGGCCAGGTCGTCCACGTGCAGGAACTCCCGGCGCGGGGTGCCCGAGCCCCACAGGGTGACCTCCTCGCGGCCCTCGGCGGCGGCCTCGTGGAAGCGCCGGATCAGGGCGGGCAGGACGTGCGAGGACTCCAGGTCGAAGTTGTCGCCCGGGCCGTAGAGGTTCGTGGGCATGGCCGAGATGTACGAGGCCCCGTACTGCTTGCGGTACGACTGGACCTGGACGATGCCGGCGATCTTCGCGAGGGCGTAGGCCTCGTTGGTCGGCTCCAGCGGGCCCGTCAGCAGGGCGTCCTCGCGGATGGGCTGCGGGGCGAGCTTCGGGTAGATGCAGGAGGATCCGAGGAACAGCAGCCGGCCCACGCCGGCGGCGTGGGCGCCGCCGATCACGCTGAGCTGGATCTGCAGGTTCTCCTCCAGGAACTGCACCGGGTAGGTGCTGTTGGCCATGATCCCGCCGACCTTGGCGGCGGCCAGCACGACGGCGTCCGGACGGACGTCCTTCAGGTACGCCGCCGTCGCGGCGGCATCGCGCAGGTCGAGGTCGGCGCGGCCCCGGGTGAGCACCTCATGGCCGTCGGCGGTCAGCCGCCGGGCGACCGCGGACCCCACGAGGCCGCGGTGGCCCGCGACGAAGACGCGGGCGTTCGGGGGCAGGAGCGGCAGCGAACTTGTCATACCGCCGATGATGCCAGTCCGCTCCCGCGGGGGTGGCAGCAGTCCGGTCCGGGCGTTGCGCTCCCGCGCGGGGTGGGGGCGGCCCCGTCGCAACCGGTCGGCGGGGGTTCCGCACGAGCCGGGCGGGTTCTGCCGGGCCTGCGCGCAGTGTGCATGGTGGAATCCGCCGCAAAGGCGGTTGGACCGGGCGTGTACGGTACGCATCCAGTCCCCGGTTGCGGCCGGTGCCGGGCCGCCTGCCTGCCGGGACGACCGACCGAAACCATCCCCAGGGGGACCGTATGGGCAAGACCGCACTGATCACCGGCGTCACCGGGCAGGACGGCTCGTACCTCGCCGAGCTCCTGCTCTCCAAGGGCTACACGGTGCACGGGCTCGTGCGGCGGTCCTCCAGCTTCAACACGGAGCGGGTCGACCACATTTACCAGGACCCGCAGACCGCCAACCGGTCCTTCGTCCTGCACCACGCCGACCTCTCCGACGGCGTGGCCCTGGTGAACCTGCTCCGCGAGATACGCCCCGACGAGGTCTACAACCTCGGCGCCCAGTCGCACGTGCGGGTGTCGTTCGACGCCCCGCTCTACACCGGCGACGTGACCGGCCTCGGCGCGCTGCGGCTGCTGGAGGCCATCCGGGCCAGCGGTGTCGACACCCGCATCTACCAGGCCTCGTCCTCCGAGATGTTCGGCGCCACCCCGCCCCCGCAGAACGAGGGCACCCCGTTCCACCCGCGCAGCCCGTACGGCGCCGCGAAGGTCTTCGCGTACTGGACCACGGTGAACTACCGCGAGGCGTACGACATGTTCGCCGTCAACGGGATCCTCTTCAACCACGAGTCCCCGCGCCGCGGCGAGACCTTCGTGACCCGCAAGATCACCCGTGCGGTCGCCCGTATCAAGGCCGGTCTCCAGGACCACCTCTACCTCGGCAACCTCGACGCGGTGCGCGACTGGGGCTACGCGCCCGAGTACGTGGACGCCATGTGGCGGATGCTCCAGCAGGACGAGCCCACCGACTACGTCGTCGCCACCGGTGTGGCCGCGACCGTCCGCGAGTTCGTCGAGTCCTCCTTCGGCCACGCCGGTCTCGACTGGAACGAGCACGTGCGCTACGACTCCAAGTACGAGCGCCCCAGCGAGGTCGACGCCCTCATCGGCGACGCCTCGAAGGCCCATGAGCTGCTCGGCTGGAAGCCGACGGTCCTCGTAGCCGAATTGGCCCGGATCATGGTGGACGCCGACATCCGGCAGGTCGAGGACCAACTGGCGGGCGTGACGGTCCGCATCGACCGCTGAGGCCTTATATTTCCCCTACGATTTGCCGTGTTCCGGTCATGTCCGCAGGTCCCTGTGGGTGTGGCCGGGGCAAACCTGCCGTATGTCCGTAGTGCACCCTCCCGGCTGCCCCTGTTGATTCCAAGTTGGTATGCAATGGGTCAAGGGAGGTGACCGGGCCCTCGCGTGAGCCCTAGTCTGCGCCAGTACATATGGCTGTTCGGATAGTTCCAGCCATCAAACCGGGCGATTGCCCTGGGGGGCTCATGCGTAGATCCAGAGGGCTGACTGCTGCCCTCGTCCTGTCACTGGCCGGTGCCGGCACCGGTATCGGCCTGGTGCTGATGCCTCAGGCGTCCGCCATCACGCCGCCCGTGGCATTCACCGCCGACGAACTGCCCACCTGGCAGACGAACGGCGTCGTCTGGGCGATGGCCCAGGCGAACGGCACCGTCTTCGCCGGCGGCACCTTCTCCGCCGTGCGCCCGCCCGAGGGCGCGGCCGGCGCGGAGCGGGAGGCCGTGAACTTCGTCGCGCTGGACGCCGCGACGGGCAACCCCACCTCCTGCAAGCTCGCCTTCACCATCGGCGAGGGCAGCGCGACCGTGCGCACGCTGGTCGTCTCGAAGGACAAGAAGACCCTCTACGCGGGCGGCTCCTTCGGCGCCGTCAACGGCACCCCGGTCTCCAACGTCGCGGCGATCGACATCGAGGCCTGCACCCCCAAGGCATCGTTCCACCCGGGCTTCTCCGCCACCGTGCGCGCGCTCGCCGTCACCGACGACACCCTGTACGCGGGTGGCGACTTCCCGACCGTCGAGGGCCAGACCCGCGAGCGGTTCGCCGCGGTGGACGCCACCTCCGGTGGCCTCAAGCCCTTCGTCGCCAACGTCGACGAGCCGGGCCGTGCGGTCGAGGTCACCCCCGACGGCAAGAACGTGCTGCTCGGCGGTGACTTCTTCACGGTCAACGGCAAGAACAGCCACGCCCTGGCCGTGGTCAACGCCGGCACCGGCGCGGTCACCAAGACCTACACCAACATCCCGGACAACTCCGTCGTCAAGGACATCTCCACCGACGACACCGGTTTCTACACGGGCAACGAGGGCTCCGGCGGCGGCGTCTTCGACGGCCGCATCGGCCTGAACCTCAGCGACTTCAACGAGAAGTGGCGCGACCGCTGCCTCGGCGCGACCCAGTACGTGCTGCCGTACCAGGGCGTGCTCTACAGCTCCTCGCACGCACACGACTGCTCCACCGAGCTGGAGTTCCCCGACGGCAAGCGGAACTTCCTGCTCGCCCAGCCGACCAACCACGAAGGCGCCGCCCCCGCGCCCGTGGACGGATTCGTGCGCGGCCCGGGCAAGCTCGGCTGGCACCCCACGGCCAACGACGGCGGCATGGCCGACATCGAGGGCATCGGCCCGCGCGTCATGGCCGTGGCCGAGAAGAACGACGTCAAGTACATGTGGGTCGGCGGTGAGTTCACCCTCATCAACGGCAAGGCGCAGTGGGGCCTGACCCGCTTCGCCTCCACCGGCGACGTCGGCGCCCCGACCACCCCGGTGGCCAGCGCCGCGAGCGTCAAGCCCGGCGAGGCACAGGTCCGCTGGCGCACCAGCTACGACGCGGACGACAGCAAGCTGACGTACCGCATCTACCGCAACGGCGCGGGGGCCCCGGTCGCCACCGTCACCGCGAGCTCCCTGGAGTGGCAGCGCCCGCAGGCCTCCTGGAACGACACCACGGTCAAGGCCGGCCAGACGTACACCTACCGGGTGACCGCGACCGACGACGCGGGCAACACCAGCGCCCTGTCGGCCACCGCCTCGGTGACCATCCCGACCGCGGTCCAGTCGTACCCGAACCAGGTCCGCGCGGACGGCGCCCAGCTGTACTGGCGCTACGACGACACGGTCAGCCCGTACGTCGCCGACTCCTCGGTGTCCGGCAACACCAGCGGCATCCAGCACAACGCCCCGGCCCTGCGCCAGTCGCCCGGCGCCGTCTCCGGCACCAGCACGGCGATGGGCTTCACGGGGACCAACCAGCAGGTCTACAGCGACCACCGCCAGACGGTCGGCAACACCTACACCATCGAGACCTGGTTCAAGACGAACACCTTCCGCGGCGGGAAGCTGATCGGCTTCGGTGACAACACCACGCGCAGCAGCCGCAAGTACGACCGGCAGATCTACATGACCAACACCGGTCGTCTGGTCTTCGGCGTCTACAACGGCCGCGCGACGACGGTCGCCACGGACAGCGCCTACAACGACAACAAGTGGCACCACGTGGTCGGCACCCAGGGCCCCGGCGGCATCACGCTGTACGTCGACGGTCGTCCGGCCAAGGACACGCTGAACGCGACCAGCACCCAGAACTACGCGGGCTACTGGCACGTCGGCGGCGACACCCTGGCCGACTGGCCGAGCCGGCCGCTCAGCAACTACTTCGCCGGGCAGATCGACGAGACGGCCGTCTACCCGTCGGCGCTCACCGCGGCTCAGGTCAAGAACCACTTCGACCTGGCCGGCGCGCCCACCAACACGGTCTCCACGGTCAAGGCGACCGAGGACACCTACATCAACCAGGGCGCCCCGAGCACGGCCTACGGCACGTCCACCTCGCTCGCGGTGCGCGGCACCTCGGCGTACGAGACGTACCTGCGCTTCAACCTGCCGGCCGCCCCGGCCGGCCAGGTACTGAAGGCGGCCACGCTGCAGTTCAAGACGACCACCCAGACGGGCGCCGGCACCGCCGACACCGTCTCCGCGATCCCGGTCACCGGCACCTGGAGCGGTGCGGGCACGACCTTCAACACCAAGCCCACCCTCGGCACCACCCCGCTCGGCAGCATCACGGGCGTGCCGGACGGCTCGGCGGTCAGCAACGTCGAGCTGGACACCACCGCGCTCTCGGCGGTGCTGGGCAGCAGCTACAGCCTGGGCCTGACGAGCACGGGCACCGACCCGCTGTGGCTCTGGTCCTCGGAGTCCACGGCGGCGGAGGGCGCTCCGCAGCTGGTCCTCACCTTCGGCGCCAAGTAACGACGCCGAAGCAACCGCCTGACGGTGTGCGGGGTCCGGCTCCAACCGGCCGGGCCCCGCACCCCTGTCCCACCCCCAGTAAGTACGGGAGCCATCCGATGTACCGACGCTCCGCAGCGGCTGCTGTCCTGCTGACCGCCGCCCTCACGCTCACCGCCTGCAGTTCGGGCGGGGACACGGCCGATTCGGGCGCGAAGGCGAAGCCCCCGGCCTCCTCGGCGGCCCCCGACCCGGCGGACACCCCCGCGCCGTCGACCGACCCCGACGCGAAGCCGACGGGCCCCGTCCTGCCCGACGCGAAGCTGACCCCGAAGACGGGCAGTTTCACGGCGCAGGAGAAGAAGTACCTGAGCGGGCGGGTTCCCGAGAAGGTGGACCCGGCGGCCGTCCTGCAGGGCGGCCAGGAGGCCTGCCAGCGGGTGGAGCGCACGGCGAAGCGCGACAAGGACGCGGCGACCGGAGCGATCATCGCCGGGGAGATCCCGGGCGCGAAGGACGCGATCAACCTCCTGTGCCCGGAGCAGAAGCCGATCCTCGCGGCGGCCGAAAACGGCTTCCCCGAGGGCACGCGCCAGTCTCCCGCGCCGGGCACCTACCGGGCCCTGACCCAGGCCACGAACTGCACCTGGGAGGCGAAGGGCAAGGACGGTTCCGCCCTGGCCTCGGGCCCCGAGACCCCGCTCAAGGCGGGCGACAAGATCACGGCGAAGATCCCGGCGGGCACGGTGGAGTTCAACTCCACGGGCTGCTACGCCTGGGTGCCCGCGTAGGGCCGCCACCGCCGTACGAGCACGCCTCCGGGACCGGACTGCCGGTCCCCGGGGGCGTTTTCGTGTGCCGGGGCGGGGTAGCCGCGTGCAGAACGCGACCAACACACCGGCAGACGGAGGCGAGTCCTATGAGTGGCCTGGGCGGCTGCATCGGCCTGATCGTGGTGGGGGCCATCCTCACCTTCGCCACCGACTGGGAAATGCGCAGCGTCGACCTCGACCTGGTCGGCCTCATCATGATGGCGGCGGGAGCCATCGGCCTCGCCGTGTACTCCAGCGTCCTCAAGCGCCGTCGCGCGGCGGGCGCCATCCCGGTGGTGGAGGAACGGCGCCGGGACGGCGTCTAGACGGGGCTGTGCGCGCCCGCCGCCTCGTACACCGGGAGCAGGGTGTCCAGGACGGCGTCCATCGAGAAGGACGCCGCGGCCAGTTCGCGCGCCGCCCGCGAGGCCGCCGCGTTCGCCGCCGGGTCCAGCAGGGCCAGGACCGCCGCCGAGACGCCCGCCGGGCCCGGCTCGACCGCGTGCCCCGCGCCCGCGGCGGCGATGTCGCGTGCCAGGCCGTTGGAGTGCGTCACCACCGACGGGACGCCCACCGCGAGGGCTTCCAGGACCGACATCGGGAACGGCTCGTCCACGGAGGGAAGGACGTAGACGTGCGCCCGGCGCAGCTCCGCCAGGACCTCCGCGCTGGACAGGGCTCCCGGGACGGTGAAGCGGGACGAGAGGCCGAGGGCCGTGACGCGGGCGCGAACGGCCGCCGCCTCGCCCTCGTCCGGGCCCGCCACCACGAAGTGCGCGTCAGGGTGCGCCGCGAGGACCGCCGGGGCCGCGTCCACGAAGTCCACGGGCCGCTTACGGGCCTGCAAGCGCGCCGAGTACAGGATGCGCGGCGGGCCGCTCAGCGGGGGCCGCTCCTCCTGCGCCGGGGTCCCGTTGACCAGGCGCACCGTTTGTGGCAGGGAACCGCCGACCACCGCGTCCAGGCCCTCGCGCTCGTGCGGGGTCAGGTACAGCACCGCGTCCGCGCCGCGCAGCAGCCGGCGCACCGCCACCGCGTCCAGCACCTTGGCCAGCAGTTTCTCGCTCGGGTCCACCATGCCGTGGGTCTGCAGCACCAGCGGCTTGCCCGCCCGCAGCGCGGCCAGGGCCACCGGCAGCGTCACCAGGTCGCGCGCCAGGTGGACGTGCACGACGTCGGCGTCCCGCACCAGGCGGCCGGCCGAGGCCAGCAGCGCCGGCGAGGTCATCCCGCTGAAGCCGAGGGGGAGCAGGCGGCGGGCCGGGAACAGCTTCGCCGGTACGCCCTCCACGGAGGCGGGCCACTCCTCGAAGCCCTCGCCCAGCGCCAGCAGCCGCGCCTCGTGCCCCCGGGCCCGCAGCCCCTTCGACAGGTTCAGCGCGACCCGGACCGGCCCGCCGAAGGCATGGGAAGGGGAGTGCAGCGTGACGGCGTGCAGGACGCTCAGGGCGACGCTCACTTGGGCTCCTCGACCGGGCGGCGCCGCCCGTCCATCGTCTGCAGGGTCAGTTCCGGCAGGTCCTTGTGCACGACGGCACCCGCGCCCGCCACCGCGCAGCGGCCCACGGTGACCCCGGCCAGCACGGTCGCCCGTACGGCCACCCACGCGCCGTCCTCGATCGTGATCGGCGCGTTGCGGTAGCGGAAGTCGGCGGCCCGGTGGTCGTGCGAGCCGGTGCACAGCATGGCCTCCTGGGAGAGGCACACGTGCGAACCGATCGTCACCGGCTCCAGGTTCAGCAGCCAGGCGCCCTCACCGATCCAGGTGTGGTCGCCGACGGTGAGCTTCCACGGCCACAGCACCCGCACCTTGTGCCGGATCAGCACGCCCTCGCCGATCCGCGCCCCGAAGGCGCGCAGCAGCGCCACCCGCAGCCGCGCCGGACAGAACCAGCTCATGAACAGCGTGTTCATCACGGCGAACCAGAGGGCCTGCGTCAGCAGCCCGCGCCCCTTGTCGTATCCGGCCAGCGTGAAGGCAGGAAGGTCACGCAACTGAAGCCCCGATCGTCCAACCTCCCCCGACCGCGTCGGGGGGACCCCCACCGGCGCCTCCCCGGGCACCGCCCGCTCAGACTAGACTGCGCGCGAATCAGGCACATGGGGTGGGGGCGGCAGTGGCAACGGACATACGCAAGCCTTCCGTCGCACCCCCGCTGCTCCCCGTCGAGGACGAGACCCAGTGGGGCCGGGTCACCACCCCGCGCACCCTGCTCTCGCGGGCGCTGTCCGTCCCGCTCGTCCTCGGATTCACCGTGTTCCTGCCGCTCTTCGTCGCCGCCCAGACCGGCGCGGGCCGGCGCGACGCGGCCTTCTGGCTCCAGCTGCTGCTCACCATGTACGCGGGCGCCCGGCTCTCCGCGATGGTGCTCACCAGCCGCCGCAAGCTGCTCCAGGGCTCCTTCTGGCTCTTCGTCTACATGGCCATGGGCGTGGCCCCGCTCGCGCAGGCCGTCCTCGGCCAGGTCCCCACCCCCGTCGTCGGCCCCCGCTCCGACCTGACCGTCGCCATCGGCCTGGTGCTGCTCGGCTGCACCGCCTACGACGTCGGAGTCCTGCTCGCCCGGCACCGGCCGACCGGCCGCGCGGGCGGCTCCCAGAAGGAGCCGCGCCCGGTCATGGCCCACCGGCGGCGCCTCCAACTGCTCACCGTGCTGGCGTTCCTGTGCAGCGCCGCCTTCGTGATGAAGCTCGGCGGCCCGGCGGTCTTCTTCTCCAGCCGTCAGGAGATCATCGCGGGCATCGAGGAGGCGGGCGTCTCCAACGGCGACGGCCAGGCCGGACAGGCCCTGCTCCGCGGGTTCGGCACCGTACCGGCGCTGCTCGCGCTGCTGCTCTACACGCGCTGGCTGATCACCTCGAAATTCGCCCGCCGCAAGGTCTCGATCATCGTCACCTGGTCGGCGCTGGCCGTACTGAACCTGGTGGTCAACAACCCGATCTCGAACCCGCGCTACTGGTTCCTGACGGTCATGTTCGCGCTGCTCTTCACCATCTTCCCGGTGAGCGCGGCGATGTACCGGGTGGCCCTGTCGATGGCCGTGGTCGTCGCCCTCCTCGTCTTCCCCTTCGCGGACCGCTTCCGCTACGACGAGAAGAACTACAAGCCGGTCGAGACCACGTCCTTCCTGGAGCCGATGGCCCTCAAGGACTACGACCAGATCGGCATGTTCGCGAACACCATCACCTTCTCGAACTCCGGCCCCGGCCACTACTACGGCCGTCAGTTCGCGGGATCGGTCTTCTTCGCGGTGCCGCGCTCGATGTGGCCGGGCAAGCCGCGGGACACGGGCGTGATGGTCGGCCAGTGGATGGGCACGGTCAACACCAACCTCTCCTCCCCGATCTGGGCGGAGCTGTGGCTCGACTTCGGTCCGCTGGGCATGGGCGCAGGACTGCTGGGCATGGGTTACGCGTCCGCCCGCGTCGACCGGCGCTACGCGAAGCGCGCCACCCGCCGCAGCCCGCCCGGGAGCCTGATCTCGGTGGTGGTCCCGCTGGTCGCGGGCTACTCCTTCATCCTGCTGCGCGGGCCCCTGCTCCAGGCCTCGGGCCGCGTCGCGATCGCTGCCCTGTGCCTGGCGCTGGTCGCGACCTACCGTCAGGACAGGGCCACCACCCTGCGCTGACCGACCCCACGCAATCGACGGAAAGCGGGCCAGATGTCCTCCGTTGTCACTCTCGCGGTCGCCGGCGCCGGGGACCGGGGCACCGGTCACGCGCGATGGGCTCTGGCGCATCCGGACCGGGCCCGCGTCGTCGCGGTGGCCGAGCCGCGCAGGATCCGGCGGGAGCGGTTCGCGGCCGCCCACGCTCTGGACACCGGGGCGGCGGTGGAGGACTGGCGGGAACTGGCGGCGCGCGGCCGGATCGCCGACGCGGTGCTGATCTGCACGCTGGACCGGGACCACCTGGAACCGGCCCTGGCCTTCGCCGCGCTCGGCTACCACATCATGCTGGAGAAGCCGATGGCGCTCACCGAGGAGGAGTGCCGGCGGATCGTGGCGGCCGTGGAGCGGGCCGCCGTGACCTTCGCGGTCGGTCACGTCCTGCGCTACACGCCCTACACGCGGGCGCTCAAGCGCGTCGTCGACTCCGGCCGGCTCGGGGAGGTCGTCAGCGTCCAGCACCTGGAGCCGGTCGGCTTCTGGCACCAGGCGCACTCGTTCGTCCGGGGCAACTGGCGGCGCGAGGACGAGGCCACCTCCATGCTGATGGCCAAGTCCTGCCACGACCTGGACTGGCTGCAGTACGTGCTGGGCGAGCCGCCGGTACGCGTCTCCAGCTTCGGGCGCCTCTCGCACTTCCGGCCCGAGAACAAGCCGGCCGGCGCCGCCGACCGCTGCCTGGACTGCGCGGTGGAAACGACGTGCGCGTACTCCGCCAAGCGCGAGTACGGAGAGCGGCTGGCCCGGGGCGAGCGCGGCTGGCCGCTGGGCGTGGTGGTCGACGAGTTCGCCCCGCAGGCCCTGGAGACCGCCCTGCGGGAGGGTCCGTACGGGCGGTGCGTGTACGCCTGCGACAACGACGTGGTCGACCACCAGGTGGTGGCCATGGAGTTCGCCTCCGGAGCCACGGCCACCTTCACCATGACGGCCTTCACCGAACAGGCGGACCGCCAGACCCGGGTGTTCGGGACCCGCGGCGAGCTCAGGGGCGACGGCAGGGAGGTGCGGGTGTACGACTTCCTCACGCGCACCGAGGAGACGATCGACCCCGCCGCGGAGGGATCGATGGACGCGGCCGGCGGTCACGGAGGCGGCGACGCCGGGCTGATGGGCGCCTTCGTCGCCGCCGTCGCCACCGGCGACCAGGGCCTGGTGAAGTCCGGCCCTCAGGAGTCCCTGATCAGCCACCTGACCGTGCTGGCCGCCGAACGCGCCCGCCTCGCGGGCACGGTCGAAACGGTCTAGGGGGTGTCTTGCCGGTCAGGCCGGGCTCGCGACGCCTGCCACGCGCTCCCCCAGAGCTTCGCCTGGGGGTACCCCCAGCCGCGTTGTCGTCACTCGCCGACGTCCCCCAGCTACCGCTGGGAGGTGCCCCCACCGCGTCGACTCGCTCCTCCGCCTTGCGATCGCACGCGTCAGACGCCGCTCCCTGATCCGGCCTGACCGGCAAGACACCCCCTAGGCCACAAGTGCCGGCGCGGGGGCCGGGAGCCGGGCCACGCGCAGCCAGCCGGCGCCCGCCTTCGCCGCCGAGCCGGCCGCCAGGCCCCAGGCGGCGCCCGCCACGCCCCACGCGGCGTAGCCGCCCAGCAGCAGGCCCACGGACAGCAGCGAGAACACCACCTGCAACGACAGCGTGGCCTTCGGGGCGAGCACGCGCAGCGTGAGCAGCGCGCAGGTGCCGAGCCCCATGACGGCGTACTGGGCCCCCGTGGCCGGCAGCAGCGCGGACGCCGCCGCCCAGGTGTCGCCGAGCAGGGCGGAGCCCACCCGGTCGGGGAGCGCGTACAGCACGGCCCCCCAGCCCGCGCCGACCGCGGCCAGCACCAGGCCCAGAGCGGCCGTCGCCCGGACCGTGGCCCGCTTGCCCGAGAGCCGCCCCAGCACCGGAGGGCCGAAGGCGTTCGCGGAGTTGAACAGCACGTTCAGCGGCCCGAAGAGGGTGGTCGCACCCCGCAGGGCGCCGACGGACAGGGGCGTCGCGAAGACCCCGAGGCCCAGTACGGCGAGCTGGCTGGAGCCGTTGCCCACCGCGAACTCGACCACGAACCGCTGCCCGAGGTGACCTCGCCGCAGGTACGGACGCAGGTCCGCGCGGGCACCGCGTACGTACGGCCGCAGCAGCCACAGCCCCAGGGCCAGTGCGGGCAGCGCCGAGACCCCCCACACCAGCACCAGCCGCCCCGCCGAGGCCCCTTCGGGCTGCACGGCCAGCGCCGCGACCACGCACGCCAGCCGCAGCGCGTCGGCGGCCAGCGCCCGTTCGGGGGCGCGCAGCGCGGAGAAGCAGTACCGCAGCCCGTCCTGGAGGAGCACCAGGGGCAGTACGAGGCCCAGCGCGAGGAAGGCCCGCCCGCCGGACCCGGGGAGCGCGAGGCCCACCACGGCGAGCACCGCGCCCGCGGCGGCCGACGCGGCCCCGGTGAAGCCCACGGCCGAGCGGCACACCGCGCCGAGCTGCTCGCCCTTCTCCAGGACGACGCTCTGGCCGACGTAGGCCATGTTCAGTCCGAGGAGCACGCTGAAGGTCACGTACACCATCGAGAAGTCGGCGAACCCGGAGGCCGACGACAGCCGGGCCGCCAGCACCAGCACCAGGATGTTCGTGGCGCTGGAGGCCGCTTGGTCCAGGACCGACGCGACCGCCCCGAGGCCGCGCCGGCTCACCGCCGGCCCGGGCGGACCGTACGCAGGGCGACCGTGTCCGTGCCGTCGCCCGGGATGTGCTGTTCGGGCTCGTCGACCTCGTAGGTGATCGGCTGGGGCTGCGGCGCGGAGGGCGGGTGCGGTTCCGCCACGGCGGCGCTCCCGCGGTCCTTGCCGCGGCCGCGCTTCTCGCCGGGCAGCGGGGCGTGCAGCACCGCGCCGAGCACGGTGCCGCCGGCGCCGCTGATGAGCTCGCGGATCCGGGACAGGTCGGAGCGGTGGACGGCGCGCGGGTTGCAGACGACCAGGACGCCGTCGACGCGGTCGACGAGCGCGAGGGCGTCGGCGTAGGAGAGCACGGGCGGCGCCAGCACGACCACCGTGGAGTTGGGGGAGTCGGCCTCGGAGATCAGCCGGGTGGCGCGCGAGGAGGTCAGCGAGCGGGCGACGTTGCGGACGCGCTGGCCCGGGATCAGGTCGAAGGCGCCCGACTCCCCGGCGTCCACGACCAGCTGGCGCCCGTCGGGCCACTCGGTGTCCCCGTGCTGCGCGGGCCGCTTGCCGGCGGCCTGGCCGCCCGGCGTCTGGCTCCAGCGCGGCCGGCCGCCCGCGTCGGTGGGCAACTGGCTGGCCAGGACCGGGGTGCGCAGGTCGGCCTCGATGAGCAGGACGTCCTTGCCGGTCTCCGCGAAGGAGGCGCCGAGGTTCACGGCCACCGCGGCGGCCGTCTCGCTGCTGCCGCGCGGGGCGACCACGAGCAGCCGGCGCCGGTCGGCGAAGCGGGAGTCGTAGGCGAGCCGGAAGGCCACCGAACGGTATTCCTCCGCGAGCCGCGGATCGGTCTCGCCCGCGGCGAGCAGCGGCCCGCCGCCGGTCCGGTCCCGCGGCAGGTAGCCGAGCACGGGGGCGCGCAGGGCCCGGGCCACATCGCCCTCGGAACGCGGCGCCGGGTCGAAGACGAGCCGGACCCAGGCGGCCAGCAGGCCGAGCGCGAGGCCCACGGCCGCGCCGAGCGCGAGGGACATCACGATGCCGGGACCGTCCGCCCCGGGGGGCGGGGTCGCGGCGCTGGTGACGCGGCCCGGGGTCATGTCGAGGGCCTGGAGCTTGGCGATGTTGCTGTTGAGCGCGTTGACCTTGCTCTGCAGATCGGTCTTGGAGGAGTAGGCCGCGTCGCGCGCGGGACCCGCCGGCATCGAGTTGATCTGCTTGACGAGCTCGTCGAGCTGCTTGGCGACCGGGTCGCGCTGCTCCTGGTAGCCCTTGACCATCTTGTCGCGGGTGACGTCGAGGGCCTCCTGCCGCTTGAGGAGGTAGGCCTCCGTCATCGCGTTGGCCCGGGTGGCGGCCGCCTTCGGGGAGGACGCGGTGTAGGTGAAGCGGAGCACCATCGTCTGCGGCGGGTTGGTCACCTGCAGGCCGCTGCGCAGGGACGCGAAGCCGGACGCGGAGACGCCGAGCTTCTTCGCCGCCTCGTTGGCTATGGAGGAGCTGAGCGCGACCTGGCGCTCCGAGCCGATGTTGATCGCCTTGTCGGGGGCGAGACTCGGGTTGAACGGGTCGTCGGTGGGCGCGCGCAGCACCACGTCGGCGGTCGCGACGTAGGTGTCGGCGGTGGAGACGCCGAGGTAGACGCCGCCCAGCAGGCCGATCCCGATGCCCGCGCCGAGGAGTCTGCGGTAGCGCAGGAGCTGGCGGAACTGATCCCGGAGGAGATCGGGTTCGTCGTCGGCCGGTGCCGCTGCAGGGCGGTTCGTCTCGATCACGGCCGGGGTCCCCCAAGTGCTTCGTCTATCAGTGCGTCGATGCGGGCCAGGCCCGCTTCACGGCTCAGGTGGGCCGCCACGTGGCGGGGTCCGGCCGCCCCCAGTGCGTCCGCGCCCTCGGGGTCCTCGGCCAGGGCCCGTACGGCCTTCAGCAGGGCCTCGGGGTCCTCCGGCGGTACGAGCACCCCCGCGCCCGAGCGTTCCACTTCCTGGGCGGTTCCGCCCTCCGCGGCCACGGAGGCGATGACGGGCCGGCCGGTCTGGAAGTAGGAGGTGAGCTTCGACGGCACGCTCATGTCCAGCACGGCAGCGTGCTGCGTGACGGCCAGAACGTCCGCCGCGGCGAGGATATCCGGGAACTCGCCGTCAGCGGCAGGGGGGATGATGTCCAGATTGGGAACGTCGGCGGCGAGCTCGGCGAGCGCCGCGCGCTGACTGCCGTCGCCCATCAGGACGAAGCGGACACTGCGGTCCAGCCGGGCGGCTCCCACGAGGACTTCGAGCCCCTGCTTGAGGCCCATGTTCCCGGAGTGCAGGACGACGGTCTCGCCGGGAGCCCAGCCGAGGTGGCGGCGGGTCTCGCCGCGCGGCTTGGTGGGCACCGGCACGTGGGACCAGTTGGGCACCAGGCGGATCTTGTCCGGGTCCACGCCCATGCCGACGACCCGGTCCACGAAGGTCTCGTGGATGACGCCGACGAGGGTGGCCCGCTTGAGGGCGTACGCCTCGGCGCGGCCGGCGATCGCGGCGGCCTTGTCGCCACCGCTGATCCCGCTCTGCGCGGCGGCGGCGCCCATCAGGTCCTGGACGACCGGGACGTACGGGACCTTCCACCGCGCCGCGAGCCGGGCGGCGAGCACCCCGCCGGCCAGGCTGGGCATCTGGGCGAGGACCGCGTCCGGCTTCGGCATCCTGGGCGGAGCGACGGCGCCGTGCAGCAGGATCGATCCTTCAAAAAGGGCCCGCTTCACGGCGGTCTGCTCCTGCGGCACGGTGTGCGCACGCCGGTGTACGGTGACCCCCGCGCGCTGTTCCGTGCGCCGGAGCGCCCCCTGGTACTCCGGCTCCAAGGACCACGCCGGGTAGTGCGGCATCCCCGCGAGGACATGGGTCTCGTGGCCGAGATTCGCCCAGTGCTCCGCGATCTGGGTGGCGTACGGCCCAATCCCCGCGTGCTCGGGAGCGTAATTGGTGGAAACCAGCAGCATGCGCCGGTGACCGGATCTCGACACTGAACGTCCTCTTCTCCCCTGGATGGTGCGCTCGTCACCCTATTCGTTCACCCGCACGGTGTGGAACGTGCACGCTATTGTCTGCTAATCCGCTGCACCGGGGGGTGTGGCCGCTGGGGGTAACAGATGACGGAGCGGGACATGTCCGACTTTGGCGCGCCGCCGCGCAGACCGTACCGAGTCGGCTACGCGCCGGGTGCCTACGATCTGTTCCACATAGGCCACCTCAACATCCTTCGGCACGCCCGGAGCCAGTGCGACTACCTGGTGGCAGGCGTGGTCTCCGACGAGATGGCCGAACTCGCCAAGGGGCGCCGCCCGATGATCCCGCTCGTCGAACGGCTGGAAATCGTCCGTAGCGTGAAGTACGTCGACGCCGCCTTCGTCGAGACCGTCCCGGACAAGGTGGAGACCTGGAAGCAGGTCCGCTTCGACGTCATCTTCAAGGGCGACGACTGGCGGGGCACGCCCAAGGGCGACCGGCTGGAGCGGGACTTCGCCGCCCACGGGGTCGACGTCGTCTACTTCCCCTACACCGTGCACACCTCCAGCACCCAGCTGCGCCGGGCACTGGACGCGCTCGCACAGCCCCCGGCGCTGCCGGGCCAGGTCACCGGGGAACGGCGCTGAGCTCCCGGAACCACTTCGTGAGGAACGCCAGCAGGAACAGGGCGGCGACCACGCCCAGCCCCGCGTAGGCGTAGGCGAACAGCTTCCCGCCGCCCAACAGCAGGAACACCAGGCAGAACACCCCGTAGTCCACGGGCAGCAACGCCACCGCGCGCACCGTCGACGGCGCGGCGGCGGGGCTTCCCGGGGCGGGCTTGGGCTTGAGCTTCTCGGTCAGCAGCCCGCCGAAGAAGGTGACCACCGCGGCGAACTGGAAGCCCAGCGGCACCAGCAGCCAGCCGTGCGCGCCCGCCGCGCCCGCATCGACGCCGTAGGCCTCGGGGAAGCGGTAGAAGGCGATCAGCACACAGGTGTGCAGCGCGGTGAGCTTGGCGCAGTCCACGACGTGGTCGAGCCACTCGCCCGCGGCGCTCCCGCCCCCGCGCAGCCGGGCCAGCTGCCCGTCGGCGGAGTCGAAGGCGAACCCGACGGCGAGGGCGGCCCACACCGCGATCCCCAGCCCCCAGGAGGGCGCGGCCAGCGCGACCGCTGCCACGGCCGCGAAGCTGAAAGCGGCGCTGACCAGCGTCACCTGGTTCGGGGTCAGCCCGAGCGCGTACGAACCGGCGGCCAGGTACCGCCCGGCGGGCCGGTTGACGAACCGCGAATAGAGCGACACCCCCTTCGCCGACTTCTGCGCCCCGCGCAGCTCCTGCAGCGCGGCTCCGACTCTGCCCATGCAGGGACCCCCTCCGTGATGATGTCGAACACATCATCGCAGGGCGGATTCGCCCGCTCCGCCGGCTAGGCCATGTCCGGGCTCCCGGCGACCCGGAGCAGCAGGACCGAGCGGGCCGGGACCGTCAGGGTCTCGCCGCCGCGGTACCGGTTGCGGGGGGCGGCGGACTGGGCCTCCAGGGAGGTGTCCAGGACGAGCTCGTACGCCTGGGCCCACGGCGCCCCCGGCAGCACCCACGCCATCGGCCGGTCCCCGGTGTGCAGCAGCGCGAGGAAGCTGTCGTCCGTCACCTGCCGGCCCCGCTCGTCCCGCCCGGGGATGTCCCGCCCCGACAGGTACATGCCCAGCGCGGCGGCCGGCGCGTACCAGTCCCGCTCCGTCATCTCCACGCCCGCGGGCGTGAACCAGGCCAGGTCCCGCAGCCCGTCCACCCCCTGCGGCCGCCCCGAGAAGAACGCCCGCCGCCGCAGCACCGGATGGGCATGACGCAGCGAGATCAGCCGGGAGGTCAGGGCGAAGAGGGACTGCCAGGCCGGATCCGACAGGAGCGACCAGTCCACCCACCCCGTCTCGTTGTCCTGGCAGTAGGCGTTGTTGTTGCCGCCCTGGGTGCGCCCGAACTCGTCGCCCGCCACCAGCATCGGCACCCCCGTCGACAGCAGCAGGGTGGTCAGCAGGTTCCGCAGCTGGCGGCGGCGCAGGGCCCCGATCCGGGCATCGTCCGTCTCGCCCTCGGTCCCGCAGTTCCACGAGCGGTTGTCGTTGGTCCCGTCCCGGCCCGCCTCCCCGTTCGCCTCGTTGTGCTTGCGCTCGTACGACACCAGGTCGCGCAGGGTGAAACCGTCGTGCGCGGTCACGAAGTTCACCGAGGCGTACGGACGCCGCCCGCCCCACGCGTACAGGTCGCTCGACCCCGACAGCCGGTACCCGAGATCCCGTACGTCGGGCAGCGCGCCCCGCCAGAAGTCCCGTACGGCATCGCGGTAGCGGTCGTTCCACTCCGTCCACAGCGGCGGGAACGCCCCCACCTGGTAGCCGCCCGAGCCCACGTCCCACGGCTCGGCGATCAGCTTGACCCGCCGCAGCACCGGGTCCTGGGCGATCACCGCCAGGAACGGCGACAGCATGTCCACGTCGTGCATCGAGCGGGCCAGCGCCGCCGCCAGGTCGAAGCGGAAGCCGTCCACCCCCATCTCCGTCACCCAGTAGCGCAGCGAGTCCGTGATGAGGCGGAGCACGTGCGGGCGCCCGGCGTGCAGGGTGTTGCCGCAGCCCGTGTAGTCGGCGTACCGGCGCTGGTCGGACTGGAGCCGGTAGTAGCCCCGGTTGTCGATCCCGCGCAGCGACAGCGTCGGACCCAGCTCGCCCGCCTCCGCCGTGTGGTTGTAGACCACGTCGAGGATGACCTCGATCCCGGCCGCGTGCAGGGCCCGGACCATCCGCTTGAACTCCCCGACCTGCTGCCCGGCGCTGCCGCTGGACGAATACGCCGCGTGCGGGGCGAAGTAGCCGATCGAGTTGTAGCCCCAGTAGTTGCGCAGCCCCCGGCGCAGCAGGTGGTCCTCGTGCGCGAACTGGTGCACCGGCAGCAGCTCCACGGCGGTGACCCCCAGCTTCACCAGGTGCTCGATCGCCGCCGGATGGGCGAGCCCCGCGTACGTGCCGCGCAGCTCCTCGGGAATACCCGGATGGCGCATCGTGAAGCCGCGCACGTGCAGCTCGTAGATGACCGAATCGGCCCACGGGGTCTTCGGCCGGACGTCGTCCGCCCAGTCGTCGTCATCGTGGACGACCACGCCCTTAGGGACGTACGGCGCGGAGTCCCGGTCGTCGCGCACGGTGTCCGCGATGTACTGCTGCGGCCAGTCCCGGACGTGCCCGTACACCTCCGGCGGCAGCGCGAACTCCCCGTCGACGGCGCGCGCGTACGGGTCCAGCAGCAGCTTCGCCGGGTTGTACCGGGCCCCCGTCCAGGGGTCCCAGCGGCCGTGCACCCGAAATCCGTACCGCTGCCCGGGGCGCACGCACGGCACGAAACCGTGCCAGATCTCGTGCGTGAGCTCCGTCAGGGCGCAGCGGGTCTCCTTACCCTCCGGGCCGTCCCCGTCGAAGAGGCACACCTCCACCGCCTCCGCGCCCTGCGCCCAGAGGGCGAAGTTGGTGCCCGCGGTCCCGTCGGGACCCTGGTGGAACCGGGCCCCCAGGGGATGCGAGGACCCCGGCCACACCGCTGGGCCCGGACGCGCCTGCGCCCTTGACGCCTGCCCCCTGACCTGGCCGTTGGGGCGGCCGCCCTGTTGTCCGTTCGGTTGTCCGTTCGGCTGGCCGTCGACCTGCGGTACGGGGGCGGCCTGGCCGCTCCGCACCGTTTCGACGGCGTTCCTGACGGCTTCCACCGCCTCTTGCTCGGCTGCGCTCGACACTGCCCGCCTCCACGGCTCCTCGGTACGCGGCCCCGGGGAGTGCGGCCCCGGCGTCCCGGCCTGGGCCCGCCCCCGTCTGGTCCTTCACACTGTTCTGCCCGGACAGTTCTGCCCGGAACGTGGCCCGCGCTCACGTTTCCCCCGGAGGGGGCCGGTCGTTGGAGGGATCGTGACACTTCTGACGAGGCGGGCAGGGGCGGGCTTGGCCGCCATGGCGGCATGGGCGGGCCTACTGGGCGGCCTGGCCGGATGCACCGAGGGCGGCAAGTCCCCGGTCGAGATCCAGCTGCCCGGCAAACCCCGCTCGCCGGACGAGGCCATCCGCATCACCCCCGACGACAACGCCAAGGGGGTCCCGGCCGACGGACGGCTGTCCGTCACCGTGCCCGAGGGCCGGCTGGAGCGGGTCGTGGTCACCAAGGTGGAGGACGCGCAGGAGGAACAGGTCCCCGGCACCATCGCCGCCGACGGGCTCAGCTGGAGCCCCGACCTGGAGTCCGGCCGCCTCGCGCTCGCGGCCAAGTACACCGTGGACGCCGTCGCCCTCGACGGGCACGACCGCCGCCAGGCCCGGCACACCACCTTCACCACCTACGTCCCCGAGGAGAGGTTCATCGGCTACTTCAAGCCCGAGAACCGCTCCACCGTCGGCACCGGCATGATCGTCTCCTTCAACTTCAACCGCGCCATCGAGCGCCGCGCGGAAGTGGAGCGGGCCATCACCGTCACCTCCGACCCGGCCGTGCAGGTCGTGGGCCACTGGTTCGGCAAGGAGCGGCTCGACTTCCGGCCCAAGGAGTACTGGAAGGCCGGCACCCGGGTCACCGTGAAGATGAACCTGCGCGACATCGAGGGCGCCCCCGGCTCGTACGGCATCCAGTCCAAGACCGTCACCTTCACCGTGGGCCGCTCGCAGATCTCCAGGGTCGACGCGGCCGCGCACACCATGGAGGTCCGCCGGGACGGGGAGCTGCTGTCGACCGTGCCGATCAGCGCCGGAGCGCCCAAGACCACCACCTACAACGGAAAGATGGTGGTGATGGAGATGTTCGACGTCACCCGGATGAACGGCCAGACCGTCGGATTCGGCGGCGAGTACGACATCCCCGACGTCCCGCACGCCATGCGGCTCACCTCCTCCGGGACCTTCCTCCACGGGAACTACTGGCTCAGCCCCGACACCTTCGGCACCAGCAACATGAGCCACGGCTGCGTGGGCCTGCGCGACGACCGGGGCGGCGGCTCGGACACCCCCGCCGGCTGGTTCTTCGACCGGACCCTGATCGGGGACGTGGTGGAGGTCGTGAACTCGCAGGACAAGACGGTCGCCCCCAACAACGGACTGGGCGGCTGGAACATGTCCTGGGCGGACTGGGTCGCCGGCTCCGCCATCGTCTGAGCACGGACGGGTGATTCGTGTGACCGGAATGCCGTAGCGGCCGAGTGTCCTCCCGCATGGGTGTACGAGGCGTCCCGCAGCCTGTCAGGGCAGAGCAGCCCCGGGCGACGGACGGAGAGTCATGGCAGCCAGGACATCAAGGGTGTGGCCGCTCGGCCTCGCCGCCGCGGCGGTGCTCGCCGCGGCGGCGCCGGCCTACGCCGCGGGCGCGGACGGGCCCCCTCCCGCCGGGCCGGCCGCCGTGGACAGCGCCAGGGTGGTGCTGCGGTACGCGGACGCGGACACCGGAGCGCCCCTGTCCGGAGCCCGGTTCGAGCTGTGGCGGGAGCTCAACGACCGGCCCGGGCTCCAGACCACCGCTCCGGGCGCCGACGAGAAGTACGAGGGCGCCTGCGAGACCGACGCCAAGGGCAGCTGCACGGTGGCGCTGCCGGCCGCCGAGACGTACTACTGGCTCCAGACCGGGGTCCCGGCCGGCTACGAGCGGTCCGAGGACCCGGTCACCGGCTTCGTCCTGCGCGAGGGCGTGGACAAGGACGGCATCGTCGTCAACGTGGCGAACCGGCGGGCGGACGCCTCGTACGACGGCTCGGTCCGGGTCCTGAAGAGGGACGCGAAGACCGGGTCGCCGCTGGCCAGCGCGGTGTTCGAGCTCTGGAAGGAGACCAACCGCACCGACGGCCTCCAGACCCGCGGCATCGACGCCGACCACCGGGCCAGGCCGGGCTGCGCCACCGACGACGACGGCGTGTGCGACTTCGACGGGCTCGCCGACGGCGACTACTACCTGTTCGAGACGGACGTCCCCGAGGGCTACCTGCAGCCGGAGGACCGGGTGACCGGTCCGGGCCGGCTGGACGACGAGACCCCGGACCACCGGCTCGTGGTCAGGCTCTCCAACAAGCGGGACAACTACGGGCTGAACCCCGAGGCGGACAAGGAAAGGGAACAGGGCGAGGACGACCGCCGGGCCTGAGCCCGCTCCCGATCCGCCGGCGGAGTGACCTCCTCACCCCACCGGCGCATCCGGGCGGGCCGTACCCCGCCCGCCCGGGTTGGCTGGGCTGTGACGGCCCGTTCCGCGGCCTTGAGGAGGCACTGATGGCTACTGGACAGTGGAGAGGCCCCCTGTCCAGGGCGGCCGCCCTCGCCGCCCTGCTCACGCTGGCGGCCTTCACCCCGCCCCAGACGGCGGCGGCGGAGCCGGAGAGCGCCTGCACGGCGCGTACCGGGCCCTACCAGCGGGACCTGGAGGCCCACCTGGGACGGTCGGTCGACGGGGTGCAGTCCCCGGCGGACTGCTACGCGATCCGCGCCTTCCAGCGCAAGAACGGGGTCATCCCCACGGACGGCTACCCGGGCGTCGCCACCTTCCGCACGATGCTCGTCGTGGCCGCCCGCCCGAACCCCAACGCCGCGGGCGAGTGCCCGGTCCGCTCGTACCGGGTCACCTGCGTGGACATGGACCGGCAACTGCTCTGGGTACAGAGCGACGGCCGCATCGTCTTCGGGCCCGTGCCCATCCGCACCGGCCGCGACTCCCAGGAGACCCGCCCCGGCTGGCACGAGGTGTACTGGCGCAGCAAGGACCACAAGTCCACGCTGTACGACAACTCGCCCATGCCCTACGCCCAGTTCTTCGACGGGGGCCAGGCCCTGCACGGCCGCTCCGAGTACCTCTACGCCCACGGCGGTTCCGCCGGCTGCGTCAACCTCGCCGAATCCGACGCGAAGGCCCTCTGGGACCTGCTGACCGAGGGTGACGACGTCTACGTGTGGGGCACCAAGCCCGGCACAGCGGACTGACCTGCGAGCCCCTCCGGGACCCGCTCCGTCAGTTGGGACGGAACGGTGACAAGACCGTGGCTCTTCGTGATCCGCCCATGTGATTTCCTGTCGACATGCGCGCGACTGTCCGCGCGCGGGGGACATGGGGAGAACACGAGTGAACCTGCAGCCGATACGCGGCCGCGCCCGCACCGGCCTGCCGGCCCTTCTGCTGGGGGCGGCCCTGCTGTTCACCACCGCGTGCAGCGGCGGTGGCGGCGGTAACAGCAGCGGCAGCGGCGACAACAACGGCGGGGGCAAGACCGGTACCGAGGCCTCCAAGGCCGTGGTCAGCGTCAAGCCCGACGACGGGGCCAAGGAGGTCGCCACCAGTGGCGTCCTGAAGATCACGAGCACCGGCGGCAAGCTCGCCACGGTGACGGTCGCCGACACCAAGGGCAACGCGGTCGAGGGCAAGCTCGCCGACGACGGCGCGAGCTGGGAGCCGGCCCGCCACCTGGCCTCGGCCACCGAGTACAAGGTGCACGCGGTCGCGAAGGACGAGGCCGGCCGGGAGTCCGCCAAGGACACCACCTTCACGACCCTGACTCCGACGAACACCTTCGTGGGCCACTACACCCCCGAGGACGGTGCGACCGTCGGCGTGGGCATGCCGGTCTCGATCAACTTCACCCGTGGCATCACCAACACCGAGGCCGTCGAGAAGGCCATCACGGTCACGGCCGAGCCGGCCGTGCCGATCGAGGGCCACTGGTTCGGGAACGACCGGCTCGACTTCCGCCCCGAGAACTACTGGGCCGCGGGCACCAAGGTCACCGTGAAGCTCGCCCTCGACGGAGTCGAAGGCCGCGCCGGTGTCTACGGCAAGCAGACCCGTACGGTCACCTTCACCATCGGCCGCTCGCAGGTGTCCACGGTCGACGCCAGCGAGAAGGAGATGCAGGTCGTCCGTGACGGCCAGGTGATCAAGACCGTCCCGATCACCGCGGGCGCCCCGTCGACGACCACGTACAACGGGCAGATGGTCATCAGCGAGAAGTACAAGGTGACGCGGATGAACGGCGCGACCGTCGGCTTCGGCGGCGAGTACGACATCGCCGACGTCCCGCACGCGATGCGCCTGTCGAACTCGGGCACCTTCGTGCACGGCAACTACTGGGCCTCCTCGGGCACGTTCGGCTCGGCCAACGTCAGCCACGGCTGCGTGGGCCTGCGCGACCAGCGCGGCGGCGGGGACCCGGACGCCCCGGCGGCCTGGTTCTTCAACGAGTCGATGATCGGCGACGTGGTCGTCGTGAAGAACTCCAAGGACAAGCAGATCGCCCCGGACAACGGCCTCAACGGCTGGAACATGTCGTGGGCGGAGTGGACGAAGTAGTCACACCTCGCAGGTAGAGCGGTGGCCCGGTGCTGTGACCCACAGCACCGGGCCACTTCCCGTTAACCGGCGCTAACCTGGCCCGCATGACCATCTCTCTCGAAGTCTCCGAAGGCGTCGGCACCATCCGCCTGGACCGGCCGCCCATGAACGCCCTGGACATCGCCACCCAGGACCGGCTGCGCGAGCTCGCGGTGGAGGCGACCGACCGGGCCGACGTCCGCGCGGTCGTCATCTACGGCGGCGAGAAGGTGTTCGCGGCGGGCGCGGACATCAAGGAGATGCAGCGGATGGACCACGCGGCGATGGTCGCCCGGTCCCGAGGCCTGCAGGACGCCTTCACCGCCGTGGCCCGCATCCCCAAGCCCGTGGTCGCGGCCGTCACCGGCTATGCCCTGGGCGGCGGTTGCGAGCTCGCGCTGTGCGCCGACTTCCGGATCGCCGCGGACAACGCGAAGCTCGGCCAGCCCGAGATCCTGCTCGGCCTGATCCCGGGCGCGGGCGGCACCCAGCGGCTCTCCCGGCTGGTCGGCCCGTCCAAGGCCAAGGACCTGATCTTCACCGGGCGCATGGTCAAGGCCGACGAGGCGCTCACCCTGGGCCTGGTCGACCGGGTGGTGCCCGCCGCCGAGGTGTACGAGCAGGCGCACGCCTGGGCCGCCAAGCTGGCGCAGGGGCCGGCGCTCGCGCTGCGCGCCGCCAAGGAGTGCGTGGACGCGGGCCTGGAGGCCGACATCGACACCGGGCTCACCATCGAACGCAACTGGTTCGCGGGCCTGTTCGCCACCGAGGACCGCGAGCGCGGCATGCGCAGCTTCGTGGAAGAGGGCCCGGGCAAGGCCAAGTTCGTATGAGCACGGTCCTCCGGTCCTCCCTGTGGGTGGATTAGCCAGGCCTTAAGGCAGCCTTAAGGAGAAGCGGTGATCCACTCACAGTGATCGCTCCGGCGCGGCCTGTAACAGCAGGTCATCGCGCATATGGCAGGGCGCTGCTTGCCTCCCGCATATGACCGGACGCCCCCCGGATTCGTTGAATCCGGGGGGCGTTTTCCCGTGGAACGGCCCGGAGGGGCAGCGCGGCCGTCCATGATGGGTGCATGGCGGGCCTGGAGGGTGTGGAACAGCCGCGGCAGCGCGGCAGCGCTTCGGCGCTTCGGCTCACGGCGGCCGTTGAGGACGAACAGGGTCTCAAGGCGCTGGAGTTGTACGGGAATCCGGCTGAGGCGGAAGTGACCTTGCCGTCCATGCCGGAGTCGGCGAGCACCGCGCGCCGGCTCACCCAGTGCGTGGTGGTCCGCCTCTGGGGCCTCTCGCCGCAGATCGCCGAGCACGCCGTCCTGCTGGTGTCGGAACTGGTCGGCAACGCCGTCCGCCACACCGGGGCCCGCTCGTTCGGTTTACGCATGCTGCGCCGGCGCGGCTGGATCCGCGTGGAGGTGCGCGATCCCTCGCGCGGACTGCCCTGCCTGATGCCGGTCCACGAGCTGGACACCACCGGCCGGGGCCTCTTCCTCGTCGACAAGCTGTCCGACCGCTGGGGCGCGGACCTGCTGCCGCGCGGCAAGATCACGTGGTTCGAGATGCGGGTCGCCGACCGCCAGAACGCCTGAAGCCCCCGGCGCCGTGGTGGGGCGGTGTGGGGGCTTCATGGGTGCGCCGAGGATCTAAGGGGGTGTGATCCTCGGCGTGGCGACTTCGCTCGGGTCAATGGGAAGTCGTGGCTCCGACTATGGCAGACGAGACCCCAAACGCCAAAAGTCCCTACTTGGACATAAGTGGGCAAATCATAAGACTTTCTAGCTAAATCCTAGGTGAGGTGGGCCACTCACCTCGTAATCAATGAATAAATATCGATTGCTCTGAGTGAATCGTTGATCACTTGGTGGACGGACCACCCGATCGGCCCCTTGTGGTGAACATCGCGAATTGGGTCAATCATTACCTTCCGGGTCATCCGCCCCTTAAATGGGCAGGTGCTCTCACATCCAGGCCGCCGAGCGGCCTTGCGAGCGGCGCTGCGCACGGCCGGCCTCGGGGCGGCCGGCGCCGCCGCGGCCGGCCTCACCGCCGCCTGCGGATCGGGCCGCCCCGCCACCGCGTCCTCCGCCCCGCCCCCGGGGCCGGCCAGGGCGGCCCGCCCCGCGCAGGCGGCCGCGGCCGCCCCGCGCCGGTTCGCCGGGCAGCCCGTCGAGATCGGCCACGGCCCGCGCGACCGCCCCCGGGTCGCCCTCACCTTCCACGGCAACGGGGACCCCGCCATCGCCCGGGCGGTGCTGGCCGAAGCCGAACGCGGGGGCGCGCGGGTCACCGTACTGGCCGTCGGCAGCTGGCTCGACGCCCACCCGGAGATGGCCCGCCGGATCCTCGACGGCGGCCACGAACTCGGCAACCACACCCAGCGCCACCTCGCGGTCAACGACATGCCCGAGGGGGAGGCGTACGCGGAGATCACCGGCTGCGCCCAGCGGCTCAAGCGGCTCACCGGCTCCATCGGCACCTGGTTCCGGCCCTCCCAGACGCAGCACGCGACCCCGCTCGTCCAGAAGCTGGCCCAGCGGGCGGGCTACCCGCACGTCCTCTCGTACGACGTGGACTCCCTCGACTTCACCTCGCCCGGCGCCGCGGCCGTCATCCGCACCGTCATCGGGACGATCCGACCCGGATCGGTGGTGAGCCTGCACTTCGGCTACGCGGACACGGTCGACGCGATGCCTCCCCTCCTCGAAGAACTCGCGCGCCGCAAGCTGCGCGCGGTGACCACCACGGAGCTGCTGACCCCATGACGACCATCCGCCTTCCCCGGAGGGCCACCGTGCTGCTGGCCGGTCTGGTCCTCGCCGCCCTGGCCGGCTGCGGAACCGCCGGCAAGGCGCCCGCCGAGGCCATGGGCACCAAGGGCCCGGCCAAGCCCGTCAAGGACGCGCCGGCCGCCCCGCCCGGCCTGCCCGGCATGCCGCCGCTGCTCGATCCGAAGGACGTCTACGCGGCGGACCGGCCGGGCAAACTCTCCCCGGTGGTCAAGGACTTCCCGTCCCGGGTCTACGTGCCGAACACCAGCTCCAACACGGTGTCCGTCATCGACCCGCAGACCTACAAGGTCATCGACACCATCCCGGTCGGAGTCCAGCCCCAGCACGTGGTCCCCTCCTGGGACATGAAGACCCTGTGGGTCAACAACAACCGCGGCCACACGCTCACCCCGATCAACCCGGCCACCGGCGAGGCCGGAAAGCCCGTCGAGGTGCACGACCCGTACAACCTGTACTTCACGCCGAACGGCAAGTACGCGATCGTCATGGCCTCGATGGACAAGGAGCTGGTCTTCCGCGATCCGCACACCATGGACCGCGTCAAGACCGTCCCGGTGACCTGCTACGGCGTCAATCACGCGGACTTCTCCGCCGACGGGCGCTACTTCATCGTGAGCTGCGAGTTCTCCGGCGAGCTCCTCAAGGTCGACACCGAGAAGATGGAGGTCATCGGCCAGCAGAAGCTTCCGTTCGAGGGCGCGATGCCGCAGGACGTCAAGGTCTCCCCGGACGGGAAGACCTTCTACGTCGCGGACATGATGGCGCACGGCATGTGGGTGCTCGGTGGCGACACGTTCGAGACGCCGAAGCTGCTGCCCACCGGCAAGGGCTGCCACGGGCTGTACGTGAGCCGCGACTCCAAGGAGATGTACGTCTCCAACCGGGGCGAGGGCACCATCTCGGTCTTCGACTTCCCGCAGAACAAGCTCACGAAGAAGTGGACGCTGCCGGGCGGCGGCAGCCCCGACATGGGCGGGGTCTCCGCCGACGGCAAGGTGCTGTGGCTGTCGGGCCGCTACAACTCCGAGGTCTACGCGATCGACACCGGCACCGGCAAGCAGCTCGCCCGGATCCCCGTGGGCGGCGGCCCGCACGGGCTCGCCGTCTACCCGCAGCCCGGCCGCTACTCGCTCGGCCACACCGGCATCTTCCGGTAGGCGACGGCCGCGCAGCGCACGCGACGGTGCCCCGGGAGCTCGCACAAACTCCCGGGACACCGTCATTCACCGTCCGGCTACGGACTACCAGGCGAGGGCCTCGGGCCGTACGACGGCGTACGCCTGGTTGCGGGTCGCGCGCAGGCCCCCGCCGCGCGCGAAAAGGACGTCCGTCAGCGGCATCCTGACGTGGTAGGCCGCCACGGAGGACGGCACGTCGAGAATGCTCGGGGTGTCCACGAAGAACGGCAGCTCGGCCGCCATGTAATCGAAACAGACCTGCAACTGCTCGGCTGTGATCGATTCACCTTCCGGCAACTTGGAGCCGACAAAGTGCAGGGCCATCTCCTCGCAGCCCTTGCGGAATTCGTCGTCGGTCTCCAGGAAATGCAGAACGCGTCGGTGCAGCAGTTGGTAGACAGGGTTCGACTGGAACTCGGAAAGTGCCCTCACGCGAATATAGGTCTGTAGAGGTCCTGACTCCTCCATGCCCTTGAGGATCCGCCGCCGGACCGCCTTGGGCGAGACCGGTGATGCGCTCGGAGCTGAAGTAGCTGTTTCCGGGACTCACTCCGATGAGCACATGGTCGCCGTCTTCCCAGATATGGGGGCAGGTGCGGGTGAAGGGCTGAACTTCGAATGATGCGTCGACTTTGATCGTCACCCGTGTGATCGCCCTTGTTGCCGCTTGTCCCTGGGAGCCCTGCGCTCCTGGTATGGCGGCAATGCCGTTACGTTATGCGTGACGCCGGAGTGTGACAAGTGGAGGCCGGAATTGGTGGCTGGAATTATCGCTTCCGCATTGCGGAAAGGGAATGGAATTTCTATCTGCCGCTCGAACGGGACCCGCGGCGGGAGCGGTCCGGGGCGGCCGCTACCCTGAGCCGGTCAACAAGCATCACGAAGGAGTGGACCCAGTGGCGGACATCGAGAGCGCACGGACGACGTTCGGCAAGTTCGACGTGAACGGTGACGGCTTCGTCACGGCGGACGAGTTCAAGGCGGCCATGGCGGCCATGGGCGACCCGTTCGTCACCGGCCCGGTCGCGGACGCCGTGATCGCCTCCAAGGATGCGAACGGCGACGGCCTGCTCAGCTTCGACGAGTTCTGGGCCTCCCTGAACAAGTAAGCAGCCTCAGCACCTCGGCACCTCAGCCTCAGCACCTCTGCCCCGGCCGCGACGGCCGGGGCAGAGGCGTGTCAGGCCTGTGGCCCGGACATGTCCTCGACCTCGGCGAGGGCCTCCTCCAGCCAGTGCAGCCAGAAGGTCTCCAAGGCGATCCCGCCGTGCAGGACGAGCCGGCGCAGCCGGTCCTCCACGGCGTCGCGCCCCGGCGGGAAGTCCTTCTCCTCGATGGCCTCGTACTGCGCCAACTGGCGCTGGTGCAGCTCCAGATGGCGGCGCAGTTCAGGGCCGAGACCCTGCGGCCCCACGACGCCCGCCGCCCGGATCCGCAGCAGCAGCGGGTCGCGCATCGGCTTCGGGTCCTGGCTCTCGCCGACCCACCGCGCCAGCTCCGCGCTTCCGGCGGGCAGCACCTCGTACTCCTTCTTCTGCCCCCGCACGGGCACCTCGCTGGGCAGCGCCCGGATCAGCCCGCCCTCCTCCAGCCGCCCGAGCTCGCGGTAGATCTGCTGGTGCGTCGCCGACCAGAAGAACCCGATCGACTTGTCGAACCGCCGGGTCAGCTCCAGCCCGGACGAGGGCTTCTCGAGCAGGGCGGTGAGGATGGCGTGCGGCAGCGACATGGCGCCCATCCTAGGTTTGCGGCGGCCGCCCCCGTACGGGCGAGGCCCGCTGGCGGGCTCGCCCGCCGGTGCGCAGGCTGGGGGAGTGCCCGCCGACTACGACTACTCGGACCTCACCGCCGTCTACGTGAACTGCACGCTCAAGCGCTCGCCCGAGATCAGCAACACCGAGGGCCTGATCGACAAGAGCCGCGCGGTCATGGAAGCGGCCGGTGCCCGGACCTCGCTCATCCGCGCCGTGGACCACGACATCGCGACCGGCGTCTGGCCGGACATGACCGAGCACGGCTGGGAGAGCGACCAGTGGCCCGTCCTCTACAGCCAGATCATGGACGCCGACATCCTCGTGCTCTGCGGCCCGATCTGGCTCGGCGACAACAGCTCCGTGATGAAGCAGGTCATCGAGCGGCTCTACGCCTGCTCCTCCCTGCTGAACGAGCAGGGCCAGTACGCCTATTACGGGCGGGTCGGCGGCGCGCTGATCACCGGCAACGAGGACGGCGTCAAGCACTGCGCCATGAACATCCTCTACAGCCTCCAGCACCTGGGCTACGTGATCCCGCCGCAGGCCGACTCGGGCTGGATCGGCGAGGCCGGGCCCGGGCCCTCCTACCTGGACCCCGGGTCGGGCGGCCCCGAGAACGACTTCACCAACCGGAACACCGCCTTCATGTCCTGGAACCTCATGCACCTGGCCGCCCTGCTCAAGCGCTCCGGCGGCATCCCGGCGCACGGCAACCAGCGCTCGCTGTGGGACGCGGGCTGCCGCTTCGACTTCCCCAACCCCGAGCATCGCTAAGGGGGTGCCTTGGGGGTGCCTCGGCAGTCCGCTTCGGGACTACGCCGGCACCTCGGCCAGCGCCGACTCCAGCCGCGCCAGCAGCGGCCGGGCGTTCATCCGGCGGCAGCTCGCCAGGGTCTCCTCCAGCAGGGCCCGGGCCGCCGCCGCGTCCCCCGACGCCAGCAGGGCGCGGGCCAGGGGCTCCACGGCCAGGGCCCGCACCAGGCTCTGGCCCGAGCGGCGGCCCAGCTCGTCCGCCGTCCGCAGCTGCCGCAGCGCCTCCGCCACCTCCCCGCCGTCCAGGGCGATCCGGCCCAGCCCGATGCGCGCCGCGCTCTGCCCGGCGAGGTCGCCCGAGCCGCGGGTATGGGCCAGCACCTCCCGGAAGCCGGCCGCCGCCTCGGCCGGCCGGCCGAGCAGCCGCTGCGCGTCGGCGACCCAGCGCAGCATGCACATCCGGGGCCAGGCCGCGCCGTTCGCCTCGGCCACCGCCAAGGCCTCGCGCAGCACCGCCAGGGCCGGTTCCGGCTCGCCGCGCGCGAGCAGCACCTGGCCGATGCCCCGCAGCGAATGGGCCTGCCCGTAGCGGTCGCCGGCCGCCTCGAAGACCGCCGCGCCGCTGCGGCACCGCCGCATCGCCTCGTCGAGCCGGCCCTGGATCCGGTCGAGATAGGAGAGCAGCCAGCCCGCGTACGCCGCCCCGTGCGCGTCCCCGAGCTCCTCGAACAGCGCCTCCCCGGCCGTGAGCATGTCCCGGGCCGGGCCCCACTCCTCCCGGCAGGTCCGGTGCCGCCCCAGGCCGACCAGCAGCACCGCCTCCCCGGTACGGTCCCCGGCGGCCCGGGCCGCGGCCAGCCCCAGTTCCTGCACCGTCTGCCAGCCCGCCAGGTCGCTGCGCAGGTCGAAGAGGTACTCCCCGGCCGCCGCGAGCTCCCAGCAGGCGTACGGGTCCACCCGCGCGGCCTGCCGTACCGCGGCGACCAAGGCCTCGCCCTCCGCCCCCAGCCAGCGCACCGGCTCGGCCCGCGGCCCGGCGAGCACGGCCGGGTCCGGCACCCAGGCGGCCGTGCGCAGTTCCAGCCCGGGGTAGTCCGGGCCCTGGTGGGCCCGCCGTCCCTCGCGCACCAGCGTCACCCAGCAGGACAGGACGCGGCGCGCCGCCGGTGCGCCGGGGCCGCCGAGCTCCCGCCCGAAGGCGCGGACCAGGTCGTGCATGCGGTAGCGGAGCTGCCCCGCCTCGTCGGGGCCCGCCACCTCCAGCAGGTGCGCCGCCGCCAGGGCGTCCAGGGCCTCCTCCGCCGCGTCGAGCGGGCGGTCGAGCACGGCGGCCGCCGTCCAGGCGGCGCAGTCCGGGGCGTCGAGCGCCGCGAGGCCGCGCAGCAGGGCCCGTGCGTCGCCCGGCAGTGCGCGGTAGCCGATCCGCAGCCCCGCCCGCACCCCGTCCAGCACGTCCAGCCGGGACCGCTCGTCGCCGAGCCGGCCGGCCAGCCGGGCGAGTCCTCGGTGGGGGAGCGCGGCCAGCTCGGCGCCGACGATCCGCAGGGCGAGCGGCAGCCCGCCGCACAGCCGCACGAGCTCCCGCGCCGCCACCGGCTCGGCGGCCAGCCGTCCGGCCCCGGCGATGCGCCCGAGCAGCCCGAGCGCGCTGGGCTCGTCGAGCAGCGGCAGTTCCACCACGGACCGCGGATCCGGGCCGGCCGGCCGGTGGCGGGTGGTGACGAGCACCGCGCAGCCGGCCGCGGCCCCGGGCAGCAGGGCCCGGACCTGGGCCTCGTCGGCGGCGTTGTCCAGCAGCACCAGGACGCGCCGCCCGGCGAGCAGGCTCCGGTACAGGGCCGCCCGCTCCGCGGCGTCGGCGGGCACCGCCGCTCCGTCGACGCCGAGGCCGCGCAGGAACCCGGCCAGCACCTCGGCCGGATCCGCCGCGGCCGTCCGGTCGGCGCCGCGCAGGTCCACGTAGAGCTGCCCGTCGGGGAAGTCCCCGCGCAGGCCGTGCGCGACCCGCAGCGCGAGCGCGGTCTTGCCGATTCCGGCCGCCCCGGTGACCAGGCAGACCGCGCCCGCCCCGCCCCGCAGCCCCCGCCGCAGACGCTCGCCCTCACCCTCGCGCCCGACGAACGCACCATCAACGGCAGGCAGTTGGGCAGGAACAACGCCGAGGCCCGCCCCTCCCGAGCTCGCAGGCCGCTGCCCTGCGGGGATGTCCTGGGCCGGGCCCGCCTCGGTGTCGGGTGGGCCGTAGGCCACTGGGTGCGACGTCGGCCCGCACCCGGAGGGAGCCCCCGGGTGGCCACCGGGGCGGCCGGATCCCGCGGCGGTGTCCACCTCGGCGCCGGGTGGGCCGTAAGTCGCCGGGTGTGTCCTCGGCCCGTGGCCGGAGGGAGCCCTTGCGTGGTCACCGGGGCCGCCGGGTCCAGTGGCGGTGTCCGTCTCGGTGTCGGGTGGGCCGTAGGTCGGTGGGTGTGTTCTCGGCTCGTGGCCGGAGGGGGCCTCTGTGTGGTCACCGGGGCCGGTGCCCGGCCTTGTGGCGGGGGCCCGGGCCGGGCGCGGCCGCGGGGTCGGACTGTCGCCGGCGTCTGCGGGCTCCGTGCCGGGCCGCGGCTTCATCGGCCGGGCGGAGCGCGTCCAGGGGCTGCGCCCGTGCAGTGAAGGGGCGTCGGACAGGACGGCCGCGTGCAGGGCGCGGAGTTCCGGGCCCGGGTCCAGGCCGACCTCGCGCGCCAGCCGGCCGCGGGCCGAGGCGAAGGCGGCGAGGGCCTCGGCGCGGCGGCCCGACCGGTACAGGGCCAGCACGTGCAGCTCCACCAGCCGCTCCCGCAAGGGGTGTTCGGCGGTGAGTGCGGTGAGCTCCGCGCAGCTCTCCGCGTGCCGCCCGAGCGCGAGGTCCGCCGCCAGCGCCGCCTCCACGCAGTCGAGGCGTTCCTGTGCCAGCCGGGCCGCCGCCGCTTCGAGGATCCGCCCGCGCAGCCCGCCCAGTGCCACCGGAGCCCGCCACAACTCCAGGGCCCGGCCTAATAGTTACCGGGCTCCGCCCGGGTCGTCCACGGCCTCCGCGGCGCTCCGCAGCCGCGCGAACTCCCGTACGTCCACGACCGCGCGGCCCGGATCGAGCATGAATCCGGCCTCGGTGCGGACCACCGAGGCACCCGCGCCCGCACTCCCCGCACACGCCCCCGCGAGGCTCCGCCGCAGCACGCCCGCCGCGTTCTGCAGTTGCTCCCGCGCCGTGGCCGGCGGGTCGTCCCACACCGCGTCCGCCAGCCCGGCGCTCGGCACCACCCGCCCCGCCTCCAGCGCGAGCGCCGCCAGCACTCTGCGCCCGCGCGGCCCGCCGAGCTCCAACGCACGCCCGTCCAGGGTGACTTGGACCGGCCCCAGCAGGGAGAAGAGCAAGGCCATGGCGGACTCCGACGCACTCCGGGGCGGACGGGTGGCCGACGGATGGGCCGCCGGTGGGCGCCGATCGTAACCTCTGCCCACCCCGCCGGAGCAGGGGTGGATCAGCCTCCGCTTCGGCCGCCCCCATCGCCGCCTCCGAGAGGACGACCCTCCCATGCCCAGGAGATGTTCCAGCCGCACGCGCACCGCCTCCCGAGGCGCCGCGCTGCTGACCGTCGCGCTGCTCGCCCTGGCCGGACTCACCGCCCCCGAGGCCTCGGCGGCCCCCTCCGGGCCCACCGTCGCCGTGGCGATGGGCGACAGTTTCATCTCCGGTGAGGGAGGCCGCTGGCTCGGCAACACCGACCGCTACGACGGCAGCCGCAACGGCACCGACCGCGCCTGGACCGGCGGCTCGAAGTACGACCCGTCCAGGGTCTACGGGGCCACCGGCCAGGTCGGCGGCTGCCACCGCTCCGACGTCTCCGAGATCACCACGGCCCCGCTGCCCGGCATCGACGAGCGGGTCAACCTGGCCTGCTCCGGCGCCGAGACCGTCAACGTGCTGAGCACGGCGGCGGGCGGGCAGCCGTACCAGGGCGAGGCCCCGCAGACCGACCGGCTGGCCGCTCTGGCGAAAGCCAAGCGGGTCAGGCTGATCGCCCTGTCCGTCGGCGGCAACGACCTCGGCTTCGGGCAGATCATCGGCGACTGCGCCTACGACTGGTACTTCAAGCGGCTGTGCTGGAAGAAGCAGACACCGGTCGTCGAGCAGAAGCTGCCCGTGGTGAAGGCCAAGGTCACGGCGGTGGTGGACGACATCCGGGCCACCATGCGGGCCGCCGGCTACGCGGACGGCGACTACCGGCTGGTCCTCCAGTCCTATCCGTCACCGATCCCGGGCGGGGAGTCCTTCCGGCTGAACCAGAACGACTCGGACCGGATGTTCAAGGACGGTTGCCCCTTCAACGACCGCGACGCGGACTGGGCCGCGTACACGCTCGTCCCGCGGATCGGCGACATGATCGAGTCGGTGGCCGGCGCCCGCGGCACCGACTACCTGGACCTGAGGGACGCACTGGCCGGGCACGAGGTGTGCTCGCTCGGCACGGAGCAGGTGGGTCAAGGCGGCCCGGACCCGAGGAAGCACGAGTGGTTCCGCTTCCTCGACTACGCCAACACCCAGGGCACGCTGGAGGAGTCCATGCACCCCAACGCCCACGGGCAGCGGGCCATGGCCGCCTGCCTCGGACTGGTGGGCGCGGCCGCCCCCGGCCGGTACGAGTGCGCGCAGGACTGGTTCGGCGACGGTGACCCGAGCCGGATGCGGATCCGCCCGGCGCGCTGAGCGGGCGGCGGGAGCCCGGGGCGCGTGCGATGCCCCGGGCTCCCGCCGGCGGGATGCGGTGGAGGGGCTCAGTGGGCGATGTCCACGACGAACCGCTCCGGTGAGTGCAGGCTGAAGGCGCGGTAGTAGGGCAGGGTGTCGAAGGCGGCGCCGAAGGTCACGTACCCCTCGTAGTCGCCGGTCAGGGCGATGCCCTTGAGCTTGACCAGGTTGATCTTCTGGAGCTTGGGCCCGAGGTAGAGGTTGTGGCCCGCGTCGTTGTGCGCGGCGGCGGGGTTCAGCCGGATCTCCAGGAAGTGCTTCCCGGCGAGCGGGACCGGTTCGCCGGACCCGTCGTAGCGCAGCTGGGGGACGGGAGTGACGGTGACCGGGGGGACGAAGCCCTGGAGGTCGATGACGATCCGGTCGTACGTGGGGTGCCCGGCCCAGCGGGCGTTGACCACGAGCGGGGTCTGTGTCTGGGTGGTGGCGGCGGTGATGGAGGCCGAGGCAGGTGCGGCGAACGAGAGGCCGACGGCGAGCAGAGCGCCGGTGGCGAGGGCCACGATCTGCCGGAGACGTGCGTGGATCATGACGTCCCCTCGATTCTCGAGAGACGGGGACCAAGTGTCACTCCTTAAGACACGCACCGCCCGCCCACGGTTGCAACCGGGGGCGGGCGGGATGGAGCGAGGGCTCCGCCCCCTCGGCCGGAACCGGGGGAGACGGAGCCCTGTGTGTGCCGGCTGCTACCGGCTGTCGGCTACCACATGCCGGGTGCGGCGTACCAGGACGCGCGCACTCCGTCGAAGCCGCCGTCCGGGCGGCTGGTCAGGGTGAAGGCCCTGGTGTCGCCGGCGGCGTAGTTGTACATCATCACGATGTCGGCGCGGCCGTCACCGTCGGTGTCCCCGGAGATCGGGGTGCCACTGCTGGTGGCGTACCAGTTGCCGTCGCCGGACTTCCAGCTGGCGAGCGGGGCATTGAAGCCGCCGTCGGGCTTGGCGGTGAAGGTGTGCGTGCCCGTCATGCCGCTGTAGTCGTAGACGATGGCGAGGTCGCCGCGGCCGTCACCGTTGTAGTCGCCGCCCGTGGACTCGATGCGAGCCGACTGGAAGGCGGTCGCGGTCGCGGACCAGGACTTGAACGGCGCTTCGAAGCCGCCGTCGGTCTTTGCCTTGAACGTCCACATCGCCGTCTCGACGGTGCCGTTGAAGTACACGGCGGCGATGTCGGAACGGCCGTCGCCGTTCGAGTCGACCACCTGGTACTGCGCGGCGGCGTTGTGCCAGCCGCTCGGCGAGCGCCAGCTGTCGAGCCCGGCGTTGAAGGAACCGTCCGCCTTGCTCGTGAAGGTGGTCGCGGCGGTGACGCCGCTGCCGTGGTCGTGGACGACGGCCACGTCGGCGCGCTTGTCGCCGTTGAAGTCGCCCGCGAGCAGCGCCACCTTGGCCCAGTCCCACTTGCCGGTCGGGATCTGGAAGGGGGCGCCGGGCGCGATGAGGCCGCCGTCGGGCGTGCCGAACCACGTGAAGAGGTTGTTCCTGCCGTCGCCGTAGCCGTACAGGGCCGCGACGTCGGTGCGCTTGTCGCCGTTGAAGTCGCCGGTCGTCCACTTGGCGTTCGCGGCGCTGAAGTTCTGCGCCCCGCTGTTCCAGACGGCGCGGGGCTCGGCGAGCCCGCCGTCCGCCTTGGCGTCGAACACGTACAGGCCGGTGGTGCCGTTGCCGTAGTCGTACGCGGTGATCAGGTCGCTGCGGCCGTCGCCGTTGACGTCACCGCCGAGGTCGGTGCGCAGGTGCGCCGTGCGGTCGTCCGGCTTGTGGGCGGTGGTGGTGTAGCTGTGCCGGTTCCACGAGATGTAGCCGCCCTCGAAGTCGCTGCGGATCGAGGCGCTGTTCGTGTTGTACTCGGCCGAGGTGGGGAAGCCGAGCCAGCCGTTCTCCCAGCCCTCCGCGATGTACTTGGTGCGGTTGGCGTTGCTGACGGGCCAGGCACCCGTGGCGGCACTGGAGAAGAACGTGGTCGTGGGCTCCGAGGCCCCGACCGCCTTGAAGTTCTGGTGCTCACCGGCCTTGGGGCTGGTGGGGGCCTCCGCGCCCACGGGGAAGCCGTAGGTGCTCACCCCGCCGAGCTTCAGGAACGACCCGTAGATCCAGCCCTTCACCGGCTGGGCACCGGTCGCATGGCCGAAGTAGATCGCGCCTGCGGCGCCGTTCTTGCTGAAGGTGCTGACCCACCCGCTTCCGCCGGGGGTCACCATCTCGTCCGAGGTGGGGTAGCCCATGACGCCGGACTCGCGCATCATCTCGGACCACTTGTCGCGGATGCCGCCCTGGATGGACCAGGCCCCGGTCTCCGAGCTCCAGTAGATCGAACGGTCTTCGGCCCCGTTGGCGTTCTTCAGGTGGACGTAGCGGCCCTTGTTGTCCGGCGTGCCGACGGAATCGGAGGTCGGGTGCCCGAAGGAGAGCCCGCCGAGCGCCTTGAACTTGGCGAGGACGGGACCGCACAGCTTGCGCTTGCCGCCGGTGTGCTGGCCTTCGATGGTCTCGCACTCTCCCCAGGGCGTACCGATCTTGACCAGGAGGCGCGGCTCGCCGAAGGCGGAGCCGTTCTGCAGGGTGCGGCCGGGGAACTCGTAGAGCAGGCCGTCCGTGCTGAGGGCGTAGAGGTCGGCGAAGCCGTCGCCCTCGAAGTCGCCGTTGCTCAGCGGCATCGGGTAGGTGCCGGCGGGGATGGTGCCGAGGGAGCTCGCGCGGACCGCGGCGTCCCCGTAGACGGTCAGGTCGGCGCTGACGGCGCCGAACTCGTCGGTGCCCTTGCGGCTGGTGTACTGGTGCACCTTGCCGGTGGTCTTGTCGCGGGCCCAGAGCTCGGACAGCCCGTCACCGTTGAGGTCGCCCGGGACGGAGACGGTCATGTTCTGCCAGTCGGCGTTGCCGAGGGAGACCGGCGGGCTGAAGTTGTCGAGGTACTGGTCCGCGCGGGAGCCCTGGAAGAGGTAGAGCTTGCCTTCGGTGCGGATGAGGAGGTCGGGGTCGTCGGCGTCGTTCAGGACCCCGTCGGAGTTGTCGTCGTTGGTGCTGGCGATGACCACGACCTGATCGGCGTTGGTCCAGAGCCGGTTGTCCTCCGACCAGACGTTGAACTCGAAGCGGCCCGAATCACCGCGCAGGCGGCCGGAGCCGTCGTTCTTGTGGAGCCAGAGCTCCTTCTTCTGCGGGTCCTCGGCGCTGGGGCTCAGCGTGACCAGGTCCTCGTAGCCGTCCTCGACGTTCCAGCTGCCGCGGTGGGCGATGACGGAGCCGGCGAAGCTGGTCTGCGCGGCCGGGACGCCGGCGCCGAGCGTGCCGCCGGTCGCGCCGTCCCGCTGCCAGGGGTAGGTCCGCAGGGATCCGGTGCTCGGGTCCACGGCCCACAGGTCGACGGTGGCGTCACCGTTGAGGTCGCCGGGCTTGTCCGGCCCAGGGGTCCGCTCGGGCTGGAAGTGGTACGCGTACTGGTCGGACTGGTTGCCGGCCGCGTCGACGCTGCGGACGTAGAGGTACTGCGGCCCCGCGCTGTACGGCTTGAAGTTCACGGGCTCCGACGGGCCGCCGGTCTTGGTGGCCTTGACCTGGCGGATGGTGCTGTCCTGATCGGACCACCACACGTAGCCGGTCACGTCCGTGACGCCGTTCGCACCGAAGACGAAGGTGCCGTTGGTACGGGCGGGCTTGCTGGGCTTGCCGCTGCCGGTCTCGGGGAACTCGGCGGAGCTGACGGAAGGCAGCTTCGAGGGCCGGGACCGGTCGATGGTGAAGGTGCACTGGTCCGACATGGGGCTGTCGGCAGTCCAGTCCGTGGTGTGCACCTTCCACCAGTACGCACCGTCGAGCTTCGAGGCGTCGATGCGCACGGCCGCGACCCCGTCGCTGCTGATGTCCACCGGCTGCGAGCCGGACACGCCGGCGCCGACCTTGCCCCACTGGAAGTACGCGCGGAGGTTGTTGTCCTCGTCGTCGTGGACGCGGGCGCGCAGCTGGACCTCGCTGGTCAGACCGAAGATGCCGCCGGCGCAGGGGACCGAGGGGTTGGTGGCGAGATCGGACGGCTTGGCGGGGGCGGTGTTGTAACGGGTGGAGATGCGGGCCGAGTTCGGGTCGAACTTGCGCCACGACACGTCGACCTTGTTGGAGACCGACCGCAGGCCGAACGACCAGCTGCCCCAGTTGTTGGCGGCCACCTTGCTCATCGCGGGCAGAACGTCGAACTCGACGAGTCCGTCACTGCTGTTGGGACAGTTGCGCCCGCCGAAGGACTGGCCGGAGCGGTCCACGGCGCCCTTGCTGGCGGGCTGGCGGTTCCAGGTGATGTTGTTCGGCAGGTCACGGCCGATGTCGAAGAGTTCGACGTCGCCGGAGTTGCAGGACCAGGAGCCGGCGTGCTGCTGCTTGATGCGCATGACGGATTCCAGGATCTGCTTGCCCTGGAGGTTGCTGGTGCCGACCCGGAAGTAGGTGTTGGCCCAGACGGTGTTGCCGGAGTTGTCCTTCGCGACTCCGACGCGGGCGAACTCCTTCATGGCCGCGCCGCCGTTCCAGTACACCGTGTCGGCGCTGCCGCCGACCCCGGTGTTCTTGTAGGCGAGGGACCAGGCGTTCTTCGCCGCGTCGGGACCCCATGTGGGGTCGATGACCACGGGGAAGACGGTGTCCGGAGCCTTCAGCAGCGCGGCGTCGGTCTTCAGCGAGAGGATCTCACCGCGCAGCTCGACGCCGAGGTCCGCCTGCTTGGATCCTTCGGTGGCGCCGGTCAGTACGTCGTCCAGCGGGCGCGGGGCGGGCGGAGCCGGGGTGGCGGCGGCGACCGGCGCGTCCGCGGCGGCGAGGCTGCGCGTGACGGGGGCGTCGGCCTTGGCCCCGGGGGCCTTGACCTCGGGAAGCTTCTCGTTCGGACCCGAGGTCTCGGCCAGCTGGGCGGCGGCGGAGTCCCACATGCGGGGCTCGGGGGTCGAGAAGATGGCCTTCCCGGTCGGGTCGACGGCGCGCAGACGTCCGTCGGGCTCGGCCTTGACGGTCAGGCCCTTGGCCTTGAGGCCAAAGTTGATCTTCGCGAGTGCCGGATTCTTCGCAGCCTCGGCGGACTTGACCACCAGGGAGTGGCTGAAGGAGTCCGGGGTCGCCTTCACCGCGAGGTCCACGCCCGGCAGCACCTCCGGGTACACGGCGGTGTCACCGGACAGCTTCGGCGCGGGCAGCTTGCCCGGCCAGGTCAGCTGGATCTCCCGGCCGTTCTCCCGCATGACGGCGAGCGCGTCCGAGCCGCCGCCGGAGAAGGACACGTCGGTGCGGGCCGCCTTGGGGGCAACCCGGCCCTTCTCCTTCACCTGGAGGGTGGGGTCGACGGGGACGAAGGCGGAGCCCTGCTTCACACGGACCGGGAGCAGCGCCCGGTCCAGCGTCAGGGAGCCGTCCGGGTTCGCGTACACCTCGTCCGTCTCGGTGCGCCGGCTGACGACCTCGACGCGGTTACCCGAGGACTTCGCGGATTTCTTCGCCGATGCCGTCTCTTTCTCCTGCTGGGCACCGAGAGTGGAATCAATCGATCCGGTTTCTGTCTTCTCTTTTTGTGCGGGTGCGGCCAGTGCGGCCGGAGCCACCGCCAGCAAACCGGCGGACAGGGCCGTCGATATCACGACCGAGATTGCTCTCCGTCGACGCCGGCCGCCTGCGCGGCGCGACTGTTCTGCTTGCTTCACTTTCTTCCTTCACTCGTGCCGAGCCGAAATGGGCGCGGCTTTTACTCGCCCGTGTGGCGAAAAACACAGCTGCCTGACCTGCGAGGTGTCCGATACGGGACGTTTGGCCTTTATGTGCCATTTACCGTTCCGTGGGGATCCCATTGCCTGGATTATCTCGCTACTTGACGCTCTGGTAGTAATACCCGACGTCATATCGGATCCTCGCAAGGAGGTAGGGTGAAACTCCGTCGTTCGCTTTCCCGTCAGGGAAAGCGGCATAGAGTCAGAGCAGGGGGATGGCCGTCATTCCGGCCCGGCTGGACGGCATCCGCGGTCATCTCCGTGCTGCTTGTTACCGGGCTACCCGCGGTAGCGGGAAATGCCTCGGCTGCCGAGCTCCCAGGCACTCAGAAGCTCGCGAATGTTCCCGGCAAGAAGCTCTCGGACGCGGCCAAGTCCAAGGCTTCCGCGAAGGCCGGAGCCGCTGCGAAGCGGACCTGGAAGGGCGCTCCGTCCGTCGAGCTGCCCAAGCCCGGAACCGCCGAGGTGTCGGTGCCGGCCAGGGGTGGGGTGAGGTCGCCGGCTGCCCCCGGCCTCAAGGCCTCGTTGCTGTTGGCGCCGCCGGCCGACCCGGTCCCCGCGGGCTCGCTCCCGGTCAAGCTCAAAGCCACGCCGAAGCCGACCGACCCGGCGCCGGCCGCCGTGTCGGCCAAGGTCGAAGTGAAGAACCAGGCCACGGCGGCGGCCCTCGGCATCGACGGCGTGGTCATGGCCGTTCAGCCCGCTGACACCGCCTCCGCCTCGGTGCCGCTCTCGGTCGAGCTGGACTACTCGAAGTTCCGCAACGCCTATGGCGGCAACTGGGGCTCGCGTCTCAACCTGGTCGCCCTGCCGGCCTGTGCGCTGACCTCGCCGACGAAGCCGGAGTGCCAGAAGCGCACTCCCGTCGCCTCGAAGAACAACCCGGTCACTGGCACGGTGACGGCCACCCTGGCGGCCCCTTCGGGCGCCCAGGCCCGCTCCGCGGCGTCCGCGCCGACGGTGCTGGCGACGACCTCCTCTTCCGGCGGCAGCGGCGGCAGCTTCACGGCGACCTCGCTCAGCCCCACGGGCTCCTGGGAGGCCGGCGGCAACTCCGGTGGCTTCTCCTGGTCCTACCCGATGGAGATTCCCGGCGCCCTGGGCGGTCCCGCGCCCTCGCTCGGCCTGAGCTACTCCTCGGCGAGCGTGGACGGCCGTACGTCGGCATCCTCGGGCCAGGCCTCCTGGGCGGGCGACGGCTGGGACCTGTCGGCAAGCAACAACTTCATCGAGCACACCTACGTACCGTGCAGCGATGACAAGAAGGAGGGATCGGGGTTCAACAACCCCAAGCAGATCACCGGCGACCTGTGCCAGGGGCCTCCGATGGTGACCCTGTCCCTCAACGGCTCATCCACCCCGCTCGTCCTGGACGACGCCGACGCGCAGAAGAAGACCTGGCGCCCGGCGCAGGACGACGGCTCCCGGGTCGAGCTGCTGGACGGCGCCACCAACGGCGACACCGGCGGCCAGCACTGGCGGGTCACCAACCAGCAGGGCGTCCAGTACCACTTCGGTCTGAACCGGCTTCCGGGCTGGTCCACGGGCAAGGCGGAGACCAACTCCACCTGGACGGTGCCGGTCTACGGCAACCAGCCCGGCGAGGCCTGCCACAAGACCTCGTACGCGGACTCCGTCTGCAACCAGGCCTGGCGCTGGAACCTCGACTACGTCGTGGACCCGCACGGCAACGCCATGACCTACTGGTACGCCAAGGAGCGCAACCACTACGGCTCCAACGTGCAGGAGGACGGCAAGACCACTGCCCGTGCCTACGACCGCGGTGGCTGGCTCCAGCACGTCGACTACGGCCTGCGCTCGGACAACCTCTTCACCCTGTCACCGGCACGTGTCGACTTCGCGGTCGGTGAGCGCTGCATCGCGACCAAGGACTTCGACTGCGCCGAGGCCAAGCTGGTCGACGGTGCGAAGTGGGAGGTCACCAAGAACTGGCCCGACGTTCCGGCAGACCAGATCTGCGATGCCGGAAAGGAGTGCAAGGACCGCTACACGCCGACGTTCTTCAGCCGCAAGCTGCTGAAGGACGTCACGACCAGTGTCCTCAAGGCCGGCAGGCACGATCCGGTCGACTCCTGGGCCCTGACGCAGGACTTCCGCCCCACCGGTGACGGCGGCGTGGTTCTCGACTACCCGATGTGGCTGGCCCAGCTCAAGCACACCGGCAAGAACGGCGACGGCGCCGACGAGCCCATGCCCCCGGTCACCTTCGGGGGCGTCCAGCTGGACAACCGGGTGGACAACAACGAGGACGGCAGCCCGCCGTTCATGCGCTGGCGCGTCGAGAAGGTGAGTACGGAGACGGGCGCGGTCATCGCCGTCAAGTACGCGCCGACCGAGTGCAGCACGAAGGAGCCGAAGAAGCTCCCGTCCTCCCCCGAGAACAACACGCTGCGCTGCTACCCGGTGATCAAGGAGATCCCGGACCCGAACGACGAGAAGGGCGAGAAGAAGCTCTACGTCACCGACTGGTTCCACAAGCATCGCGTGGACCAGGTCCGGGACGAGAACCCGAACGACATCTCCCCGACCAAGGAGACGAACTACCAGTACCTGGACGCTCCGGCCTGGGCCTACGACAGCGAGACGGAGCAGCTGAACGAGAAGGCCCGCACGTGGAACCAGTGGCGCGGTTACGGACGCGTCCGCACTCTTGTGGGCGTCGCCCCGGACAAGCGGAGCCAGGTCGACACCGTCTTCTTCCGCGGCATGGACGGGGACAGGGCCCCCTCCCAGCCCGACGGCAAGCGCTCGGTCAAGATCAAGGACTCCGAGGGCGGCGAGATCGCCGACCACAAGCTCTTCGCGGGCCAGGTCCGCGAGACGCTCTACTACAAGGGCGAGGGTGAGGCGCTCGAATCGGCGTCCGTGTCGACGCCGGGCTACAGCGGCCCGACGGCGACCCGCAAGCGCGCGGACGGTGCGGCGCCGCTGGAGGCGTGGCGCGGGAACCTGGCCAAGGTCAGCTCGCGCAGCGTGCTCTCCGACAACCGGGGACAGCGCCGTACGGCGGTCGAGCACACCTACGACAGCCGGGGCAGGGTCAAGGAGACCACCAGCCGGGGCGATCTGGCCGTCGCCACTGACGACACCTGCGTCATCTACGAGTACCACGAGGACCCGTCCAAGTGGATGTTCGCGTACCAGAAGAGGGGGGAGTCCCTCTCCAAGGCGTGTGACGCGCCGGACATCTCCCGCCCTGCGGACGTGATATCCGACCAGATTTCGCACATCGACGCAGTGGGCAACACGGTCCGTAGCGAGACGCTCTCCTCCTACGAGGGCGGAGTCGCCAAGTACACCCTGGCGGGCACCGCGACCTACGACCTCCACGGCCGACCGCTCACCCAGACGGACGCGCACGGAGCCACCGCGAAGACGGAGTACACGCCGGCCACCGGCGGCGTGCTCACGAAGGTGACCACGACCAACCCGCTGGGCCATGCCTCCAGCACCGAGATGGACGCGGGCCGCAGCCTTCCGCTGGCCAAGGAAGACGCCAACAAGCGCCGGACGTCGATGCAGTACGACGCGCTCGGGCGCCTCGTGAAGGCGTGGTCCCCGGACCGCGACCCCGCCGTGACGAGCCCGGATGCGGAGTTCTCGTACGACATCCGTCCCGGTTCCGCGGATGCGCCGGTCGTCATCACGAACAAGTACCTCCTGGAGAGCGGCAAGTACCGCACCCGGTACGACTTCTATGACGGCTCGCTGCGCATGCGACAGACGCAGCAGCAAGGGCTCGACAAGGGCCGGGTGATCACGGACACGTTCTACGACAGCCGCGGCCAGGTCCGAATGGAGAACGGGGGGTACTTCAACGACCAGGCCCCCTCCAACCAGATGTGGCTCCCGGTCGAGAGCAAGATCCCTTCCTCCAGCCGTACCGAGTACGACGGCATGGGCCGCCCCGTCGCGACCATCGCCCAGAAGAACGGCCAGGAGACCTGGCGTACGACGACGTCGTACGGCGGCGACTGGATCGCCGTGGACCCGCCGCAGGGTGAGACCCCGACGAAGGCCATGGTCGATGTCCAGGGCCGCAAGACCGAGCTGCAGCAATTCGACGGCGACGCTCCGGTCGGCACGCCGGCGAACACGATCAAGTACGGCTACACGGCCAAGGGGCAGCTGAGCTCGGTCACCGACCAGGGCGGTAACGTCTGGACCTACAAGTACGACTTGCGTGGCCGCGCGTACGAGATCGACGACCCCGACAAGGGCCGCCTGAAGACGACGTACGGCGTTGGTGACCGGATCGAATCCGTCACCGACAGTCGCGACAAGACGATCGCCTTCGCGTACGACACCCTCGGCCGCACGACGGCCACACACGAGGGCTCGCTCCAGGGTCGCAAGCTGACCGAGATGACGTACGACACGCTGCCCGGCGCGCTCGGGTTCCCCGTGTCGTCCACCAGGTACGACGAGAAGGGCAACGCGTATACGCAGGCCGTCACCGGCTATGACGCCGAGTACCGTCAGCTGGGCGCCAAGGTCGTCATCCCTGCCAACGAGGGCAAGCTGGCCGGTACTTATACCTATGCCAACACCTTCAGCAAGACCGTGGGCCTGGCGACTTCCACGGTGTTCCCGGCCACCGCGGGACTGCCTGCGGACCGCATGGCGAATGTCTACAACGGTCTCGACATGCCGAGCGCCACGTCGGTCAACGGCCGTGCGTTCCTGACGAGCTCGGAGTACACGCCGCTCGGTGATCTCGTCCGCACCAATGTCGGCGACGCCAACAAGCAGATCGTCTCGACCTACGAGTTCGACGAGCAGACCCGGCGGGTCAACCGGACCTACCACACGCAGCAGACCGGAACCACCGGCTACAGCCAGATCAGCGACGTCCGTACCAGCTACGACCCTTCAGGCAACATCCTGAAGATCACGGACCACCAGAGCGGTGCGCCGGGTGCCAGTGACACCCAGTGCTTCGCGTACGACTATCTGCGCCGTATGAAGGACGCCTGGACGGCGACGGACGATTGCGCCACGAAGCCGGGCACCATCGGGCCCGGTTCAGCTCCCAAGGTGGGCGGTCCGGACGCGTTCTGGAGCTCGTACACCTTCGACGCGGTCGGGAACCGCAAGACGGAGGTCAAGCACGATACGACGGGCGACCTCACCAAGGACGTCACCCGCACCTACTCCTATCCGGCCACCGGGCCGGCCAGGAACCAGCTGCTCAAGGTCGATACGACGGGCCCCGGTGGCACGCGGACCGAGAGCTATGGGTACGACGCACGCGGCAACACCACTCGGCGGACCATTCAGGGCAACACCCAGAACCTGGAATGGGACATCGAGGGCAGGCTGAAGAAGGTGTCCCCGGCCTCGGGCGAACAGGCCAAGGACACCGAGTACCTCTACGACGCCGGAGGCAACCGCCTCATACGCCGTGACCCGACCGGTACCACGTTGTACCTGCCGGGCACCGAGGTCCACGTGGCGCAGGCCACGGGCGCGGTGAAGGGTACGCGGTACTACTCCACGGCCAGCGGTCCAGTGATGGTCCGGGTCGCCGAGGGAGGCAAGACCACCACCTCCTACCTGCTGGCCGACCACAACGGTTCGGCAACCACTGCGGTGGACGCCGCCACGCAGGCCGTGACACGCCGCAAGTTCACCCCGTACGGCGACGCGCGTGGCGAGAAGCCGTCGGTGTGGCCGGGCCAGAAGGGTTTCGTCGGCGGCACCATCGACGACTCGACGGGCTTGACGCACCTCGGCGCACGCGAGTACGACCCGGCACTCGGCAGGTTCATCTCGGTCGACCCCAAGATGGACATGGCCGAGTCCCAGACGATGAACCCGTACGCGTACGGGAACAACAGCCCGGTCACCTTCAGCGACCCGTCAGGTGAGTTCTGGGGCTCGTTGATTCGCTCGCTGGCCGCGGACATCGGTTCGATGATGGGCATGTCGGCGGACGAAGTCCTCCGGCGCACCGGCTGGGGCCGTTATGCCGGCGGCTCCTCACCCACACCTGCACCTGCCAAGCCCAAGCCGACGGTTTCGAAGGAAGACGTCGACAAGGCGACCAAGATCAAACAGATGTCCAAGATGGACGTCGCCATCAACATCGCCAAGGAGGTCGGTAAGGGCCTCATCGGCTGGGAGGACATCGCCGACTGCCTCGGCGGAAACAAGAAGACCTGCGTCATGCTCGGCGTGGAGCAGCTGTTCGGGGCCGCAGGAAAGGCGAAGAGGGTCGTCAAGGCGCTGGACCGCGCCTGGACGATGTTCAACAAGTGGAAGGACGAGATTTCCTGGGCCACAGGTCTCCTCAGGCGTTCCGACGTCGATGCCAAGGCCATGGCCAAGTACGAGGAGGACATGGTCTCGTGGCAGAAGCAAGCCGATGCCGCGAAGGCTGCCAAGAAGGCGGATGAAGTAGAGGCCCCCGCGGCGAAGCAGGCCGATAGCGGTGGTAGCGGTGGCAGTGGTGACGGAGGTACCGCACCCGGCTGCAATACGAACAGCTTTGTTCCGGGTACTCAGGTCCTGATGGCGGACGGCAGCAGCAAGGCCATCGAGGAACTGGAAGTCGGTGACAAGATTCTTGCCGCCGACCCCGAGACGGGTGAGACGGCCGCCAAGGACGTTGCGGCGACGATCATCGGTGACGGTTTGAAGAACCTTGTCGAGGTCACCATCGACACGGATGGTGATGCCGGTTCCGCGATCGCGGAAGTCACGGCGACGGACGGCCACCCCTTCTGGGTTCCGGAACTCGGCGAGTGGATCGGCGCAGCCGACCTGACGCCGGGCACCTGGCTGCGAACCGGCGCCGGCACGCAGGTCCAGGTGACGGCGGTCAAGCGCTGGACCCAGCAGGCCAGGGTCCACAACCTCACCGTCGCGGACATCCACACGTACTACGTGGTCGCACAGAGCACTCCGGTCCTCGTCCACAACTGTGGCGTCGAGCGAATTGCCAAGGAGGACAGCCTCTACATCGGCCACGAGGCCAGCGGCAGTGGAGTCCACGCCACGCTGGACGCGAACGGCACGCTGCGCATCATGATGGACAACAACCCGAAGAAGGGTTCACCGCTCCGCGGAAAGCAGATGTTCGCCGACATCATGGCCCACTTCGGTGACCGGGTGGAAGCCATCCATGGCATCTGGTATTACGGAGACAATATTAAGGACTTCAACGAAGCGGTCCAAGGCGGCGCGAGCCTGAGCCGGGCCGCGCAAGCGACATGGACCGGGAAAGAGGCCGCCCGCCATGGCTTCACCAGGGCGAAGGTCATTGACGCGATACCGAGAATGGACGGGAATTTCCAACGGGCTGAGGCCATGTTCCGGAGGGGATGAGGGGCCGTGAGTGAAGAGCTGGAACACTTGGCCACGCGAGCCGTTGAGTACCGTGACATAGGTTGCAGCGTCCTGGAGGTGGCCGAACTCCTGTTGGATCGGTATCCGAACATGCGGGAAAATCCATTCACTCTGGCTCTCGTTCTCCAGAAGGCATTCCAGATTCCTGTGCGCGACATGCACGGGATCGGTGCATGGGTGCGTGGAGAGATGACGCGGGAGGAACTGGAAGAGCACCTGCAGACGAAGAGGTGAGTGCCTGAGACAGCCGTGAGGGCCCCTCCTGGCATTGTGGGCCGGAGGGGCCCTCACGGTAGGCGTGTACCCGCACGGAGACGGCCCGGGGCCCCTGACATCTCTCGTCAGGGGCCCCGGGCCGTTTTCGTTATCGCCGGCGCGTCAGCACTCGATGACGTTGACCGCGAGGCCGCCGCGGGCGGTCTCCTTGTACTTGACCTTCATGTCCGCGCCGGTCTCCTTCATGGTCTTGATGACCTTGTCGAGGGAGACCTTGTGGCTGCCGTCGCCGCGCATCGCCATCTTCGCGGCGGTGACGGCCTTGACCGCGGCCATGCCGTTGCGCTCGATGCAGGGGATCTGGACCAGGCCGCCGACCGGGTCGCAGGTCAGGCCCAGGTTGTGCTCCATGCCGATCTCGGCCGCGTTCTCGACCTGCTCCGGGGTGCCGCCCAGGACCTCGGCGAGGGCACCGGCCGCCATCGAGCAGGCGGAGCCCACCTCGCCCTGGCAGCCGACCTCGGCGCCGGAGATGGAGGCGTTCTCCTTGAACAGCATGCCGATGGCGCCCGCCGAGAGGAGGAAGCGGACCACGCCGTCCTCGTCCGCGCCCGGCACGAAGTTCATGTAGTAGTGCAGGACCGCCGGGATGATGCCCGCGGCGCCGTTGGTGGGGGCGGTGACGACCCGGCCGCCCGCCGCGTTCTCCTCGTTGACGGCCATTGCGTACAGCGTCGCCCACTCCATGGCGTGCGCCTGCGGGTCGCCCTCGGCGCGCAGCTGGCGGGCGGTGCCCGCGGCCCGGCGCTTGACCCGCAGGCCGCCCGGGAGGATGCCCTCGCGGGACATGCCGCGCGCGACGCAGGACTGCATGACGCGCCAGATCTCCAGGAGGCCCTCGCGGATCTCGTCCTCGGTGCGCCAGGCCTTCTCGTTCTCCAGCATCAGCGAGGAGATCGACAGGCCGGTCTCGTTCGCCAGGCGCAGCATCTCGTCACCGGAGCGGAAGGAGTACTTCAGCACCGTGTCGTCGAGCTTGATCCGGTCCTCGCCGACCGCGTCCTCGTCCACGACGAACCCGCCGCCGACCGAGTAGTAGGTCTTCTCCAGCAGGGGGGTGCCGGCCTCGTCGTACGCGAAGAGCGTCATGCCGTTCGCGTGGTACGGCAGCGAGCGCCGACGGTGGAGGATCAGCTGGTTCGGCTCGTCGAAGGCGATCTCGTGGCCATCGCCTATCTCCGCGCCCAGCAGCCGCAGCCGGCCGCTCTTGCGGATGCGCTCGACCTCGTCGTCCGCCGTCTCGACGTTCACCGTGCGGGGGGAGTGGCCCTCCAGGCCCAGCAGCACCGCCTTGGGGGTGCCGTGGCCGTGGCCGGTCGCACCGAGCGATCCGAACAGCTCGGCCCGGACGGAGGCCGTCTGGGCGAGCACGCCGTCCTTCTTCAGTCGCGTCACGAACATGCGCGCGGCCCGCATCGGGCCGACCGTGTGGGAGGAGGAGGGACCGATACCGATGGAGAAGAGATCGAAGACGGAGATGGCCACGGTGGCGGACTCCCTTGTCTGCTCGTGGGGTGGGAGGGTGCAGGAGAGGCGGATTATTCGGATTTTGTCCGACAGACGAGCTTAGCGCGATGAGGTGAACGTCTCGGTCGTCGGAAGAGGTGGGAAGGATTACGTGGACAGGTCGGGCGGGTGTCCGCTCACGCTCCCGGCAGACCCGCGTACGGGCCCCCGTACGTCCCGTACGCCCCGCACGGCCCCGGAAGCAGGCGACGGGGGCCGCGGCCGCGGCGGCCGCCACCGGGGCGATGCGCTCCGGTCACGAGAAAGGGCCCGGCCCTGTGCACAGACAAGGCCGGGCCCCTCCGATGCTCTGCCTAGAGCGACGGGTACAGCGGGAACTTCGCGGCGAGCGCGGAGACGCGCGCCTTCAGGTCCGCACTGTCGTACCCCGGCTTCAGCGCGGCCGCGATGATCTCCGCGACCTCGGTGAACTCCTCGGCGCCGAAACCGCGCGTGGCCAGGGCCGGCGTACCGATCCGCAGGCCCGAGGTGACCATCGGCGGCCGCGGGTCGTTCGGGATGGCGTTGCGGTTGACCGTGATGCCGAGCTCGTGGAGGAGGTCCTCGGCCTGCTGGCCGTCCAGCTCGGAGTTCCGCAGGTCGACCAGGACCAGGTGCACGTCGGTGCCGCCGGTGAGCACGTCCACGCCCACGGCCTTGACGTCCGGCTGCACCAGGCGCTCGGCGAGGATCTTCGCGCCCTCGAGGGTGCGCACCTGGCGCTCCTTGAACTCCTCCGAGGCCGCGACCTTGAAGGAGACGGCCTTGGCCGCGATCACGTGCTCCAGCGGGCCGCCCTGCTGACCCGGGAAGACCGCGGAGTTGATCTTCTTGGCCAGCTCCTGCGTCGACAGGATGACACCGCCGCGCGGACCGCCGAGGGTCTTGTGCGTGGTGGTGGTGACGACGTGGGCGTGCGGCACCGGGTTCGGGTGCAGGCCCGCGGCGACCAGACCGGCGAAGTGCGCCATGTCGACCATCAGGTACGCGCCGACCTCGTCCGCGATGCGGCGGAAGGCGGCGAAGTCCAGCTGGCGCGGGTAGGCGGACCAGCCGGCGATGATCAGCTGCGGCTTGGTCTCCTTGGCGAGGCGCTCGACCTCGGCCATGTCCACCTGGCCGGTCTCGTCGACGTGGTACGGGACCACGTTGTAGAGCTTGCCGGAGAAGTTGATCTTCATGCCGTGGGTCAGGTGGCCGCCGTGGGCCAGGTTGAGGCCCATGATCGTGTCGCCCGGCTTCAGCAGCGCGAACATCGCGGCGGCGTTGGCCTGCGCACCGGAGTGCGGCTGGACGTTCGCGGCCTCGGCGCCGAAGAGCGCCTTGATGCGCTCGATCGCGATCCGCTCGATCACGTCGACGTGCTCGCAGCCGCCGTAGTAGCGGCGGCCGGGGTAGCCCTCGGCGTACTTGTTGGTCAGGACCGAGCCCTGGGCCTCCATGACGGCGACCGGAGCGAAGTTCTCCGACGCGATCATTTCCAGGGTGGACTGCTGGCGTACGAGCTCGGCGTCGACGGCGGCGGCGACGTCCGGGTCGAGCTCGTGAAGAGGGGTGTTCAGTACAGACATCAGGGTCCCCTGGGGTCAGTTACCGGCGGTGAGGGCGGTGTACTCGGCGAAGGAGAGCGTGTCCTTCGGCTCCTCCGAGAGGCGCACCTTGAACAGCCAGCCACCCTCGAACGGGGCGCTGTTCACGAGGGCCGGGTCATCGGCGACGTCCTGGTTGAACTCGACGATCTCACCGGAGACGGGGGAGTACAGGTCGCTGACCGACTTCGTCGACTCCAGCTCGCCACAGGTCTCGCCCTCGGTCACGGTCTCGCCGACCTCGGGGAGCTGGGCGTAGACGACGTCACCGAGCGCGTTGGCCGCGAACTCCGTGATGCCGACCGTCGCGACGCCGTCCACGGCGTCCGACAGCCACTCGTGCTCCTTGGTGTAACGCAGCTTCTCGGGGTTGCTCATGACCTGATTCTCCTGGATGCGGGGGAGTGGATACGAACTGCGGTCTTGGGTACTGAGACAGCGCCGTACGGGCACCCGTACGGCGGACGCGGTGCGTGGAGTGTTACTTCTGCCGCTTGTAGAACGGCAGAGCCACGACCTCGTACGGCTCATGCGTACCGCGAATGTCGACGCCGACGCCGGAGGTGCCGGGCGCGGCGTGCGCCGCGTCCACGTACGCCATCGCGATCGGCTTGCCCAGCGTCGGGGAGGGGGCGCCCGAGGTGACCTCGCCGATGACCTCTCCACCGGACACGACCGGGAAACCGGCGCGCGGGACGCGGCGGCCCTCGGCGATCAGGCCGACCAGCTTGCGCGGCGGGTTGGTGGCGGCGCGCTCGGCGGCGGCCTCCAGCGCGGCGCGGCCGACGAAGTCCCCCTCCTTCTCGAACTTCACGACCCGGCCCAGCCCCGCGTCGAAGGGGGTCAGGGAGGTGCTCAGCTCGTGCCCGTACAGCGGCATGCCCGCTTCCAGGCGCAGGGTGTCGCGGCAGGACAGGCCGGCCGGAACCAGGCCGACGCCCTCGCCCGCCTTGGTCAGCGCCTGCCACAGCTCCACGGCGTGCTCGGGGGCGACGAACAGCTCGAAGCCGTCCTCGCCGGTGTAGCCCGTACGCGCGATCAGCGCGGGCACGCCCGCGACGGTGCCCGGCAGGCCGGCGTAGTACTTCAGCCCGTCCAGGTCGGCGTCGGTGAGGGAGGCGAGGATGCCGGGGGACTCCGGGCCCTGCACCGCGAGCAGCGCGTACGCGTCGCGGTCGTCGCGGACCTCGGTGTCGAAGCCGGCGGCACGCTCGGTCAGGGCGTCGAGGACGACCTGGGCGTTGGAGGCGTTGGCGACGACCATGTACTCGGTCTCGCCGAGGCGGTAGACGATCAGGTCGTCGACGATCCCGCCGTCCGCCTGGCAGATGTGCGTGTAGCGGGCGCGGCCGACGCCGACGGTGGAGATGTTGCCGACCAGCGCGTAGTCGAGGGCCTTGACGGCCTCCGGGCCGGTCAGCGTGATCTCGCCCATGTGGGACAGGTCGAAGAGACCGGCCTTGGTGCGTACGGCGTTGTGCTCGTCGCGCTCGCTGGCGTACCGCAGCGGCATGTCCCAGCCCGCGAAATCGGTCATGGTCGCACCGAGCGAGCGGTGCAGCGCATCGAGCGCGGTCAGACGGGGGGCAGTGCTCATGGGTGTGGCTCCCGAGTCCCAGGGCATGACATGACGAGGAGGGTCCCTCCCCATCTGTCATCGGAACCTGAGAGGTTCGCCGCAAGTCCCGGGGGACGTCGGCTTGCACCTTGGGTGGAGCTGTCGAGCAGCTCGCTTTTCAGATCTGCCTCATCCACGCGGTACGGGGCCTGAGAGATTCAAGGGAGGATCTTGCTCCTTCGGCGCCCACGCACGGCCTTGCGGCGTGCCGGGACTCTCCCGCGCGGATTCAAGCGGCCGGTATGCAGTTGGTCCAGATGGCGCACATCATTGCACGCCGTGTACGTGATCGGGCGTGCGGGTCCGAAAGTGCGTGCGGGCCCCGAGCGGGCGGACCGGAACCGGAGCTGCCGGATTACCGTCTCTTTACACTCAGTGGGCAAGGGTCCTGGGACCCGATTCGGGGGAGGCGAACACTGTGCGGAGATTCGGAGTAGTGGCGACGACGACGGGAACCGTGGACGCGGTGCCGGCGCAGCGCGGCGCGCGCGAGCGCAAGGGCGCGGCGGGGGCCGGTGCGGTGGCCGGAGCCGGAGCCGGGGCCGGCCTCGGCCGCGGTCTCGTACGGGATCTGCGCGGACCGGCGGTGCGCGGCCCGCAGCAGCTCGGCTTCGCGGACGGGGACATCGTCGTGGTGTCCGGCCTGCCGGGCGGCGGCAAGAGCACGCTGATCAAGCGGGCGGCGGCCGAGGGCGGGGCCATCGACTCCCAGGACACGCGCGAGCGCTGGGAGCGCAGGATGCCGCAGGCGCTGCCGTACGCGGTGTACCGGCCGCTGGTGCGGGTCGCGCACTACTGGGGGCTGTGGCGGACCCTGCGCTCCGGAGCCTCCGTGGTCGTCCACGACTGCGGCACGCAGAGCTGGGTGCGCGGGCTGCTCGCGGCGGCCGCGCGCCGCCGTGGCCGGGCCCTGCACCTGCTCCTGCTGGACAGCAGCCCCGAGGAGGCCCTCTCGGGCCAGGCGGCGCGCGGCCGCGGCGTATCGGCGTACGCCTTCGCCCGCCACCGCGGCGCGGTGACCCGCCTGCTCCGCGACGCGGAGTCGGGCCGCCCGCCGGCCGGCTGCGCCTCGGCGACCCTCCTGGACCGCGCCTCCGCCGCGGCGGTGACCCGCATCGCGTTCCACGCGTGACGGCCGCCGCCGCTGCTGGGGCTCCGCCCCAGACCCCGCGCCTCAAACGCCGGCGAGGCTGAAATGGACGCCGGCGGGGCTGAAATTGCGCTGCGGGCGATCCTGCCCGCCAAGGCGGCGGCGCCCGCCAAATCCAGCCCCTCCGGCGTTTGAGGAGCGGGGGTCCGGGGGCTGGCCCCCGGCAGCGGCGCCGCACCCGCGACGGATAACCTCGGCCACGACGATCCGCGGAACCAACGGAGGCACACGCACATGCAGGGCAGCGGCTGGCCGGGGAATGAGCTGGAGCAGGTGCTCGGGGCGGCGCTCGGGCAGCCGGACGCCGGGGGGCGGATCCTGGAGGTGCTCGGTCGCAGCCAGGTGTGGGTGCCCCTGCCCGGCGGCGGCGGACCGGACGCCGGCGCCCTGGACCTGCCCACGATGGAGATCGGCGGGGCGGCGTACGTCCCGGTCTACAGCTCCGAGGCCCAGTTCCTCGCCTGCGTCGGCCCCGGCATGGACTTCGCGGTGGCCCCCGCCGTCGAGTTCGCCCGCGGCCTGCCCCCGCAGCTCGGCATCGCGATCAACCCCGAGGGCGCCGTCGGCGTCCCGCTGCCCCCGCCCGCCGTCGCGGAGCTCTGCCGCACCGGCCGGACCCCGCTCGAAGGCCCGGCCACCGGCGGCCGCGTACGGCTCTACGAGCCCGACTGGCAGGAAGACCCGGTGGACTTCCTGGCCGCCGCGGCCGAGGAGTTCCGCGCCACCGGCGCGGTCGTCGCCGCGTACCGCTGCCTCGCCAGCATCGAGGGCGGGGCGCCGGAACTGTTCATCGGTGTCCGCCTGGTGGGATGGGAACCCGAGATGCAGAGCGCCCCGATGGACGCCCTCGGGCGGGCCCTGACCCGGGTTCCGCCGCCGTGGCCCGTGCAGTTGATCCTCCTGGACGCCGCCCAGGACCCGGTCACGGACTGGATTCGTGAGCGCGTACGCCCCTTCTACCTCCCGTAGGGCCGCTTAAGCTGTTCACGCGTTGACGACGGGCGGAAGAAGAGACGAAGAGGGGTACCGGGTGAGTGCGTCAGGCACGGCCGCGGCCGGGCAGGTCGAGCACATGCTGCGCCAGGTGACTCCCGGGCGCTATGAAAGCTACGAGTCGCTTCTGCACGCCCTCTCCGAGGGCCGGCTGTGGATGCTGCTCTGGCAGGGGCAGCCGGGCTCCCCGGACGCCCAGTACGGCGGCATGGAGGTCGAGAGCCTCGGGTACGCGCCCTGCGTCACCTCCCCGCAGGAGCTGGCCGCCAGCGGCTGGAACCGGGGCTACGAGGTGGTCACCGGGCGGGACATCGCCCGCGCGCTCTACCCGGACCGCTGGGGCCTGTGGCTCAACCCGCACGCCCAGGGCGGCGGCCTCGGCATCCCCTGGGCCGACCTGCGCCGGATCGCGACCGGGCTGGACCGGATGCCGGCCGGCCCGCTGCGGCTCTCCGAGCCCGCCATCGAGCTCCCGCAGTTCTACGGGCTCCTGACCCAGCACGCGCACCGCACGCCCGCCGTGCGGTCGCTGCGCCGCGCCTGGGTGCAGCCCGCGCTCGGGTCCCCGTACCTCGCGGTCGGGCTGGACCTGTACGACGCCTCCGCGCCCGCGCTGGAGTCCGTACGGGAGATGATGCGCCAGTCGGTCGGCGTGGTCCCCGAGGGCGTCCCGGTGTGCACGGTGGCGCTGGCGGACGAGCACGACCCCGTGGCCATGTGGCTGCGCGCGCAGACCCGCCCCTTCTACGACCGCGAGGGCCAGGCGCCGACGTACTGAGCCGACATACTGCATCCACATATTGAGACATTCATCTCGAAGGCCGCATCGGACCCGCCGGTGCGGCCTTCGCCATATCCGCTGAATCCGCCCAAGATCCAAGTGATCAATGGCAGTTGGGCCGGATGTCCGTTCCGCGCCGAACGGGCGGTCTTTCACCGCTGAACAGACCACGTCGTTCGGATAACGGAAGGACGCGGCACAGATCACGGTTGCGCATCACATCCCCGGCAGGTCTGGCGGGCGATTGAGACGGCGTTGAAGACTCCACCCCACCGAAGGCCGGTCCATCCCGCAACCACCAGCTCTTCACGTGCACTTCAGGCACATTTCGCGCCATTCGCACCACCAGCGACGCCGATAGAACCAAAGCCGCCACAGCGGCGGGCATGGGCCGGCCACAGTCGGCCGAGAGGGGTCCCCACCACGATGACGGCACCACTGCACGACACCAGCGCGGCCGAGCCCGCGGCCGTGGCCGCCTCAGAAGTTCCGCAGAAGGCGATCGAAGGGCGCTCGCCGTGGCAGATCGCCTGGCTGCGCCTCAAGCGTGACAAGGTCGCCCTGGCGGGCGGCGTCATCGTGCTCCTGCTGATCCTCGTCGCGATCTTCGCGCCGCTGATCGTCAAGGCCTTCGGCCACCCGCCGGAGGAGCTGCACGAGGACCTGCTGGACCCGCTGCTCGGCCTGCCGGCCGGCGATTACGGCGGTATGAGCGGCGACTTCCTGCTCGGCATCGAGCCGGTCAACGGCCGCGACGTCTTCAGCCGGATCGTCTACGGCGCCCGGATCTCGCTCCTGGTCGCCTTCCTGTCCGCCTTCGTGGCGGTCTCGCTGGGCACCTTCTTCGGCATCGTCGCCGGCTACTTCGGCGGCTGGGTGGACGCGGCCATCAGCCGGGTCATGGACCTGCTGCTGGCCTTCCCGCAGCTGCTGTTCATCATCGCGCTGATCTCCGTCATCCCCAGCAAGCTGTGGGGCTTCGAGGGATCGGGCCTGCGGATCGCCGTACTGGTTCTGGTGATCGGCTTCTTCGGCTGGCCGTACATCGGCCGCATCGTCCGAGGCCAGACCCTGTCGCTGCGCGAGCGCGAGTACGTGGAAGCGGCGCGCAGCCTCGGCGCGGGCCGCATCTACATCCTCTTCCGCGAACTGCTCCCGAACCTGGTGGCGCCCATCACCGTCTACGCGACGCTGATGATCCCCACCAACGTGCTGACCGAGGCCGCCCTGAGCTTCCTCGGAGTCGGCGTCAAGCCGCCCACGCCGTCCTGGGGAGAGACCCTCTCCACGGCCGTGCGGACCTACGAGGACGATCCGCTGTTCATGATCTTCCCCGGCGTAGCGATCTTCATCACCGTGCTGGCCTTCAACCTCTTCGGCGACGGCGTCCGTGACGCCCTCGACCCGAAGGGCTCCCGCTAGCCATCGCAGGGCAATTCAGGACCCGGCTTCATGCCGTAAGTGCACCGGAACTACAACGGAGGGTTGCGAGCATCGTGACTACCCATCGCACGTCGAAGCGACGACTTGCCGCCGGCACCGCCGTCGTGCTCGCGGTCATGCTGACCGCGACCGCCTGTGGCGGAGACGACAAGAAGGACGAGAAGGCATCCGCCGGGGGCGGTGGCTTCAACGCGGGCATCGGCAAGATCGCCAACGCTTCGGACAAGAAGGGCGGCGAGCTCAAGTTCGTCGGCACCCAGGAAGCCGACTCGTGGGACCCGCAGCGCGGCTACTACGGCTTCATGTGGGACTTCTCCCGCTACTACGCGCGCCAGCTGGTGAGCTTCAAGCCGGGCCCCGGCACCGAGAGCACCGAGCTCGTCCCCGACCTCGCGACCGCCAAGGCCGAGATCAGCGACGGCGGCAAGACGTACAAGTACACCCTGAAGGACAACGTGACCTGGGAGGACGGCAGCCCCGTCACCGCCCAGGACATCAAGTACGGCATCGAGCGCACCTGGGCCCAGGACGTCATCTCCGGTGGCCCGGTCTACCTGATGCAGGTCCTCGACCCGAAGACCGAGTACCAGGGCCCGTACAAGGACACCGCCCCGGACAAGCTCGGCCTCAAGGCGATCGAGACCCCGGACGCGAAGACCGTCATCTTCAAGCTCCCGCAGCCCAACGGTGACTTCGAGCAGATGCTGGCCATGCCGGCGGCGAGCCCGGTCAAGCAGGAGAAGGACACCGCGGCCAAGTACGGCCTGAAGCCCTTCTCGAACGGCCCGTACAAGATCGACTCGTACGAGCCCAACAAGAGCATGAAGCTCTCGCGCAACGAGAACTACAAGCCCGAGTCGGACACCATCCGCAAGGCGCTCCCGGACACCATCTCGGTCACGTTCATGGCGAACGCGGACGACATGGACAAGCGCCTGATGAACGGCGAGTTCGACGTCGACATCAACGCGACCGGCATCGGCCAGGCGGCCCGCGCCACCGCGCTGAAGGACCACAAGGGCAACCTGGACAACGGCCAGACGGGCTTCATCCGCTACGCCGTCATGCCGCAGACCGTCGCTCCGTTCGACAACATCGAGTGCCGCAAGGCCGTCATCTACGCGGCCGACAAGAAGTCCCTGCAGACCGCCCGCGGCGGCCCGCAGGCCGGTGGCGACATCGCCCCCAACATGCTCCCGCTGGGCATCAAGGGCTCGGACGCCAAGTACGACCCGTACGAGGTCCTGCAGAACGACGGCAAGCCGAACGTCGACAAGGCCAAGGCCGCGCTGAAGGCCTGTGGCAAGGAGACCGGCTTCAAGACCACCATCGCGGTCCGCAACAACAAGCCGGTCGAGATCGCGACCGCCGTCTCCCTCCAGAACGCCCTGAAGCAGGTCGGCATCGAGGCCGACGTCGACCAGATCGACGGCGCCCAGACCTCCGGCATCATCGGTTCGCCGAAGGTCGTCAAGGAGAAGAACTACGGCATCATCATCATGGGCTGGGGCGCCGACTTCCCGACCGGTCAGGGCTTCTCCCAGCCGCTGGTCGACGGTCGCTTCATCCTGCAGAGCGGCAACAACAACTTCTCCGAGCTGAACGACCCGGCGATCAACAAGCTGTTCGACGACGCCATCGCGGAGACCGACCCGAACAAGGCCGGCGAGATCTACAAGCAGATGAACCAGAAGGTCTCCGAGGCCGCGGTCTACCTGCCCTTCGTCTACGACAAGACGATCACCTGGCGCTCGAGCCGTCTGACGAACGCCTACACCACCGACGCCTACAACGGCCGTTACGACTACGCGTCGCTCGGCGTCATGAAGTAACGATCCGTCAGTCCAGTTCCGATGTTCCAGTGCCACACCCGCTAGGCACGAAGGGCAGGTGATGGCCGCGGTTACGGCTTGGGGGTGCTCTCCAGAAGAGGGCGCCCCCGGGCCGCAGCCAGGCCGAGCGCAGTGCTTGCATATCTCATTCGACGGATCTTCGCCGTCATCGTCATGCTGTTGGTCATCACGCTGGTGACCTTCGGAATCTTCTTCCTCTTCCCGAAGATGATCGGGACGGATCCGGCGCTCTACTTCGTCGGCAAGCAGTCCGACCCTGCCGCCATCGAGGGCATCCGGCAGAAGATGGGGCTCGACGACCCGATCCTCGTCCAGTTCGGCAAGTTCGTCGTCGGGCTGGTGGCGGGTCGCACGTACGCCAACGGCTCCGACGTCACGCAATGCGCCGCGCCCTGCTTCGGCTACTCCTTCAAGACCGAGCAGGAGGTCTGGCCGCTGCTGACCGACTGGCTCCCGGTCACCCTCTCCCTCGCCATGGGTGCCGTCGTCCTCTGGGTGATCGGCGGTGTCGCCACCGGCGTCATCTCCGCCCTCAAGCGCGGCACCGTCCTGGACCGCTCGGTCATGGGCGTGGCCCTTGCCGGCGTCTCCCTCCCCATCTACTTCACGGGCATGCTCGCCATCGCGGTCTTCTCCGACCAGCTCGGCTGGTTCGGCCGGCCCGAGGCGACCTTCGCCGAGGATCCGGGCAAGTGGTTCAACGGCATGGTCCTGCCGTGGGTCTCGCTCGCCTTCCTCTACGCGGCGATGTACGCGCGGCTCACCCGCGCGACCATGCTCGAAGTCCTCAACGAGGACTACATCCGCACCGCCCGCGCCAAGGGCCTGACGGAACCCGTCGTCATCGGGAAGCACGCCATGCGCTCGACGATGACGCCGATCCTCACCGTCCTCGGCCTGGACCTCGGCGCCCTGCTGGGCGGCGCGGTGCTGACCGAGTACACGTTCTCGCTGCACGGCCTCGGCTACAGCGCGGTACGCGCCATCAGCGAGCACGACCTGCCGGTCATCCTGGGCATCACCCTGATCTCCGCCTTCTTCGTCGTCGCGGCGAACCTCATCGTTGACCTCATGTACGCGGTGATCGACCCCCGAGTGAGGCTGTCATGACCGATCTGACCAAGACCGGAGCCCTCAACCAGCCGGTCGACGCGGTGGAGCCCGCCACGGCCTTCCTGGAGGTCCGCGACCTCAAGGTGCACTTCCCGACCGAGGACGGCGTGGTCAAGTCGGTCGACGGGCTCTCCTTCACGCTGGAGAAGGGCAAGACCCTCGGCATCGTGGGCGAGTCCGGATCCGGCAAGTCGGTGACCTCGCTCGGCATCATGGGCCTGCACCGCGTGGGCCAGTACGGCCGCCAGCGGGCCCGGATCTCCGGCGAGATCTGGCTCAACGGCAAGGAGCTGCTCTCCGCCGACGAGGACGAGGTGCGCAGGCTGCGCGGCCGGGAGATCGCCATGATCTTCCAGGACCCGCTGTCCGCGATGCACCCGTACTTCACCATCGGCAAGCAGATCGCCGAGGCGTACCGGGTCCACAACAAGGTCGACAAGAAGGCCGCCCGCACGCGGGCCGTCGAACTCCTCGACCGCGTCGGCATCCCCGAGCCGCACAAGCGGATCGACAGCTACCCGCACGAGTTCTCCGGCGGCATGCGCCAGCGCGCGATGATCGCGATGGCGCTGGTCAACAACCCCGAACTGCTCATCGCGGACGAGCCGACGACGGCCCTGGACGTCACCGTCCAGGCCCAGATCCTCGACCTCATCCGGGACCTGCAGAAGGAGTTCGGCTCCGCGGTCATCATGATCACGCACGACCTCGGCGTGGTCGCCGAGATGGCCGACGAACTCCTCGTGATGTACGGCGGCCGGTGCGTCGAGCGGGGCACCTCCGAGAAGGTCTTCTACGAGCCCCGGCACCCGTACACCTGGGGCCTGCTGGGCTCGATGCCGCGCATCGACCGCGAGCAGACCGAGCGCCTCATCCCGGTCAAGGGCTCGCCGCCCAGCCTCATCAACATCCCGAGCGGCTGTGCCTTCAACCCGCGCTGCCCGTACGCCGACGTACCCAAGGGCAACGTGACCCGCACGGTACGGCCCGAGCTGGTCGAGGATGACGGCACCCGCCACTGGTCCGCCTGCCACATGTCGCAGGAGGAGCGGACCCGGATCTGGACCGAAGAGATTGCGCCGAAGCTGTGACCGAGACGCCTGACCCCAAGAAGACGGACACGGCCGCGGCCGCCATCCCCGCGCAGGCCACGGACTCGCCCGACGCTCCCGAACTGCTGCTGAGGGTCTCCGGCCTGACCAAGCACTTCCCCATCACCAAGGGGCTGCTGCGCAGGCAAGCGGGCGCGGTCAAGGCCGTCGACGGCATCGACTTCGACGTCCGGCGCGGTGAGACCCTCGGCATCGTCGGCGAGTCCGGCTGCGGGAAGTCGACCATGGGCCGGCTGATCACGCGGCTGCTCGAACCGACCGGCGGCACCGTCGAGTTCGAGGGCAAGGACATCACGCACCTGGGGGTGGCGGGCATGCGCCCGCTGCGCCGCGACGTGCAGATGATCTTCCAGGACCCGTACGGCTCGCTGAACCCGCGCCACACGGTGGGCACCATCGTCAGCGCGCCGTTCAAGCTCCAGAACGTCACCCCGGAGGGCGGGCTCAAGGCGGAGGTCCAGCGGCTGCTGTCGCTCGTGGGCCTCAACCCCGAGCACTACAACCGCTACCCGCACGAGTTCTCGGGCGGCCAGCGCCAGCGCATCGGCATCGCGCGGGCCCTGGCGCTGAAGCCGAAGCTGGTGGTCGCGGACGAGCCGGTCTCGGCGCTGGACGTGTCGATCCAGGCCCAGGTGGTCAACCTGCTGGACGACCTCCAGGAGGAGCTCGGCCTCACCTACGTGATCATCGCGCACGACCTGTCGGTCATCCGGCACGTCTCGGACCGCATCGCGGTGATGTACCTCGGCAAGATCGTCGAGCTGGCGGACAACAAGTCGCTGTACGGGGCGCCGATGCACCCCTACACCACGGCCCTGATGTCGGCCGTGCCGGTGCCCGACCCGCGGCGGCGCGGCGCGAAGAGCGGCCGCATCCTGCTCAAGGGCGACGTGCCGTCGCCGATCTCGCCGCCGAGCGGCTGCCGCTTCCACACGCGGTGCTGGAAGGCCACGCAGATCTGCACGACGCAGGAACCGCCGCTGCTGGCGCTGAAGACGGGCCACCAGGTGGCCTGCCACCACCCGGAGAACGCCCCCGACCAGGCCCCGGGCGACCAGCCCCTGCCGGGCGCGGCGGACGCGGTGGCCACGGTCACGCCGTAACGGTCAGGATGGGGCCGGTAGGGGTGCTGCGCGCCCCTACCGGCCCCATCCGGCCTCGTCGGCCCCATCCAGCCCGGCCGGGCAAATCCAGCCTCGCCGGCGTTTGAGGCGCGGGGGCTGGGGCGGAGCCCCAGGTCCTGAAGCCGCACAGGCGCCGCGGCCCGAGCCCTGCCCTGCGACACCCGGCGGGAGCCGAAGGGTCGAGGGGCGACAATGAGCCAGTGCTCCACGATCTCTTCCCGCCCGGGATCCAGCATGCCCTGGACCTCGCCGGCATCTTCGTCTTCGCCACCGCAGGCGCCCTGCTCGCCGTCCGCAAGAACTTCGACGTCTTCGGCATCGCCGTCCTCGCCCTGGTCACGGCCCTCGGCGGCGGCCTCTTCCGCGACCTCGTCATCGGCGCCACCCCGCCGGCGGCCTTCGGCGAGCTCAGCTTCTTCGTCACCCCGCTGATCGCCGCCGCGCTCGTCTTCTTCCTGCACCCCGAGGTCCAGCGGATCAACCGGGCCATCAACGTCTTCGACGCCGCCGGCCTCGCGCTGTTCTGCGTGACGGGCACGACCAAGGCCTACGAGTACGGCCTCGGCCTGACCGCGTCCGCCGCGCTGGGCCTCGCCACGGCCGTCGGCGGCGGCGTACTGCGCGACGTGCTCGTCAACGAGGTGCCCTCGCTGCTGCGCGACCGCGAGATGTACGCCGTGCCCGCGACCGTCGGCGCCGCGATGGTGGCCGTCTCCATCGCCCTGGACTCGCTCAACGCCTTCACCACCGCCCTGGCGATCGTCACCACGTTTGTCCTGCGGCTCCTCGCCATGCGCTACCACTGGCGCGCGCCGCTGGCCTGGAACCGCCGCTCCTCCGTGGCCGAAGAGCCGTAACCGAAGAAAGCTACCGCTTAGTAGCAGCCCGGTGTACCGTCGTTTACATGTCACACGCAGCTGCCCAGGCATCCATCGGCGACAGTGAGTTCGACCGCGACACCACCATCACCGCACGCGCGGGCGAGCCCGGGGTGTACGACGCGGAACTCTCCGCCGGCTGGACGATCATCGCCGCCGTCAATGGCGGATACCTGCTGGCCCTGGTCGGCCGGGCGCTCTCGGCGGCCCTGCCGCACCCGGACCCCTTCACCGTCTCCGCGCACTACCTGACCTCCTCCGTGCCCGGCCCCGCCGTGATCCGCACCGAGGTCGTACGGGTCGGCCGCACCCTCTCCACCGGCCAGGCCTCGCTGTTCCAGTACGACGAGAGCGGCGCCGAGATCGAGCGCATCCGCGTCCTCGCCTCCTACGGCGACCTCGCGGCCCTGCCGGACGACGTGCGCACGGTCGCCGTGCCGCCCGTCATGCCCGCCTACGAGGACTGCATCGGCCCCGAGGCCGGCCCGGCCCCGATCCCCGGCAGCTCCGCCATCGTGGACCGGCTCCGGCTCCGGCTGGACCCGGCGACGGCGGGCTGGGCCCTCGGCGCGCCCTCGGGCAAGGGTGAGATGCGGGCCTGGTTCGAGCTGGCCGACGGCCGTGACGCCGACCCGCTCTCCATGCTCCTGGCGGTGGACGCGCTGCCGCCGACCGCCTTCGACCTCGGCCTGGTGGCCTGGACCCCGACGGTGGAACTCACCACCCACATCCGCCGCCGCCCGGCCCCCGGCCCGCTCCGGGTCTCCATCACCACCCGCAACCTGGCAGGCGGCTTCCTGGAGGAGGACGCGGAGGTCTGGGACTCCACGGACCACCTGGTCGCCCAGTCCCGCCAACTCGCCCGCGCGCTGCGTTTCTGACGCGCCGGGCAAGAATCAGCCCCGCCGGCGTTCGAGGCGTGGGGTCTGGGGCGAAGCCCCAAGGGGTCGGCTCCGCCCCGCGGCCCCCGCCCGCCCCGCCCGCGCCGCAGACTCACGGTCCCGCCGGGCGGAGCCCCACCCGCGGGCTCGTAGAATCGGGGGATCATGGCCTACCTCGACCACGCCGCAACCACCCCGATGCTGCCGGAGGCCGCTGCGGCGATGACCGCGCAGTTCGCCGCCACGGGGAACGCCTCCTCCCTGCACGCCGCCGGCCGCCGGGCCCGCCGTACCGTCGAAGAGGCCCGCGAGGCCTTCGCCGACGCGGTCGGCGCCCGCCCGAGCGAGGTGGTCTTCACCGCCGGCGGCACCGAGGCCGACAACCTCGCCGTCAAGGGCCTCTACTGGGCGCGGCGCGACGCCGACCCCGCCCGGACCCGGGTCCTCGCCAGCCCCGTCGAGCACCACGCCGTGCTCGACGCCGTCCACTGGCTCGCGGAACACGAGGGCGCGCAAGTGGAGTACCTGCCCGTGGACCACTACGGCCGCGTGCACGCCGACGCCTTCCGGGAAGCCGTCGAGCGCAACCCGGACGACGTGGCCCTGGCCACCGTCATGTGGGCCAACAACGAGATCGGCACCGTCATGCCGGTCCGCGAACTGGCCGCCATCGCCCGCGAGCACGGGATCCCGCTGCACTCGGACGCCGTCCAGGCCTTCGGGCAGCTCGACGTCGGCTTCGCCGACAGCGGCCTCGCCGCCATGACCGTCAGCGGCCACAAGGTCGGCGGCCCGTACGGCATCGGCGCCCTGCTCCTCGGCCGCGACCAGAGCCCCGTACCCGTCCTGCACGGCGGTGGTCAGGAGCGGCACGTCCGCTCCGGCACCCTCGACGTGCCGGCCATCGCCGCCTTCGCGGTGGCCGCCGTCCTCGCCGCCGAGCGGCGCGAGCGGTTCGCCGCCGAGATCGGCGCCCTGCGGGACGAGCTGGTCGCCGCCGTCCGCGCGGCCGTGCCCGACGCCGTCCTCGGGGGAGACCCGGACGACCGGCTCCCGGCCAACGCGCACTTCAGCTTCCCCGGCTGCGAGGGCGACTCCCTGCTGCTCCTGCTCGACGCCCAGGGCATCGAGTGCTCCACCGGCTCCGCCTGCACCGCCGGCGTGGCCCAGCCGAGCCACGTCCTGCTGGCCACCGGCACCGACCCCCAGCTGGCCCGAGGCACCCTGCGCTTCTCCCTCGGCCACACCTCCACCAAGGAGGACGTCGCCGCCCTGGCCGCGGCCATCGGCCCGGCGGTGGAACGCGCCCGCACGGCAGGGCTCAGCTAAGCGCCGAGAGCCTCTCCGACCATGCGTATGTAGCGGTCCCAGTCCCAGTGGCGGCCCGGGTCCGTGTGGTCGGCGCCCGGGACCTCGGAGTGGCCGACTATGTGGGTGCGGTCCGCCGGTATGCCGTACCGGCGGCAGACGTCGGCCGCCAGGCGGGCCGAGGCCGCGTACATCGCGTCCGTGAAGTCCTGCGGGCGGTCCACGAAGCCCACGTGCTCGATGCCGACGCTGCGCTCGTTCATCGAGCGGTTGCCCGAGTGGAAGGCCACGTCCAGCTCGCGCACCATCTGCTCCACGTGGCCGTCCCCGCGCACGATGTAGTGCGCCGACGCCTTGTGCCACGGGTTCTTGAAGGCGTCGACCGAGGACTCGAAGCCGCCCTGGGTGACATGGACGACGATCCGGTCCACGCGGTAGTCGTCGGGCCGGTCCGCCAGCCGCCAGTTCGCCGGCGAGGCCGCCGTCCAGCTCGCGCCCGCGTGGTCGAGCTCGCCCTCCTTGCGCGGCTTGGCCACCCCCGGAATCAGCCACCAGGCACGGCCGATCTCCTCCCGGCCGGCGATCGCCGCCACCGTGAAGATCCCGAGCCCCCCGAAGAGCACGGCCCTGCGGGTCCGGCTCGGCGGTCTCTTCCCTGCATTCCCCTGCTCGGCCATGTGATCCACCCCCCGAACCCGATAACGCGCTGTGACCCCGCTCGGTTCCCCCGTACCCTGGAAGGCGCTATGACTGAGAACCTGCCGCGCACCGCCCGCCTCCCCCTCGCTGCGCCGGGGGGACGCCCACTTCGCGTCCTGGCCGCCATGTCCGGCGGAGTGGACTCCGCCGTCGCCGCCGCCCGCGCCGTCGAGGCCGGGCACGACGTGACCGGCGTGCACCTCGCGCTCTCCGCGAATCCGCAGTCCTTCCGGACCGGTGCCCGCGGCTGCTGCACCATCGAGGACTCCCGCGACGCCCGCCGCGCCGCCGACGTCATCGGCATCCCCTTCTACGTCTGGGACCTCGCCGAGCGCTTCCGCGAGGACGTCGTCGAGGACTTCATCTCCGAGTACGAGGCCGGGCGCACCCCCAACCCCTGCCTGCGCTGCAACGAGAAGATCAAGTTCGCCGCGCTGCTCGACAAGGCGCTCGCCCTCGGCTTCGACGCCGTCTGCACCGGCCACTACGCCACCGTCGTCGAGAACGAGGACGGCTCCCGCGAGCTGCACCGCGCGTCCGACATGGCCAAGGACCAGTCGTACGTCCTCGGCGTCCTCGACGAGAAGCAGCTCGCCCACGCCCTCTTCCCACTCGGTGACACCCTCACCACCAAGGAGGAGATCCGCGCGGAGGCCGAGGAGCGGGGCCTCGCCGTCGCCAAGAAGCCCGACAGCCACGACATCTGCTTCATCGCCGACGGCGACACCCAGGGCTTCCTCGCGAACCGCCTCGGCAAGGCCGAGGGCGACATCGTCGACGAGACCGGACGGACGGTCGGCACGCACGAGGGCGCCTTCGGCTTCACCATCGGCCAGCGCAAGGGCCTGCGCATCGGCCACCCGGCCGCCGACGGCAAGCCGCGCTACGTCCTCGACATCTCCCCGGTGAACAACACCGTCACGGTCGGACCGGTGGAGGCGCTGGACGTCTCCGCGCTGACCGCGATCCGCCCGCGCTGGTGCGGCTCCACGGCCGCCGCCCCGGGCACGTACACCGCGCAGCTGCGCGCCCACGGAGGCGAGACCGAGGTCTTCGCCGAGCTCGTGGACGGCGAGCTGCGCGTCTCCTTCACCGAGCCGGTCCGCGGCGTGGCCCCCGGCCAGGCGATCGTGCTCTACGACGGCACGCGCGTGGTCGGCTCCGCCACCATCGCGACGACGCGGCGGGCCGCCGCCTCGGTCTGAGGGCCTGATCCGAAGGACAGGCCCCAGAGGCCTCAGACCACCGTCAGGACGATCTTGCCGGTGGTGCGGCCCTGCTCGCCGATCTCGTGGGCCTTCGCGGCCTGCGCGAGCGGCAGCACCGTGTCGACCAGCGGCTTCAGCAGGCCCTGCTCGACCAGGGCGGCGATCTCCTCCAGGCCCTTCAGGTCCGGCTCCACGAGGACCCAGGCGGCCTGCACGCCCCGCGTGTCGGCCGGGATGCCGTCCGGGCCCGGCAGGGTGACCAGGTGGCCGCCCGGCTTGAGCACCTTCAGGGAGCGCTGCCCGTAGTCCCCGCCGATGGCGTCGATCACCACGTCCACGTCCGTGACGGCGTCCTCGAAGTCGGTGGTGCGGTAGTCGATCACCTCGTCGGCGCCGAGGCCGCGCAGCACGTCGTGCTTGCCCGCACTAGCGGTGCCGATCACGTAGGCGCCGCGGGCCTTGGCGATCTGCACGGCCAGGTGGCCGACCCCGCCGGCCGCCGCGTGCACCAGCACGCGCTGCCCGGCCGAGACCCCCGCGGTGTCCACCAGTGCCTGCCAGGCGGTCAGCGCCGCCAGCGGCAGCGCGGCGGCCTGTACGTGGTCCAGGGAGGCGGGCTTGCGGGCGAAGTGCCGGGCGGGAGCCGTCACGTACTCGGCGTAGGCGCCGGCCTGCTGCGGGAAGCGGGGCATCCCGTACACCTCGTCGCCCACCCGGTGCAGCGTCACGCCGGGGCCGACGGCCTCGACCGTGCCGGACACGTCCCAGCCGACCTGCGGGACCGGCCCCCAGGGGATGAGGGCGCCGGAGGCCCGGGTCTTCCAGTCGACGGGGTTCACCCCGGCCGCGTGGACCCGTACCAGGATCTCGCCCATGGCCGGCTCCGGCCGCTCCAGCTCGGTCTCGGTGAGTACCTCGGGTCCGCCCCACTGGCTGACGACGACGGCGCGCATGTGTTTCTCCTCAGGTGTGTCCGGTGCTGCTCTGGAACCAGCTTCGACGCCGGAAGCGGGCCGTGGTGTTGGCCGAATGGCCATCATGTGTCAGGATTTGGCCATGCACCGGATCGCCGTACTCGCCCTCGAAGGCGTCCCCCCGTTCGAGCTCGGGATCCCCTCCCGAGTCTTCGGAAACGCCCTGGACGAGGCCGGGAATGCGCTCTACGAGCTGACCGTCTGCACCGCCGACGGGCAGCCCGTGGCCAGCGACGCGGGCTTCACCATCGGCGTCTCGGCAGGCCCCGAGGCCCTCGCCGCGGCCGACACCGTGATCATCACGCCCACGCACGCCATGGACGAGCTCGCGCAGGGCGCGCCCCTGCCGCAGGCGCTGACCGACGCCCTCGCCGCTATCCGGCCCGGCACCCGGCTGGTCTCCCTGTGCACCGGCTCCTACGTCCTCGCCGCCGCCGGGTTGCTCGACGGCCGGCCCGCCACCACGCACTGGCTGCACGCGCCCGAGTTCCAGCGGGGCTTCCCGCGCGTCCGGCTCGACGAGGAGGTCCTCTTCGTCGACGACGGCGACATCCTCACCTCGGCGGGCGTGGCCGCCGGCGTCGACCTCTGCCTCTACATGATCCGCCAGGACCACGGCTCCGCCGTCGCCAACCGCGCCGCGCGGTTGTGCGTCGTACCGCCCTGGCGCGACGGCGGGCAGGCCCAGTACATCGACCGGCCCGTCCCCGAACCCACCGTCGCCACGACCACCGCCACCCGCGCCTGGGCCCTGGAGCGGCTCGGCGAGCCGATCACCCTCACGGAGCTGGCCGCCCACGCCCGGATGAGCCTGCGCACCTTCACCCGGCGGTTCCGCGACGAGGTCGGCATGACCCCGGTGCAGTGGCTCACCGCCCAACGCCTGGAGATCGCCCGCCACTTGCTGGAGTCCAGCGACCTGCCGGTCGACCTGGTCGCCCACCGCTCCGGCTTCGGCTCCGCCGGCTCGCTGCGCCAGCACATGCGCACGTCCCTCGGGACCTCGCCCATCGCCTACCGCCGGACCTTCCAGCCGCACAGCGCCGCCATGGCATGACCTCCGGGGTAATCGCCCCCGCGGCCGCGGCCTGCCAGGATCTGGTCAACAGCCCGAACCGACGGGCTGGTTGAAGGGGGAGACCGACATGACCGCTTACGCCATAGGCCACATCCGCCCCGACACGATGAACGAGGACATCCTCCGCTACATCGAGGAGATCCAGGCCACCATGGACCCCTTCGGCGGCCGCTTCCTGGTCCACGGCAAGGAGGTCGAGGTCAAGGAGGGCCCCTGGCCCGGCACGGTCGTCGTCATCGGCTTCCCGGACATGGACCGGGCCCGCGCCTGGTACGACTCGCCCGCCTACCAGGCCCTCGTCCCGCTGCGCGCCGACCACATCGCGGGCGAGGTCATCCTGGTCGAGGGCGTCCCGGCCGACTACGACGCCACGAAGACGGCCGCCCGCCTGCGCGAAGCCGCGGGTCTCTGAAGAACCCCGCCGTCCCTGGTCGCTGATCCCGGGCCGTGGGCACGAGGGGCTCCTGTGTCTGGCGGGCCCCGGCCCGCGGGGCCCCACCACCCGGCAGGCCGGAGCCGCCCGGGCCGCGGTCGAGGCGGCGTACCGCGAGGCCGCCGGAGCCTGACGGGTGCGAGCATGGGGGCTATGGCTACTCACCTGATCACCGGTGCCGGATCCGGCATCGGCGCCGCCGTCGCGGCCCGGCTGCACGCCCGCGGCGACGACCTCGTCCTGCTCGCCCGCGACGCCGCCCGCGGCAAGCAGCTCACCGAGCGGTACCCCGGCGCGGGGGTCCTCGTGGGCGACCTCGCCGACCCCGACCGGCTCTCGTGGGCCTTCTCCAAGCAGGCCATCCCCGAGCGCATCGACTCCCTGCTGCACATCGCCGGGATCGTGGACCTCGGCCCCGTCGGGGAGCTGCGGCCCAAGACCTGGCACCAGCAGCTCAACGTGAACCTCATCGCCCCCGCCGAGGTCACCCGGCTGCTGCTGCCCACCCTGCGGGCCTCGAAAGCCACCGTCGTCTTCGTGAACTCCGGCGCCGGGCTCCACGCCCACGCCGACTGGAGCGCGTACGCCGCCTCCAAGCACGGGCTCAAGGCCCTCGCCGACTCCCTGCGGGAGGAGGAGAAGGCCAACGGCATCCGCGTCACCTCCGTGTACCCGGGGCGGACCGCCAGCCCCATGCAGGCCAAGGTGCACTCCCAGGAGGGCAAGGAGTACGACCCCGCGCACTGGATCGACGCCGAGTCCGTGGCGACCACGATCGTCATGGCCGTCGACCTGCCCCGCGACGCCGAGGTCAACGACCTGAGCGTCAGGCCCGGCCGATGACCGCGAGTGCCACCGGCATCGGTTCGCTGCCCGGCGGCGACGCCCGCGAGGCCGCGAAGACCGTCACCGGATCCTTCGAGGAGTTCCCGTACCTCGCCGAGCTGCCCGCCCGGGGGCCCGGCGCGGACATGATCGGCCGTTCCCTCGGCCTGCTCGTCGACATGTACGCGCACGTCGAGCCCAGCGGCTGGCGGATCAGCGACCGCCCGGGACGGGACAGCAAGCGCTCCCGGTCCTGGCTCGGGGAGGACCTGGACGCCCTGGAGGAGTTCACCCAGGGGTACACCGGCAAGCTCAAGGTCCAGGCCGTCGGGCCGTGGACGCTGGCCGGCGCCCTGGAGCTGCACGGCGGCGAGGCCATGCTCCAGGACGCGGGCGCCTGCCGGGACCTGGCGGGATCGCTCAAAGAGGGGCTGCGCGAGCACCTCGCCGACGTCCGCAAGCGCATCCCCGGCGCCGAGATCGTCCTTCAGTACGACGAGCCGTCGCTGACCGCCGTCCTGCTCGGGCGGGTGCGCTCCGCCAGTGGCTACCGGACGTACCGGGCCGTCGACCGGCAGGTCGTCGAGGGCACGCTGCGGGACCTGTTCGCCGTCCACGACGGCGAGGTCATCGTGCACTCCTGCGCGCCCGAGGTCCCCTTCGGCCTGCTGCGGCGAGCCGGTGCCGCGGGCGTGTCGTTCGATTTCTCCTTGCTCACCGAGCGCGAGGATGACGCCATCGGGGAGGCCGTCGAAGGCGGTACGAAACTCTTCGCCGGAGTGGTGCCGGGCACCGACGGCCCGTTGTCAGACCCTGCCGGTAGCGTCATGGGTGTCAGGAAGCTTTGGCGCAGGCTGGGGCTGGCCCCGGGGACTCTGGCGGAGTCCGTCGTGGTCACCCCGTCGTGTGGTCTGGCGGGCGCTTCACCCGCCTACGCCCGCGCGGTGCAGGCGCATTGCGTCAGGGCGGCGAGGTCGCTCGCCGACAACCCTGAGTGACGGTCGAGACGGGGCACGGGAGGACACGGCATGGCAGCCGAACAGCAGGACACGGCAGTACCGACGGCGGTGCGTGAGCAGCACCAGCTGCTCGCCGAGCAGGTCGAGGAGCACCGCTTCCGGTACTACGTGAACGACCAGCCGGTCGTCAGCGACGCCGAGTTCGACAAGCTGCTGCGCTCGCTGGAGGCGCTGGAGGAGCAGTATCCGGAGCTGCGTACCCCCGACTCGCCCACCCAGAAGGTGGCCGGGGCGTACGAGACGGACTTCGCCTCCGTCGAGCACCGCGAGCGGATGCTCTCCCTCGACAACGCCTTCGACGACGAGGAACTGGCCGCCTGGGCCGAGCGGGTGGCCCGGGACGTGAACACCCCGGACTACCACTACCTGTGCGAGCTGAAGGTGGACGGCCTCGCCGTCAACCTCACCTACGAGAACGGCCGGCTCACCCGCGCCGCCACCCGCGGCGACGGCCGCACCGGCGAGGACATCACCCCCAACGTCCGCACGATCGCCGAGATCCCGGACCGGCTGAAGGGCGACCGGATCCCGGCCCTGGTCGAGATCCGCGGCGAGGTCTACTTCCCGATGGAGAAGTTCGAGGAGCTCAACGCCCGGCTCGTCGAGGCCGAGGGCAAGCCCTTCGCCAACCCGCGCAACGCCGCGGCCGGTTCGCTGCGCCAGAAGGACCCCAAGGTCACCGCGAGCCGCCCGCTGCACATGGTCGTGCACGGCATCGGCGCCCGCGCGGGCTTCGACATCGACTGCCAGTCGCAGGCGTACGAGCTGCTGCACGAGTGGGGCCTGCCCACCGCCCAGCACAACAAGGTGGTCTCCTCGCTCGCCGAAGTCCGCGACTTCATCGCGTACTTCGGCGAGAACCGGCACTCGGTGGAGCACGAGATCGACGGCGTGGTCGTCAAGCTCGACGAGATCGCCCTCCAGGGCCGGCTCGGCTCCACGGCACGCGCCCCGCGCTGGGCGATCGCCTGGAAGTACGCCCCGGAAGAGGTCAACACCAAGCTCATCGACATCAAGGTCGGCGTCGGCCGCACCGGTCGCGTGACCCCGTACGCGCAGGTGGAGCCGGTGACGGTGGCCGGTTCCGAGGTCGAGTTCGCGACCCTGCACAACCAGGAGGTCGTCAAGGCCAAGGGCGTGCTCATCGGGGACACCGTGGTGCTGCGCAAGGCGGGCGACGTCATCCCCGAGATCCTCGGGCCGGTGGTGGACCTGCGGGACGGCAGCGAGCGCCCCTTCGAGATGCCGACGCACTGCCCCGTGTGCCGCACGGAGCTGCGGCCGATGAAGGAGGGGGACATCGACGTCCGGTGTCCCAACGCGCAGACCTGCCCCGCCCAGCTGCGCGAGCGGCTCTTCTACCTCGGCGGCCGCCAGAGCCTGGACATCGAGAACTTCGGCATGGTGGCGGCGGCCGCGCTGACCGCCCCGCTGGAGCCGGCCCAGCCGCCGCTGCTGGACGAGGGCGATCTCTTCGGCCTGACCATCGAGCAGCTGCTGCCGATCAAGGCGTACGTCCTGGACCCGGACAGCGGTCTGCCCAAGCGCGACCCGAAGACGGGCGCGGAGAAGATCGTCACCGTCTTCGCCAACCAGAAGGGCGAGCCGAAGAAGAACGCCCTGGCGATGCTGGAGAACATCGCGGCCGCCAAGGAGCGTCCGCTCGCCCGCATCATCAACGGTCTGTCGATCCGTCACGTCGGACCGGTCGCGGCGGAGGCCCTCGCCCGCGAGTTCCGGTCGATCGACGCGATCCGCAACGCCACCGTGGAGGAGCTGACGGCCACCGAGGGGGTCGGGGCGATCATCGCCACCTCGCTCAAGGAGTGGTTCGCCGAGCCGTGGCACGAGGAGATCCTGCGCAAGTGGCGTGACGCCGGGGTGCGGATGGAGGAGGAAGGTTCCGCCGAGGAGGAGGGGCCGCGGCCGCTGGAGGGGCTGACCGTGGTCGTCACCGGCACTTTGCAGAGCCACACGAGGGACGGCGCGAAGGAGGCCCTGCAGAGCCGTGGCGCCAAGGTCACCGGATCGGTGTCGAAGAAGACCTCGTTCGTCGTGGTCGGCGACAACCCGGGCTCGAAGTACGACAAGGCCATGCAGTTGAAGCTGTCGGTCCTCGACGACGCCGGTTTCGCCGTGCTGCTGGAGCAGGGCCCGGACGCGGCGCGCGAGGTCGCGCTTCCGGTGGACGGCGGGGGCGGAGGGGAGTAGTACGGACAGGGGAATCGCCGCGGGGGAGTAGCGAAGGCGAACGGATGCATGGCGTGCGGCCGTACGGGCGGGCGCACGCCGGGCGCGGCAGCCGGTGGTAAACGGCCGGTACAAGGCTGGTCGCGGGGCGGTGACCTGTCGGATCATCGGACGGGTGACAGAGGGGGTCCTGTCCAAACTCACCCGTTCGGCGGATACCGTACTGATGAGGATGGCTGGGTCGCATTCGGGCAACCCCTGCCGACCGCTGCCCCTGGGAGCCTCCAGCGTCCTACTGTTGAGGGGTGCGCCTGTCGTGCACGGCTGCAGGATGCGACTTTGGCCGTGGTGGCATGACATCGGGGCCATCGCGTGACATCGGCATCGCCGGCTGTGAGAGGTACGGGCATGAAACCCACCGAAAGCGCCGACCCGTCACCTGAATTCGGCGGGGAAATCCCGTCCATGCGGGCGGGCAGGCTCGGTGTCCTGGGGGCCAGGACACCGGACACCCGACCGCTCGACACCGGTGCGGACGGCCAAGGGCGGCGCGGCGTGCTGCCCTTCCTCGTCGTGGGCCTCGCCGTCGTGGTCCTCGCCACCGGCATAGTCTCCGCGCTGAATGACCATCAGGCGCTCTTCCCCGGCGGGACGGTCGGCTGGGCGCTCGCCCTGCTCACCGGGATCATCGTCGGCCACCTGGTCGCGCTGGGCCGCGACCGCTGGTGGGGCGGTACCGGGTCGGGCGCCGCGCTCACCCTCGGCGTCCTCCTCCTCTACGGGTGGGTGCCCGCGGGACTGGTCTCGCTCGCGGTGGTCTCCCTGGTCGGGGCCGCACGCCGGCACCGCTGGCGGCAGGGGCTGCTGCACGGCTCCGTGGACATCCTCGGCATCGGCGCGGGGGCCCTCGTACTCGCCGCCTTCGGCGAGACCCCGTCCGTCGAGACCCCCTGGCTGCCCACCGGCTGGGACCTGGAGGCGGCCCCCGAGGTCGTCCTCGTCGCCGTCGCCTACCTGCTCGCCACCCGGGTCCTGCTCTGGCTCGCGCTGGCCCCGCGCGGCGGCGGCCTGCCCACCGTGGCGCGCACCGCCCTGCTCCGGCAGGCGTTAGTCGCCGTCGCGCTGCTCGGCATCGCCCCCCTGATCTGCGTCGTCGCGGCCACCCAGCCGGTCCTGCTGCCGCTGTTCGCCGTACCGCTGATCGCGCTGGACTCCACCCTGTGGATCGCCCGGGCGCGCGCCGAGGAGCAGCTGCGGGATCCGCTGACCGGGCTGCCGAACCGGCAGTGGCTGCTGGAGCGGGCCTGGAGCGCGCTGGACGAGGCTGAACGTTTGGGCACCCGGGCAGCTCTTGTGTTGATCGACCTGGACCGCTTCCGTGCGGTCAACGACACCCTGGGCCACCTGGCGGGTGACCGGCTGCTGCTCCAGATCGCCGACCGGCTGCGCCAGGCCCTGCCCGAGGACGCCGAGGCCGCCCGGCTCGGCGGCGACGAGTTCGCCGTACTGCTCCCCGTCGCCGACTCCACCACCAGCGCCCAGCGGATCGCCCGCCACCTGGTCGCGGAGCTCAGCTCCCCCCTCGACCTGGACGGCCTCACGCTCGTCCTGGAGGCCAGCGCCGGCCTCGCCGTCTTCCCCGACCACGCGCTGGACGCGGAGGGGCTGCTGCGGCGCGCGGACGTGGCGATGTACCAGGCGAAGCGCGACCGCACGGGCGTGGAGGTGTACGAGTCCAAGCGGGACAGCAACACACCCGACCGCCTCGGCCTCCTCGGCGACCTCCGCAGAGCCCTCGACGCCGGTGAAGTGGAGCTCCACTACCAGCCGAAGGTCCGCTTCGACGGCCAGGTGGCCGGGTTGGAAGCCCTGGTGCGGTGGGTGCATCCGGAACGCGGCCGGGTCCCCCCGGACGAGTTCATCGCGATCGCCGAGACCTCCGGGCTGATGCCGCACCTGACGGAGTACGTCCTGGAGACGGCCCTCGCCCAGGTGGCGCGCTGGCGGGCCCAGGGCCTGAAGGTGCCGGTGGCCGTCAACGTCTCGCCGCGCGACGTCCACACCCCGGGCTTCGCGGGCGCGGTGGCCGCGCGGCTGGCCCGTCACGGGGTCCCGGCGAGCGGGCTCCAGCTCGAAATAACGGAACACGTCCTGCTCGAAGACCCCCAGCGGGCGGCGGACACCATGGCGGGCCTGACCGGCCACGGCGTGAAGATGTCCCTGGACGACTTCGGCACCGGCTACTCCTCCCTGGTCCACCTGCGCCGGCTGCCGGTCAGCGAGCTGAAGATCGACCGGTCCTTCGTCGGCCGGCTGGCGGTCGACGCGCAGGACGCGGAGATCGTCCGCTGCACGGTGGACCTGGCGCACTCGCTGGGCCTGCTGGTCGTGGCGGAGGGCGTGGAGGACGACGAGACGTGGGAGCGGCTGCGGGATCTGGGCTGCGACGCGGTGCAGGGGTGGCTGGTCGCCGCCGCGATGCCTCCGCAGGAGGCCACGGCGTGGCTCCTCGCCCGCGGCGAACGCGGCTGGCGCCGCCCGGCGGACATCACGGCCGAACTCGCGGCCGCCGAGGCCGACGCCGGCTGACTCCGTCGGGATGCGGCCGGGGTCGCGGGCGGGTGCGCCGCCGCCGCTGGGGCTCCGCCCCAGGCCCCGGGGGGGGGAGGGAGAGGGGGGGGGGGGGGGGGGGGGGGGGGGGGGGGGGGGGGGGGGGGGGGGGGGGGGGGGGGGGGGGGGGGGGGATA